>NZ_JBLROB010000002.1:0-460022 GCF_047921475.1 Micromonospora sp. SL4-19
GCCGACCTGGTCGCCCACTACTGGAACAGCTGACAACACATGTGAGCAGCATGAGCAACGCCGCTGGCCGGCACCCCGCAGCATGGGGGTGCCGGCCAGCGGCGTACCCGCCCGCGGGGGATCGGGATCCCCCGCTCGGGGGAGCCCCGCACGGTTCCTGGCGGGCAGGGTTGGGGCTGGAACGGCGGCGCCCATCGCGGCGCCGACGACACCTGGTACCGCCGGCCGGGTGCGCGGCTCGGGGCGCGTACCCGGCAGGGCGGGGACGGCAGCCGGCGGTGTAAGACGAGCAGTCCTGGCGAGGGGGCGTCAACTCAAGGTTGACGGAGGAGGGTCGTCAACCTATGGTTGACGCATGACGGATCCCGTGAAGATGACCCACCCCGTACGCCTCGACGACCTGATCGAGGGCATCAAGAAGGCGCACACCGATGCGCTGGACCAGCTCGCCGACGCCGTCCTGGTCGCCGACCACCTGGGTGACGTCGCCGACCACCTGATCGGCCACTTCGTCGACCAGGCCCGCCGGTCCGGTGCCTCCTGGACGGAGATCGGCCACAGCATGGGCGTCACCAAGCAGGCGGCCCAGAAGCGTTCCGCCGCCAAGGCCGAGACGGCGGCTGCCCTGGACCCGAACGCCGGCTTCGGCCGGTTCACTCCCCGGGCCCGTAACGTGGTGATGGCCTCGCAGGAGGAGGCGCGGGCCGCCGGTAACGCCGAGATCGGCCCCGGGCACCTCGCCCTCGGCCTGTTCGTCGACCCGAACGCGCTGGCTCCCCGGCTGATCGAGGCCGCCGGCGTGTCCGCGGAGCGGTTCCGGGAGACGGTCGCCGCGACCCTGTCGGCGAAGGCCGAGCAGGTCCCGGACCTGATCCCCTACGACGCGCGAGGCAAGAAGGTGCTGGAGCTGACGTTCCGGGAGGCCCTCCGGCTCGGCCACAACTACATCGGCACCGAGCACATCCTGCTCGCCCTGATCGAGGAGGAGGACGGCGACGGCGTGCTCACCGGCCTCGGCCTGGCGAAGGACACCATGGAGGCCGCGATCGGGGGCGCGTTGGCCGAGATCGCCCGGAAGATGGCCTGACTGTGCCCCACCGGGCACTCGCCGCGGGGGCGGGTGCCCGGAAACCGGGACGTCAGTCGGCGGTGGGGAAGCCGTAGCGCGCGGCGTGCTCCGGGTCGGTCGGGTCGACCTGGCGGACGCCGGCGTCGGCGAGGCGCTTGTTGACCTCGTCGAGGCGCTCCCGCACCAGCCGGGCCTCCTCCTCGGTGACCCGGCCCCGGTGGGGCTTTCCGGCGTGCTCGATGGTGCCGTAGTCGACCTTCTCCGGGCTCCGCCGCGCCTTCGGCGGCCTGACGCGCTCGGCGGTGCGCAGCAACTGCGCCATCGGCACATCCGTGGCCATGGCGTCGAACTCGCTGGCGGTCAGCACCACCCGGCGCGGTTCGCCCCCGCCGTGCCGGTCGTGGACCTCCACCACGGCCACGTCCAGCGCCGCATCGTCGATGCTCTCCACCTCGACCGGGGTGGCGTCCAGCTGCACGGGCCCGACGACCAGGTCAGGGTGCTCCAGCACGACGACCTTGACCACCTCGTCGTCGGGGCGCAGCACCGTGCCGCTGAAGTCGGAGACGTGGATCGTCTTCTTGCCCATGCGCGGAGCTTCTCCTGTCGTAGGCCGGGATTTCGGACCAGAAGACGCTACCCGACACATGTGCGAAAGCCCGGTTGGAGCGCCTGGGTGTGTCGTTCCTTTCGCTCCCCGCCCGCCTCCGCCGCGTCAGCGGGCGTTCAGGCCACGCCGGGTGGAGGTGCGCGCCGGCAGCGCGTTCAGCGCGGCCCAAGAGAGCGCTCCGTTCGCCCGAGCCTCCCGGTACGGGGGCTGCGCCGGGCACCCGACGGCCTCGGCGGCCGGCCAGCCCCGCTCGCTGTCCTGCTGGTACGGGTCGTTCGGCTGATTCGGCATGACCATCACCGTCCCCGAAAAGTTGTACATGTATGGGCACGAATATGACGTGCGATCGATGCGTCAGGTTCCCGCCGCCGGCAGCCGGATCACGAACCGGCAGCCCTCGGCGATGTTCTGGACATCTACCCGCCCGCCGTGCGCCTCAACCAGCCCGCGCACGATGGCCAGCCCCAGCCCGCCCGACCCCTCGGCGCCACCGTTGCCGGGGCGTGGCGTCCGCGCCGGCTCGCCTCGGAACGCCACGTCGAACAGCCTGGGCAGGTCCGTCTCGGGGATACCGCCGCAGCTGTCCGCCACCGCCAGCCACGCGGTGTCGCAGTCGCGGCCGGCGTCCACCCGCACCGTGCCGTCCGCCGGGGTGTAGCGGACCGCGTTGAGCAGCAGGTTGCCCACCACCCGGGTCAGCTCCGGTTCGCTCGCCGTGACCGTCGGCCAGCCCGACTCGGCGGCGACCAGCCGGATCCGGCGCGCGGCCGCCAGCGGCGCGGTGCTGGCCAGGGCGTCCGAGACCACATCGCCGAGCGGCACCGCGGACAGCGACAGCCGCAGCGCGCCCGCGTTGATCCGAGACAGCTCGAACAGGTCGTCGACCAGCCGGGTCATCCGGTCGGTCTCCGTCCGGATCCGGCGGTGGTACTCGTCCACCGTCTCCCGGTCGCGGACCACCCCGTCCTCCAGCGCCTCGGCCATCGCTCGCAGCCCGGCGAGCGGGGTGCGCAGGTCGTGCGAGACCCAGGCGACCAGGTCCCGGCGCCCCTTCTCGATCCGTCGCTCCCGCTCGCGCGCCTGGACCGCCCAGACCGCCGCCGCGGCCAGCCGGCGGCCGAAGAGCCAGCCGACCGCGAGGCTCACCACCGCCGCGGCCGACACGGTGATCAGCACCACCTCCAGGTCGTGCGGAGAGAGGAACATCGCCTCGGCCACCACCGCCACCCCGGCGACCACCGCGCCCACCGTGATGGTCAGCAGCACGAAGATGTGCCCGGTGATCGACCGGCCGCGCAGCAGCCGCAGGGCGAGTGCGCCGGCCAGCCCGACGCCGAGCGCGGCGATCAGCGCCACCCCGAAGATCAGCGCCAGGTCACGCATCGGCCCGCTCGTACCGGTAGCCGACGCCCCACACGGTGACGATCCGTCGCGGGCTGGCCGAATCGGCCTCGATCTTCTCCCGCAGCCGTCGGACGTGGACCGTCACCGTCGACTGGTCGCCGAAGCTCCACCCCCACACCCGCTCCAGCAGCTCGGCCCGGCGGAACGCCCGAGCCGGGTGCCGCATCAGATGCACCAGCAGGTCGAACTCGCGCAAGGTCAGGGTGAGTTCCTGGCCGTGCAGCCGGGCCACCCGGGGCCCGGTCGCCACCTCCAGGCCGTCGTCGGACAGCACCTGCGGGGGTGCGCCGGCCGGCTCCCCGCCGGCCCGGCGCAACACCGAACGGACCCGCAGCACCAGCTCGCGCGGAGAGAACGGCTTACCGAGGTAGTCGTCCGCGCCCAGCTGCAGGCCGAGGATCCGATCGGCCTCGTCGCCGCGCGCGGTCAGCATGACGATGGGTACGCCGTCCGGCCGCTCCCGCAGCCGCCGGCAGACCTCCAGCCCGTCCAGCACGGGCAGCATCAGGTCGAGCACCACCAGGTGCGGCGGGCGGCGGGCCACGGCGGCGAGCGCGGCAGACCCGTCCCCGACGTGGCTGACCTCGTAGCCGGCGTGCTCCAGATACCGGCAGACCACGTCGGCGACCGTCCGGTCGTCGTCGACCACCAGGACCCGCTGCGCCACGGCCACCTCCCCGTCGTGGGGGCCAGCGTATCGGCGGGTGGGTGGTTGATCTATTGCGATGGCCTTACGGTTGGCGTGGTCCGGCCGGACGGGCCTCGCCCGGCGCCGGGCCATGGACCGGGTCGGGCGTAGCGTGATCACGAGGCGTGGCGCGACGACCCGGCGGGTGAGGAGGTGTGCCCCGGTGCTCGACCGGCGGTTGTTCCTGCACCTGGCGACCTGGCTGGGACAGTGGCCGGCCGGCCCCGGGCTGCACGTGGTCCGCTCACGCCGCCGCGCCCGGCCGGCGTGGGACGGCCGGCTGCGGCCGGCCATCGCGGTCGGGTCACCCGGGTGCACGATCCTCTCCGTGCCGCCGGACCGGATCACCACGGTCCGGGCCCTCGCCCACGGGCGGTCGGCCGAGGAACTGCTGGCCACCCTGCCGGCCGCGGTCGGGTCGCCGGAGTTCGCCACCCAGACCGGCCTGTTCCGTTGGAGCACCGCCCCGGCACCGCTGCCCGATGTCGGCGAGTGGATTCCGCCTGCCACGCCAGGGTTGCCATCCTGGTTGCGGCTCTTCGACCGTGAGGTGCTGGTGGTACGCGACGCCGACGGGCGCTACCTCGCCGGTGCCGGGATCAAGCGGCACGACGCGCACGGGCACGAGCTGGCCGTCGGCACGGTGCCGTCGGCCCGGGGGCGGGGCCTGGCCCGGCGGCTGGTCGCACAGGCGGCCCGGCGGGTGCTCGACGAGGGAGCCGTCCCCACCTACCTGCACGACTTCGGCAACAGGGCCTCCGCGCGGGTGGCCGAGGCGGCCGGCTTCCCGGACCGGGGCTGGACCTCGTACGGGGTCTTTCCGCCCTGACGCCCGGTGGCGGCGGAGGTCAGTGACGCAGCGTGCGGATGAGGGCGAGCACCTGACGGGTCACCGGTCGCAGCACCCGGAGCCGGGACAGCCCCACCAGCCGGTCCACCAGCGGCGCCGCGTTGTCGATCAGCTGCCGCGTCTTCACCTGATCCGGCGAGCGGTCGTGCACCCAGTAGAGGACCACGCCCATGTATGCGAGCCAGAGCAGCTCCGGCAGCGCCGGACGCAGCTCGGGGTCCACCCGGGTGGTGGAGCCCTCCAGCACCTCCCGGAACAGCGCGACCGATGCCTCCCGGGGCCCGGCGGACTCCGACGAGAACGGGCTGGTCGGCGAGGTCGGCTCGGCCGCCGTCTTGAAGAAGCTGGCGGCGAACGAGTGGTACGGGGTCAGCACGTCCACGCCGGCGTGCAGCACCCCGGCCAACCGGGCGGCGAAGTCCCGCTCCCTGGCGAGCACCGACGCCGCCGCCGCCCGGTGCTCGTGCTGGGTGTCCGCGTAGAACCCCTGGATGAGGTGTTCCTTCGAGTCGAAGTAGTAGTAGGCATTGCCCACCGCCACGCCGGCCTCCTGGGCGATCGCGCGCATGGTGGTGCGCGCGTAGCCCCGCTCGCGGAACAGCCGCATCGCGGTGTCCAGGATCAGCTGCCGGGTCTGCTCACCCCGGGCGGTCGCCCCGGTGGTCGGGCCACCCGCACCTGTCGTCGCAGTCTGCTCGGTCATCGTCGTCACCGTATCCCGGGTCCGGCCGCGGCTGGCGGACCAGTTCGCGCACCGTGGAGGCGGTCGCCACCATCCGCCGGGCCAGCGGCAGCAGGTGCGGGCGGGCCAGCCGCTCGGCCGTCGACCGGTGGTCCGCCAGCGACCAGAGACAGGCGAACCAGGCACCGTCGCCGGCGTACACCGCGCCGGTGTCGGCCACCACCGTCAGGTCCCGCAGCGTCGCGTCGTGGTCGAGCCCGGGGAAGCGCCGCCGGGCCTCCGCCGAGCCGGCCGGCACGAACTCCAGGGGTACGAGCTGGGCGCGGGACGCGAGCCACTGCCGGGCGGCCCGGCACACCGGGCAGTGCGCGTCGTAGAGGACGGTGAACCAGCGGATCCCACCAGCCCCGTGCCCGGTGGGATCCGCCGGGTGCCCGCCCGGCCCGACGGTCACGGTGCCAGCGGCGTCGGTCCGGCGGACGGTGCGGGACCGCCGGCCGGGATCGGGCCGGCGGGGCCGGCCAGCCGGGGGCCGGGCGGCGCGGCCAGGTGACCCGCCGGGGCGAGCGGGGGATGGGCGGCCGCCTGCTGGCGGAGTCGGCCGCGCCGGTACCGGCCGAGCGCGAAGACGTTGAAGAAGTGCAGCGCGCCGAGCACCAGCAGCACCAGGCCGACCTTCATGGAGAGTTCCTCCAGCGCCTGGCTGGTGGTGTCGACCGGCGCGGCCTCCTTCATCGCCACCGTCACGTAGCCGAGGTTGAGCAGGTAGAAGCCGACCACCAGGAGGCTGTTGACCGCGTTGGCCAGCCGCTTGTCGCTGAAGACGTCCTCGAGGAAGACCAGCCCGTTGCGGGAGAGCGCCCGGGCCACCCAGACGGTCAGACCGATGCTGACCGCGAGGTAGGCCAGGTACATCCAGACCTTCACGTCCATCTCGTCGCCCTTCTTGAACGTGTTCAAATTCAGGTCGGGCTCAGCGTACGACAGGTTTTGAACGTGTTCAAGAGCGCGTCGGGCCGGCCCGCATCCCCCGTCGGTGAGCGGGGCGGCCCGACGTCGGCCGGTGGGCGGCGGGGCTCAGCCGGCCAGGCCGAGCACCTGCGCCGCCGCGCGGCCGTTGGCGTGGCTGGCGCCGTACGTGGTGACGAAGGCGCGCGCCCCGGTGGGACGCCAGGCGCCCGGCCAGCCCATCTCCACCACGGTCACCGGATGAGCGGCGGCCAGCGCCTCGACCAGTTCCCGCGCTCCGGGCAGGCGGTGCAGGTGGCGGCCGACCAGCACGATCGGCCGGTCCCCGGCCCGCTGGCGCAGCTCGTCCGGGTCGGTCTCCCCGGCGACCGCCCGGACCTCCTCGGCCCGGGCGAGGTGCGGGCCCAGCCCCCACGGCACCCGCCCCTCGGCGATGGTCGAGGTGGCGTGGACCTGCACCACCAGTGGCGCGGTCAGGCCGGTGACGTCGCCCTCGACGCGTACCGCCCGGAGTGCGGCGGCGTAGCCGAGGCCCTCGGGGCCCGGGGCCGGGACGCCGACGGCTTCGGTCCAGGTGGCCAGCTCGGCGACCCGACCGGCCGCCTCCTCGACCCGGAGCCGGTCCAGCCGGCCGTCGCCGAGCGCGCCGACGATCTCCTCGACCACCTGTTCCACCAGGTCGGCGTCGACCTTGGCGCCGATGCAGAGCAGGTCCGCGCCGGCGGCCAGGGCGCGTACGGCAGCCGGACCCACCCCGCCGGCGGCCAGCGCGGCGCCCCTCATCTCGAGCGCGTCGGTGATCACCGTGCCGGTGAAGCCGTACTCGCCGCGCAGCAGGTCGACCAGGACCGCCCGGCTGAACGTGGCCGGGCCGTCGCCGGTCAGCTCCGGTACCCGGATGTGCGCGGTCATGATCGCTCGTACCCCGGCGTCGATCACCGCGGCGAACGGCGGCAGGTCGCGCTCGCGGAGCACCGCCGCCGGCACGTCGACGGTGGGCAGCTCGTAGTGGGAGTCGGCGACGGTCGCGCCGTGGCCGGGGAAGTGCTTGGCGCAGGCGGCCACGCCGACGGCCTGGAGACCGGCGACCGCGGCCCCCGAATGGGCGGCCACCCGGGCCGGGTCGGCGCCGAACGAGCGGGTGCCGATCACCGGGTTCTCGTCGGCGCTGTTCACGTCGACGGTCGGAGCCAGGTCGACGGTGACGCCGAGCGCCGCGAGTTCCGCCCCGATCGCCGCGTACACCTGGCGGGTCAGCGTCACGTCGTCGACCGCGCCGAGCGCGGCGTTGCCCGGGTACGGGCTGCCGGCGGCGTGGGCCAGCCGGGTGACGTCGCCGCCCTCCTCGTCGATCGCGAGGATCGCGTCCGGGCGGCCGGCGCGCAGCGCGGCGGTGCTCGCCGCCACCTGTGCCGGGTCGTGGATGTTGGTGCCGAACAGGGTGTGCCCGGCGAGCCCGTCGGCGAGCAGGTCCACCGCCCAGTCGGGCGGGACCGGTCCCGGGTACGCGGCCAGCAGCGTGCCCAGCGCGAGCCGGCGGAGTCCTGGATCCAACCCCACGAGTTCCCCTTTCCCTGCCGAGTCGTCCGACGACTCCGGATCGGAGCGGCCGATACGCTAGCGGACACCCCTGTGCAGGCCTTTTTGTGGTTAGCAAACTTTACTGAAAATAGAGGACGTGGCATGAGTGCGACCCGGCTGCCCGGCACCCCCCGCCTGTTACGCGCGCTCAACGACCGTGCGGCGCTGGAGCTGCTGCTCGAACGCGGGCCGCTCACCCGGGCCCGGCTCGGCGAGCTGACCGGGCTCTCCAAGGTCACCGCGTCGCAGCTGGTGGAGCGGCTGGAGGAGCGCGGTCTGGTCACCCGGGTCGGCGAGCAGGCCGGCGGGCGGGGCCCGAACGCCCAGCTCTACGCGGTCCGTCCGAGCAGCGCGTACGTGGTCGGCGTGGATGTCGGCGCCGAGCGCGTGGTGGCTGCCTGCGCCGACATCACCGGCGCGATCATCGGGCGGGTGGAACAGTCCACCAAGGACACCGACGATCCGGTGGGCGTGGTGCACAACGCGGTGGTCCAGGCGGCGAGCAGCGCCGGCGCGGAGCTGTCCAGCGTGCGGCGGGTCGTGCTGGGCACCCCCGGCCTGGTCGACCCGGCCACCGGCGACATCACCTTCGCGTTCAACCTGCCGCGCTGGCACCGCGGCCTGCTCGCCGCGCTCCGCGAGGACCTGCACATCCCGGTGGTCTTCGAGAACGACGTCAACCTGGCCGCCGTCGCCGAGGCCCAGTCCGGTGCGGCCCAGGGCGTGTCGGACTTCGTGCTGGTCTGGGTGGGCGCGGGCGTCGGTCTGGCGATCGTGCTCGGCGGCCGGCTGCACCATGGCAGCAGCGGGGCGGCCGGCGAGATCGGCTACCTGCCGGTGCCCGGCGTACCCATCCCACGGGACGTCTCGAAGCGGACCAAGCCGGCGTTCCAGCAGCTCGCGGGCGCCGACGCGGTCGCCGCGGTGGCCGCCGAGCACGGGTTCGCCGCGGAGAACGCCGCCGAGGCGGTGCGCCTCGCGATCGCCGCAGGCACTGCCGGCGGGCCGATGCTGGACGAGTTGGCCCGCCGACTGGCCCTCGGGGTGGCGAGCACCTGCGTGGTGCTCGACCCGCCGCTGGTGGTGCTCGCCGGCGAGGTGGGCCAGGCGGGCGGCGCGGCGCTGGCCGAGCGGGTGCAGCACGAGGTCGCCGCGATCACCCTGGTCCGGCCTCGGGTGGTCGTCACCGGGCTGAGCGAGGAGCCGATCCTGCGGGGCGCGCTGCGCACCGCCCTGGACGCGGTACGTGACGAGGTGTTCGGTTCGACGGTCGGCTGACCGTCCGCCACTGCCCGCCCGCGCCGCCATGTGAAGGAATTCTTCACGAACCGGAGAACCGCTGCAAGGACTTGCCGGTACGGCCCCGGCCTGCGGGCCGTACCGGCACGTCCCTCAGATCAGGTCGCGGCGGCGGAACACGGCGAAGGCGGCCCCGACCAGCACGACCGTCAACCCGAGCAGCACCGCCAGGCCCACCCCCCAGCCCAGCGTGTAGGTGCCGTCGCAGAAGCTGCTCGCGTCAACCACACGGCAGGCTTGGCTGTCGAGGAGCCGGATCTCGCCGTTCAGCCAGGCGGCCAGATAGGTGGAGAGCATCCACTGGTCCGGGCGGGCGGCGTCGAGGATCTGCAGCACCAGCCGGGCACCCAGTTCCCACACCACCAGGTAGGCGGCGACCGCGCCGAGCGCGGCCGCGGTGTGCCGGCCCACGGTGGCGATGGCGAAACCGAGCGCCGCGGCGAGCAGCACCAGCACTAGGCCCCGCCCGTAAGTGGCCCCCAGCGACCCCCAGAACTCCCCGTCGAGCTGCCCGGGCAGCCCCGCCGTCTGGCCGATCAGCCAGAACACCCCCAGGTACGCCGCCGACGCCACCGCGGAGAGCACCAGCAGCGCGCCGAGCAGCGCACCCAGCTTGGCGCCGAGCACCGCCCAGCGGCGTGGCCGCCACAGCAGCAGGTTGACCACCCCACCCGAGTTCAGGTCGGCGCCGATGTAGGAGGCCCCGACCAGGAACCCGAAGAGCACCAGGAACGCGACGAGGAAGTAGAGCAGCGGCAGGGCCTCGGTGGCGAAGGTGAACACCCCGTCGAGGTAGTCCGCCGCGATCGGCGGATGCTCCATCAGGGCCGGGTCCAGCTCGGCACAGTCCATAGGGACGTAATCGTTTTCCTGCGCCTCCACCTTCCCGGCCTTGATGTCCAGGCACCGGTTGTGTTGGGCCTCGAGCTCCATCCGCTGCTGCGCGGCCTGCGCCTGGGCCTGGCTCACCTCGGCCGGCGTGGGCTGGTGCGACCCGGCCAGCGTGGTCGCCGCGGTCACCGCGAAGGCGACGAGCAGCAGCACCACCATCAGTTGCACGAAGCGGCGGGCGGTCAGCCGCTCCAGCTCGGCTCGGACCAGGTTCACGCGTCCACCTCCCGGTTCTCGCGCGCGTCGAGATCGATCACCACGTCGTCGGGGTCGGCCGGTGGCCCTGCCGACCAGCCCACCTGATGGGGCAGGCTCGGGTGCGGGGTGGTGCCGGTCAGCTCCAGGAAGACGGACTCCAGGTCCGGACGGAGCGGGACCAGCTCGCGCACCCAGAGGCCCTGCTCGCCGAGCGTGCGGCTGATCAGCTCCGGCTCGTCGACCCCGGCGACCACCAGGTGGTCGGGGTGGGCGGTGACCGACATCCCGGAGCGGCCCAGCAGCTCCGCGGCGCGCTCCGGCTCGGCCACCCGGACCTGCCACTCGTGCCGGTCGAAGCCCGACAGCACCTCGTCCACCCGCCCGTGCGCCACCCGCCGGCCACGGCTGATGATCGTCACGTGGTCGCAGATGAGCTGGATCTCGGCGAGGATGTGGCTGGAGAGCAGGACGGTCACCCCGGCCGCGGACAGCGACCGCATCAGGTCCCGCATCTCCCGGATACCGGCCGGGTCCAGGCCGTTCGCCGGCTCGTCGAGGATCAGCAGCTCCGGCTGCTTCAACAGCGCCGACGCCACCGCCAGCCGTTGCTTCATGCCCAGCGAGTAGCCCTTGACCCGCTCCTCGCTCCGGTCCCGCAGGCCGACCTGCTCCAGCACCTCGTCGACCCGGGTGGTGGGCACGCCCCCGGCCCGGGCCAGCAGCCGCAGCGTACGGCGGGCGGTGAAGTTGCCGAAGAACTGCGGGCTCTCCACGATCGCGCCGACCCGACCCGCCACCTCGGGCAGCCGCTGCGGGGAGGTGGCCCCGAGCACGCTCATCCGCCCACCGTCGGCGCGCACCAGCCCGAGCAGGGCGCGCAGCGTGGTGGTCTTGCCCGAGCCGTTCGGCCCGAGGAACCCGTGGACCTGCCCGGCCTCCACCAGCAGGTCGAAGCCGTCCACGGCGACCTGGCGCCCCTGGCGCAGGGTGTGGAAGGTCTTGTGCAGGCCGGAGATCTCGATGACCGCGCTCATCAGTGCGGCTCCTGGCAGCGGTGGGGCATGAACGATCCTCCGGTTGTGGTGACCAACGACACGGCGCCCCACCCTATGGTGGCGGGGCCGCCCGTGGGGGGCAGCACCCCTGCTGCATGGTTGGATGGACAGGTGACTGGTGACCTGATCCCCGGCGCCGCCGGCGCCCCCGCCAACCACTCGACCGTGGACGCGGATCTGGTGGTCAGCCTGGACGGGGTCGGCGTCAAGCGCTCCGGAACCGCGCTGGTGCACGACATCGACTGGCGCGTCGAGCTGGACGAACGCTGGGTGGTGCTCGGTCCGAACGGCGCCGGCAAGAGCACCCTGCTCAACCTGGCCGCCGGCCGGCTGCACCCGACCACCGGCACCGCACACGTCCTCGGCGAGCGGATCGGCCGCACCGACGTCAACGAGCTGCGGACGCGGATCGGCCACTCCACCGCCACGCTGGCCGAGCGGATCCCCGTCGACGAGCGGGTCGTCGACGTCGTGGTCACCGCGGCCTGGTCGGTGGTGGGCCGCTGGCGGGAGAGCTACGACCGCGCCGACGAGGCCCGCGCGCACGCGCTGCTCGGCCAGCTCGGCATCGGCCACCTCGCCGACCGGGCCTACGGCACGCTGTCCGAGGGGGAGCGCAAGCGGACGCAGATCGCCCGGGCCCTGATGACCGACCCCGAGCTGCTGCTCCTCGACGAGCCGGCCGCCGGGCTCGACCTTGGTGGGCGCGAGGACCTGGTCGGCCGGCTCGCCGAGCTGGCATACGACCCGGACGCCCCGGCCCTGGTGCTGGTCACCCACCACGTCGAGGAGATCCCGCCCGGGTTCAGCCACGCGATGCTGCTGCGCGAGGGCGGCGTGGTGGCCCAGGGACTGCTCGCCGACACGCTCACCGCCGACAATCTGTCGAAGACCTTCGGCCTGCCCCTGGTCGTCGAACGCTCCGGCGACCGCTGGACCGCCCGCGCCGCCTGAGCGGAGGAGGACCACCGTGCCGCAGACCCGGGTCGCCGTGGTGGGCAGCGCCAACATGGACCTGGTCGGCACCGCCGCCACGCTGCCCCGCCCGGGGGAGACCGTGCTCGGCAGCGACTTCGTGATGCTGCCCGGCGGCAAGGGCGCCAACCAGGCCGTTGCCGCGGTGCGCGCCGGTGCGTCCTGCGTCTTCCTCGGCGCGATCGGCTCGGACGCCTTCGGGGTCACGCTCAAGGCCCGGATCACCGCGGCCGGCGTCGACGCCAGCCAGCTCCGGGTGGTGTACGGGGCCTCGGGCGTCGCCCTGGTCATGGTCGGCGGGGCGGGGGAGAACGTCATCCTCGTCGTGCCCGGCGCCAATGACGCGTTCACCGGTCTCACCGAGGGCGAGCTGCACGCCGTACGCGAGGCGGACGTGCTGCTGGCGCAGCTGGAGGTGCCGGTCGAGACGGTGACCGAGGCGGCCGTCACGGCCCGCGGGGCCGGCACCCGGGTGGTGCTCAACGCGGCACCGGCCCGGCCGGTGCCGGCGGAGCTGCTTGCCGCGGTGGACCTGCTGGTGGTCAACGAGACCGAGGCGCAGACGCTCACCGGACGGGGCCGGGACGAGCCCGCGGCGCTGCTCGACCTGGTGCCCCGGGCGGTGCTCACGCTCGGCGGCGACGGTGCCTGGTACGTCGACCGGGACGGCGCACGGGTGCACGTCCCGGCGGTGAAGGTCGACGTGGTGGACTCCACCGCCGCCGGGGACGCCTTCACCGCCGCCCTCGCCGTGGCCTGGGGCGAGGGGCGGGACCTGGTCGACGCGGTGCACTGGGCGGCGGCGGCCGGGGCGGCCTGCGTACGCCGGCTCGGCGCCTCGGTGGCGCTGCCCCGCCGGGTCGAGATCGAGGAGCTGTACCTCCCGCCGGTCTGAGCTGCCCCGCCCGGAGCCGCTACGCCGCGCCGGCCCGGAACGCCCGCCGGTACGCCGAGGGCGAGGTTCGCATCGTCCGGCCGAAGTGGTGCCGGAAGGTGACCGGACTGTCGAAGCCCACCGCCACGGCGATCTCCGCCACCGCCGCGCCCCGCACCGCCGTGGCCTGCGACTGCTGAGCCCCGCGCGACTGACCGCCGCCGCGCGGTCACCGATGCTCACTGCGCTGCTCGACGGCGCGTTGCACGGCCCGGTAGATCTGCCCGAACCGTAACGCGTCAGGCGTGCGCAGCAGCATCACCTCCCGCCCGTGGTGCTGCACCCACAGTTCGTGCACCCGGCTGCCCCGCTCGTAGGAGCGGTCCAGCCAGCCGAGCGGCAGTTCCAGGAACGGGGTCAGCACCAGGCCGACGACCACGAAGGCGCCGAGGATGATGAGCGCCAACTTCCAGTCGCCCCGGTCCTGCGCCGCCCAGGCCAGCGAGATCACGCAGACCAGGGCCACCAGCGGCGGCAGCGAGAGGAGCAGGACCAGCACGCCCCGGCCGAGGACCCGCCCGCGTACGGCTGGCGTGGTCGCGCCGCGCGCGTGCCAGACGTACGTGACGTCGGCGAGCCTGACGACGTGCCCGCCGGCGTGGATGGCCTCGGAGGTGACCTGCACCGCGTCGTCCCGGTAATAGAGCGTCATCACTTAGCCTAACCACCCGGAATCAAGCCCGGCCGATGCCGTCGCGGCCGTGCGGCGGCGGTCGTTCCGGTCGGCGGAGAGGACCCCGGTCGGGTAGCGTCCCGAACATGGCGGACCGGAGCGGTGCCGAGGCGGCCGTGACCGAGCAGGAGCGCAACGTCGAGGTGGTCCGGAGATACCTGCGGACCTTCGTCACCAAGGACCTGGCCGAGCTGGCCGAGGTGGTCGCCGAGGACGTGGAGATCTACGGGTCCGGCACGGCGGTGCGCGGCCGGCGCTATCCGGAGGGGGCCGTTTCCTCGCCCGGGCTCACCGTGATCGACCAGGAGATCCTGGAGATCTTCGCGGCCGAGGACCGGGTGGTGGTCTCGATGGCGCAGACGTACCGACGGGACGCGACGGGGGCCACCACGGTGCAGAGCGCCTGCAAGATGTACCGGCTGGCCGGCGGCCGGATCGTCCAGTTCTGGGGCGAGCAGGACACCTACGGCCTGCTTCGCGGCCTCGGGCTGCTGCCGGACGAGCCGATCACCTTCTGACGTCGGGGCGCCTGCTCCATCGCCCGCTGCACCGCCCGGTAGATCTGGCCGAAGCGCAGCGCGTCGCCGGTGTGCAGCAGCCGCACCGGCTGGCCGCGCCAGCGCGCCCAGATCTCCAGCTCCCGGCTGCCCCGGGCGTACGACCGGTCGAGGTGTTCGAAGAGGACGTCGGCGAGCGGGCCGACCCCGAGGCCGACCAGCACCGAGGCCCCGACGATGGCCAGGGTGACCACGGCGGAGCGGTGCAGCCAGAGCGCGAGCCCGATGCCGCACACGGCGGCCACGAGCGGCCCGGCGAGGGCCGCGCCGATCGCGCCGCGACCGGCGAGCACCCGCCAGGAGCGGCTGCCCCGCCGGTGCCACACCATGCCCAGTTCCGCGAGCGGGTAGGTCCGCCCGTCCACCTGGACGGCGGTGGAGGTGACCTGCACCGACCGGTCGTCGTAGTACGTGATCATGGCTGCACTCCGGGTGTCGGGACGGACACCACACTGTCTACCCCAACGAGCCGGGCCGTAAGGTTGGCACGCGACTTCGACGAGGAAGTGAGGGCAGCGTGGGCGAGTTCGTCAGGCTGGAAGTCAAGGACGGCATCGGCACCATCCGCCTGGAGCGGCCGCCGATGAACGCGCTCAACACCCAGGTGCAGGAGGAGTTGCGCGCCGCCGCGGCCGCCGCCACCGCAGACGCCGAGGTCCGCGCGGTCATCGTGTACGGCGGCGAGAAGGTCTTCGCCGCCGGCGCGGACATCAAGGAGATGGCCGACATGTCCTACGTGGACATGGCGGAGCGGGCCGCCGACCTGTCCAGCGCGCTCGGCGCGATCGCCCGGATCCCGAAGCCGGTGGTCGCCGCGATCACCGGATACGCCCTGGGCGGCGGCTGCGAGCTGGCCCTGGCCTGTGACTGGCGGATCGTGGCCGAGGACGCCAAGCTCGGCCAGCCGGAGATCAGGCTCGGCATCATCCCGGGCGCCGGTGGCACCCAGCGGCTGGCCCGTCTGGTCGGCCCGGCCCGGGCCAAGGACCTGATCATGACGGGGCGGATGATCGACGCGGCGGAGGCGCTGCGGATCGGCCTGGCCGACCGGGTGGTCCCCGCCGCCGAGGTCTACGACGCCGCGGTCGCCTACGTGAAGCCGTTCCTGACCGGCCCGGTGCAGGCCCTGCGAGCGGCCAAGGCGGCCGTCGACGGCGGCCTGGACATGGACCTCAACTCGGGCCTGGCCTGGGAGAGCCAGCTCTTCGCGGCGCTCTTCGCCACCGACGACCGGCGCGAGGGCATGGCCGCGTTCGTCGAGAAGCGCAAGCCCGACTTCACCGGCCGCTGATCGCTGACCGGGTAGGCGGCGCACCGCCGCCTACCCGAGAGCGGTTCCCATCGTGACTACCGACCAGTAACGTGTGATGCCGGTCCTGGGACGAAGGGGAGTGGCGATGCCGGAACGAGTCGAGGGGCACGGCGGCGAACTGGCGCTGGCGGCGCTGCGGGCGCACGGCGTACGGGAGATGTTCACCCTCTCCGGCGGGCACGTCTTCCCGCTCTACGACGCCGCGCACCGGACCGGCTTCCCGATCTACGACGTGCGGCACGAGCAATCCGCCGTCTTCGCCGCCGAGGCGGTGGCGAAGCTCCAGCGCCGCCCCGGCCTCGCCGTGCTCACCGCCGGTCCCGGCGTCACCAACGGCGTCTCCGGCCTGACCAGCGCGTTCTTCAACGCCTCCCCGGTGCTGGTGCTCGGTGGGCGGGCCCCGCAGTTCCGTTGGGGCTCCGGCAGCCTCCAGGAGATGGACCACCTGCCGCTGGTCGCCCCGGTCACCAAGCACGCCGCGACGGTGTTCACCGCCGACGACATCCCGGGTGCGGTCACCGCCGCGCTCACCGCGGCGCTCACCCCGCACCGCGGCCCGGCCTTCCTCGACTTCCCCCTCGAAGCGGTCTTCTCCGTCGGCGACGCCGACCTGCCGGCCGTCACCCCGATCGCCCCGGTCGAGGCCGACCCGGACGAGGTCGCGAAGGCCGCCGGCCTGATCGCCGGCGCGTCCCGGCCAGTGATCATCGCCGGCTCCGACGTGTACGCGGGCGACGCGATCGACGCCCTGCGTGCCGTCGCCGAGTCCCTCCAGGTGCCGGTCTTCACCAACGGCATGGGCCGGGGCGCGTTGCCGCCGGCGCACCCCCTCGCCTTCGCCAAGGCCCGCCGGGTCGCCCTCTCCGGCGCCGACGTGGTCGTGGTGGTCGGCACCCCGCTGGACTTCCGGCTCAGCTTCGGCGACTTCGGCGACGCGAAGGTCGTGCACGTCGTCGACGCGCCCAGCCAGCGCGCCGGGCACGTCCTGCCGGCCGCCAGCCCCGCCGGCGACCTGCGGCTCATCCTCACCGCCTTCGCCGAGCACCCCGGCGACCGGGCCGACCACGCCGACTGGATCGCCCAGCTGCGTACCGCCGAGGACGCCGCGAAGGCCCGCGACGCCGAGGAGATGGCCGCCGAGACCGACCCGATCCGGCCGGCCCGGGTCTACGGCGAGCTGCGCAGGGTGCTCGCCGCCGACGCGATCACCATCGGCGACGGCGGCGACTTCGTCTCGTACGCCGGCCGCTACCTGGAGCCGGCCCAGCCCGGCACCTGGCTCGACCCCGGCCCGTACGGCTGCCTCGGCACCGGCATGGGCTATGCGATGGGGGCCCGGGTCAGCCACCCCGACCGGCAGATCTGCGTGCTGATGGGCGACGGCGCCGCCGGCTTCTCGCTGATGGACGTGGAGTCCCTGGTCCGCCAGCAGCTCCCGGTGGTCATCGTGGTCGGCAACAACGGCATCTGGGGCCTGGAGAAGCACCCGATGCGGGCCATGTACGGCTACGACGTGGCCGCCGACCTCCAGCCCGGCCTGCGCTACGACAAGGTGGTCGAGGCGCTCGGCGGTGCCGGCGAGACGGTGGAGAAGGCCACCGACCTCGGCCCGGCCCTGGCCCGTGCCTTCGACGCCGGCGTGCCGTACCTGGTCAACGTCCTGACCGACCCGGCCGACGCGTACCCCCGCTCGTCGAACCTGGCCTGATCCTCACACCTCCGGGCGGTCCCGGTCGCCGTCCTGGCGGCGCAGCTCCTCCTCGCGTCGGCGCAGGTCCTCCTCCCAGCGGCGCAGGCGTTCCTGGTCCTCCCGCCGGCTCCGCTCGGCGAGGGAGGACAGGAACTCCGGATCGTCGTCCGGTGCCACGGGTCGGCGGTCCTGCTCGGAGAACCCGTTCCCCATCGGCCAGGCGGTGCGGGGTCGGCGGGCGGTCGGTTCCCGGCCGGCGACGAACCAGGCGATCGAACCGACCAGCGGGAAGAACAGGATGATCAGCACCCAGGCGACCCGGGGCAGGGCCCGGATCTCACCCTCCTCGGCGGAGAGACAGCTGATCAGCGCGCAGACGGCGAGCACGATCTGGGCGAGGAAGAGGAGTCCGTACAGGCGAGCCATGCCGGACATCATGGACCAGCGGTGCCGGTCAGCGCAGCCCGCGTCCCACCAGCACGACGCCGAGCAGCGCGAAACCGGCGGCGGCCAGCGCGGTCAACGGGAACGACCAGCGCTGCGCCCACCGTGGCCCGGTGCCGGTGGCCCGTCGCCAGTTCGCGGCGAGCGTGCCGAGCCAGGTCAGCAGGGCGAGCCCGGCCAGCAGCACGCTGGTGAGATCACCGGTGAGCGCCAGCCGGACCAGCAGCACGGTGACCCCGGTGAGCGCCAGCAGCGTACGCCGCCAGGCCAGCCGGGTCCGTTCCGGCTGGAGTCCGGGGTCGCCGGTCATCGGATCGCCCGGGCGAGGACCGCGACCACCAGCAACAGCGCGCCCAGCGCGACGGCCATCGCCAGGATCGCCGGGAAGCGGGAGGCGGGCAGCTCCTCGCTTAGCCGGATCGCCCGCTCGGTACGCGCCCAGTGGTCGACCGCCCTTACCGCGACCGTGGCGCCGAGCAGCAGCAGCGCGACGGCGATCGCCTCGCGTAGGTGGGCCAGGGGGAGCGGGGGCAGGAACTGCGCGGCGGCCAGCCCGCCGGCGATCAGCGCGAGGCCGGTACGCAGCCAGGCCAGGAAGGTCCGCTCGTTGGCCAGCGAGAAGCGGTAGTCCGGCGTACTGCCGACCGATCGCAGCTCGCGCGGGTCGAACCAGCGCCTGATCGCCTCCCACACGTCGTCGATTATCCGCTTTGCCCGGTGCATAGTCTGGGAGGATGACTGATCTTGATCCGCGAAGCCTGCGGGACGCCTATGACGCACAGATCCGCCCGGAGATTCCGGACCCGGTGCCTGCGGGAGTGACCGTCGACCGGGACGGGCCGCTGTTCCGCGTCGTCGGCCTGGACCATGGCGGCTTCCTCACCTACCGCACCCTGGACGGGCTGGCCGGCACGGAACTGGACGCACTGATCGCCCGGCAGGTCGAGTTCTTTCGTGCCCGCGGCGAGTCCGTCGAGTGGAAGCTCGCCGGACACGACGAGCCGGCCGACCTGGGGGACCGGCTGCGCGCCGCCGGCTTCGTGCCGGAGGACCTGGAGACCGTCATGGTCGGCCCGGTCGCGGCCCTGGCCGCCGCCGTCCCGGTCCTGCCCGAGGGGGTACGCCTGCGCGAGGTGACCGCCCGGGAGGACCTGGAGCGGATCCGCGCGATGGAGGAGGCGGTCTGGCACGCCGACCGCAGCCACCTGGTGACCGGGCTGGCCAGGGAGATCGAGACGGACCCGCAGTCGATCACGGTGGTGGTGGCCGAGGCGGGCGAAAGGGTGGTCAGCGCGGGCTGGGTGCGCTATCAACGCGGGACCGGCTTCGCCAGCCTGTGGGGCGGCTCGACCCTGCCGGAGTGGCGCAAGAAGGGCATCTACCGGGCGCTGGTGGCGTACCGGGCGCGGCTGGCCGAGCAGCGGGGCAAGGCGCTGGTGCAGGTGGACTGCTCCCCGGACAGCCGTCCGATCCTGGGGCGGCTCGGGCTCGTTGCGGTCACCACGACCACCCCGTACGTCTACACTCCGTGATCATGGAACCGTTGACGGCGGACGAGCGGCTGATCCTCAAGACCGGGGCCTTCGGCGCCGTCTTCCTGGTCTCCAACGCCGAGCCCGGGATGCTGGCCCTGGTGCGGGAGAGCTTCGCGGCCTCCGACGCGCTCGCCGGCGCCAGCGGGGTGGTGAAGGAGGCGCTGACCACCGGCCCGCTGCCGGAGTTGCCCCGGGACTCCGCGCTGGAGATCGAGGCGATGGTGCTGCCGGCGCTGGGCCGGGCGGTGGAGATCCTCCGGGCGAAGTCGCCGGGGGACGTCGAGGCGTACCGGTCGGTGGTGCTGACCGCGGCCGATCGGGTGGCGCAGGCTCACCGCGGCATGTCGCCCGCCGAGGCGACGGCCCTCGACAAGATCAGGAATGCGTTGGCCGCGTCCGCCTGATCGACTCGGCGGACCAGAGCGCCCGGACACTGGCCCGGACGCAGCGGTCACGGACCCGGCCGCAGGCGCACCGGTAGGTCTCCGGGATCATCCGGCGACAGGGCCGGCGGGGGGTGCGCGCAACTCCCGCCGCGCCCCGCGCGGCCGCCGAAATGCTGATTTCCGACATTTGCGTCACCTCCCGATTTGGAAGCTTACCCGGCGCGCGGACCCCGGGTGAGCTGTGTCACTCTGGGACTTCGGAAGGGCTATGCTACTTGTGGGTAACATTGCCCGTGGGCAACCGCACAACAGCCCGCAGTTGACCGATCGTTAAGTCACGCGGGAGGCTGCGGCCGTGACCGGGCGAGTGATCGCAACACCAAACAGGAGGGTCGTCGAAGCGCGATGAACATCGTCGTACTCGTCAAGCAGGTGCCTGATTCGGGCGCGGACCGCAACCTGCGTTCTGACGACAACACCGTCGACCGCGGTTCGGCGAACAACGTCATCAATGAGATGGACGAGTACGCCATCGAAGAGGCGTTGAAGATCAAGGAAGCCCACGGCGGCGAGGTCACCATCCTGACCATGGGTCCGGACCGGGCGACCGAGTCGATCCGTAAGGCGCTGTCGATGGGCCCGGACAAGGCCGTGCACGTGGTGGACGACGCCCTGCACGGTTCCTGCGCCGTGACCACCTCGAAGGTGCTCGCCGCCGCCCTCGGGCAGCTGGGCGCGGACCTGGTGATCTGTGGTGCCGAGTCAACCGACGGCCGGGTCCAGGTCATGCCGCACATGATCGCCGAGCGGCTGGGCGTCGCGGCCCTGACCGGTGCTCGCAAGCTCACCGTCGACGGCTCGACGCTGACCGTCGAGCGGCAGACCGAGGAGGGCTACGAGGTGGTCACCGCCTCGACCCCGGCCGTGGTTTCGGTGTGGGACACCATCAACGAGCCGCGCTACCCGTCGTTCAAGGGCATCATGGCCGCGAAGAAGAAGCCGGTGCAGACGCTGTCCCTGGGTGACCTCGGCGTCGCCGCGTCCGAGGTCGGCTTCGACGGCGCGACCAGCGCGGTGCTGGAGCACACCAAGCGGCCGCCGCGTTCCGGCGGCGCGAAGATCACCGACGAGGGCGAGGGCGGCGTGAAGCTGGTCGAGTTCCTCGCCACCGAGAAGTTCGTGTGAGAGGTCTGAGTCATGTCTGAGGTTCTCGTCGTCGTCGAAGCCACCCGGGAGTTCGGCGTCAAGAAGGTCACCCTCGAGATGCTCACCCTCGCCCGCGAGCTGGGCACGCCGAGCGCGGTCGTGCTCGGTGGCGCCGGGGCCGGCGAGGCGCTGAGCGCGAAGCTCGGCGAGTACGGCGCGGAGAAGGTCTACGCCGCCGAGGGCGAGGAGATCGACGGCTACCTGGTGGCCCCGAAGGCCACCGTGCTGGCCGAGCTGGTCGCTCGGGTGCAGCCGGCCGCGGTGCTGCTCGCCTCGTCCCAGGAGGGCAAGGAGATCGCCGCCCGGCTGGCCGTGAAGCTGGACAACGGCATCCTGACCGACGTGGTCGCCCTGGCCGCCGACGGCACCGCGACCCAGGTCGCCTTCGCCGGCTCGACCATCGTCAAGTCCAAGGTCACCAAGGGCCTGCCGCTGGTCACCGTCCGGCCGAACTCGCTCACTCCGGCCCCGGCCCCGGCCACGCCGGCCGTCGAGCAGCTCACCGTGTCCGTCGGTGCGGCCGACAAGCTGGCCAGGGTGGTCGAGCGGGTCGCCGAGCAGAAGGGCACCCGCCCCGAGCTCACCGAGGCGTCGGTCGTCGTGTCCGGCGGCCGCGGGGTCGGCAACGCCGACAACTTCAAGCTGGTCGAGGAGCTGGCCGACCTGCTCGGCGGCGCCGTCGGCGCGTCCCGCGCGGCGGTCGACTCCGGCTTCTACCCGCACCAGTTCCAGGTGGGCCAGACCGGCAAGACCGTCTCCCCGCAGCTCTACGTCGCGCTGGGCATCTCCGGCGCGATCCAGCACCGGGCCGGCATGCAGACCTCCAAGACCATCGTCGCGGTGAACAAGGACGCCGAGGCGCCGATCTTCGAGCTGGCCGACTTCGGCGTGGTCGGGGACCTGTTCAAGGTCGTCCCGCAGGCCGCCGAGGAGATCCGTAAGCGGAAGTGAGTGAACGGGAGCTGATCGGCGGGCCGGGGAGCTGAGCCGGCCCGCCGATCAGCCCGTCAGGGCGCCCTCAGCGACACCGTCGCTGGAACGGGCGGGCTGGTCGTCGTAGCTCAGCGTACCTACCGGAGACGTTCGCGACGTCCCGGGATCGACAAACCGGTCCCGGTGCGCGAGGGGCGGTCCGGCATCCGGCGAGGCGACCCTCGGCCACTAGGCTGAAGGGGATGGCATACCTGGATCACGCGGCGACCACCCCGATGCTCGACGAGGCACTCGAGGCGTACGTCGCCACGGCCCGCGAGGTGGGCAACGCGTCGTCGCTGCACGCGGCGGGCCGGCAGGCCCGGCGCCGGGTGGAGGAGTCCCGCGAGCGGGTGGCCGCCGCGCTCGGCGCCCGCCCGTCCGAGGTGATCTTCACCGGGGGTGGCACGGAGAGCGACAACCTCGCCGTGAAGGGCGTCTTCTGGGCCCGCCGCGCCACCCACTCCGGGCGGATCCGGGTGGTCTCCAGCGCCGTCGAGCACCACGCGGTGCTGGACGCGGTCGACTGGCTGGCCGGGCAGGAGGGCGCCGAGGTCGGCCGGCTGCCCGTCGACGCCGTCGGCCGGCTCGATCCGGAGTGGCTCCGCGCCGAGTTGGCCGCGTACGGCGAGCGGGTGGCCCTGGTCACCGCCATGTGGGCGAACAACGAGGTGGGCACCGTGCAGCCGGTGGCCGGGCTCGCCGCGGTCGCCGCGGAGCACGGGGTGCCGTTCCACACCGACGCGGTGCAGGCGGTCGGCCAGGTGCCGGTCGACTTCGCCGCCAGCGGCGTGTCCGCGCTCACCGTCACCGGGCACAAGCTCGGCGGCCCGAACGGGGTCGGCGCGCTGTTGCTGGCCCGGGACGTCGCCGCCACCCCGCTGCTGCACGGCGGCGGCCAGGAGCGCGACGTCCGCTCCGGCACCCTCGACACCGCCGGCATCGTGGCCTTCGCGGTCGCCGTCGATGCCGCGGTGAAGGGCCAGCAGGAGTACGCGGCCCGGGTCGCCGCGCTCCGCGACGAACTGGTGGAGCGGGTCCGGCGGGCGGTCCCCGAGGTGGTCTTCAACGGCGACCCGGTCGACCGACTCCCCGGCAACGCGCACTTCTCCTTCCCGGGCTGCGAGGGGGATGCGCTGCTGCTCCTCCTGGACGCGCAGGGCATCGCCTGCTCGACCGGCTCGGCCTGCTCCGCCGGGGTGGCCCAGCCCTCGCACGTGCTGCTGGCGATGGGTGCCGACGACGACCGGGCGCGGTCGTCGTTGCGGTTCACCCTCGGGCACACCAGCACCAGGGCCGACGTCGACGCCCTCATCACCGCGCTGCCCGGCGCGGTGGAACGGGCCCGCCGCGCGGCCGCCCTCCGGTCTCCCCGTTGACCCGGATACGCTCGGTGAGGACGAGGGGAGCGAGCTGGTGAGGGTTCTGGCGGCGATGTCGGGCGGGGTGGACTCCGCCGTGGCGGCGGCGCGGGCGGTGGCGGCCGGGCACGACGTGACCGGCGTGCACCTGGCGCTGGCCCGCAACCCGCAGACCTACCGCACCGGTGCCCGAGGCTGCTGCACCCTGGAGGACTCCCGGGACGCCCGCCGGGCCGCCGACGTGATCGGCATCCCGTTCTACGTCTGGGACATGGCCGACCGGTTCCACTCCGATGTGGTGGACGACTTCGTCGCCGAGTACGCGGCCGGCCGTACCCCGAACCCGTGCCTGCGCTGCAACGAAAAGATCAAGTTCGCGGCGGTGCTGGACCGGGCGGTGGCCCTCGGCTTCGACGCCGTGGTCACCGGCCACCACGCCCGGCTCGGCCCGGACGGCCTGCTGCGGCGCAGCGTCGACGAGGCCAAGGACCAGTCGTACGTCCTCGCGGTGCTGACCCGGGAGCAGCTCGACCGGTCGATCTTCCCGCTCGGTGACTCGACCAAGGCCGAGGTGCGCGCCGAGGCCGCGCGCCGCGGCCTCGCGGTGGCCGACAAGCCCGACTCGCACGACATCTGTTTCATCGCCGACGGCGACACCCGCGGTTTCCTCGCCCAGCGGCTCGGCGAGGCTCCGGGCGACGTGGTCGACGCGCTCACCGGCGCGGTGGTCGGCAGCCACACCGGCGCGTACCAGTACACCGTCGGCCAGCGGCGCGGCCTGCACCTGGACCGGCCCGCCCCGGACGGCCGCCCCCGCTACGTGCTCTCCATCACCCCGAAGAGCAACACCGTGGTCGTCGGCCCGGCCGAGGCACTGGAGGTCGCCCAGGTCCGGGCCGCCCGCCCGGTCTGGACCGGTGGCGAGCGGCCCACCGCGCCGATCGAGTGCGAGGTGCAGCTGCGGGCGCACGGCGACGTGGTGCCGGCCACCGTGGAGCTGACCTCCGACGGCCTGCGCGCCGAGCTGGGCCGTCCGGTCCGCGGGGTCGCCGCCGGCCAGGCGATCGTGGCGTACCGGCCGGACCCGGCCGGGGACGTGGTGCTCGGCTCCGCCACCATCTCCGACTGAGTCGACGGGCCGGTGAAGGCCGCGCCGTGGCCGGATGTCGCCGCTCGGCGCCGCCGTGCCCTGCCCGGCCAGCTGAGGCATGCCTCTCCGGAAGCTACGAACTTGATGTCGTGAACGACTCAGACCCGCTCGGCGCGGCGGCGCTGCGCCAAGGCTGGTGCCCTGCGGCGGTACTGCCGAGTCGCTGAATCATCCACGTCATCAAGTTCGTAGTGCCCGCCGAGGTGGTCGTGCACCCGCCGGTGCGGCCCCGCCGGCCGTCGGCATCCCGTCGCCGGTCGGCCGCGGAGCGATAACCTTCGGCGGTGACTGATCAGACCTGGCCCTGGCCCGCCGGGGCGGCGACCGGCATCGGCTCGCTGCCCGGCACCGACATCGCCGAAGCGCAGCGCATCGTGCTCGGCGAGCTGCCGGCCCTGCCGCACCTGCCGGAGCTGCCCGCCCGGGGCCCCGGCGCGGATCTGATCGGCCGGACCGGCGGCCTCCTCGTCGAGCTGCCGATCGAGCTGTACGCGGCCCGCTGGCGGATCGCCCGGCACCCCGGCAAGGACCTGCGCCGCGCCCGCGACCTGATGGAACGTGACCTCGACCAGCTCGCCGAGCAGGCCGAGGAGTACGTCGGCCCGGTCAAGGTGCAGGCGGCCGGTCCGTTCACCCTGGCCGCCTCGCTGGAGCTGCCGATCGGCGGCCGACTGCTGCGCGACCCGGGAGCGGTCCGGGACCTCGCCGGTTCGCTCGCCGAGGGGCTGCGCGGGCACGTCGAGGCGGTGGCCCGACGGCTGCCCCGTGCGTCGGTGCTGCTCCAGCTCGACGAGCCGTCGCTGCCGGCGGTGCTGGCCGGCCGGGTGCCCACCGAGAGCGGTTTCGGCACGCACCGGGCGGTGGAGTCGGGGGTCGCCGGCGCGCTGCTGCGCGGTGTGATCGAGGCGGCCGGGGCGCCGACCGTGGTGCACTGCTGCGCACCCGACGTGCCGCTGGAGCTGATCCGTACCACCGGGGCCGTCGGCGTCGCGATCGACCTCGGGCTGGTCACCGACCTGGACCCGCTCGGCGAGGCGATCGACGCCGGGCTCGGGCTGCTGGCCGGCGCTGCGCCCGCGCTGCCGGCGTCCAGCGGTCGCGCCCCGACGTCGGCCCAGGTCGCCGACCGGGTACGCCGGATCTGGGACCAGCTCGGCTTCCCCCGCCGCCGGCTCGCCGAACAGGTGGTGGTCACGCCCGCCTGCGGTCTGGCCGGGGCCACCCCGGGGTTCGCCCGCGCGGTCCTCACCGCCTGCCGGGACGCCGGTCGCCGGCTCTTCGAGGAGTGAGTTTCCTGTCGCACCCTCGGGGCAGGATGACCGGCATGATTGGACAGCTGCGTTCCGTCGTGATCGACTGCCCCGACCCGCGCGCGCTGGCCGGCTTCTACGCGGAGCTGCTCGGCCTGCCGCTGATCGAGGACAACTCCGACGGCGACGAATGGGTGGTGCTCGGCGGCCCGCCGGGGCACCAGCCGCGGGTCGCCTTCCAGCAGGCGCTCAACCTGCGCGCGCCGGAATGGCCCGACCCGGAGCGGCCCCAGCAGTTCCACCTCGACGTGACGGTGGACGACATCGAGGCCGCGGAGAAGGCGGCGCTGGCGCTGGGCGCACGGCGGCTGCCCGGCGAGGGTGACGGGTTCCGGGTCTATGCCGACCCGGCCGGGCACCCGTTCTGCCTCTGCTGGGACTGACCGCCGCCGGCGCGGCTTGCCTCGGCGATGCATGATCGCCATCGTGATCGACTCTTCGCCGCGCCGCGCCTCCGGTTCGCTCTTCGGCCTCGCCTACGGCGATGCCTTGGGCAAGCCCACCGAGTTCCTGACCGTCGCCGAGATCGTCCGCCGGTACGGTCCGGCCGGCCCCCGGGAGCTGGCGGGCGACCCGGCGCTGGTCACCGACGACACCCAGATGGCGCTCGCGGTGGCCTGGGCGCTGCGCGACGCGCCGGCGTACACCCCGCAGGTGGTGGAGCCGCTGCTGCGGCAGCGCTTCCTGGACTGGGCGGCCAGTCCCGACAACAACCGCGCGCCCGGGATGACCTGCCTGCGGGCCTGTGCCGAGCTGTCCCTCGGCACCCGCTGGCAGGAGGCGAGCATCGCCGAGTCGAAGGGCTGCGGCGCCAACATGCGGGTCACCCCGGTCGGGCTGCTCGACGTCGATCTCGACACCCTCGCCGGGCTGGCCCAGCTCCAGGCCGGCCTGACCCACGGCCACCCGACCGGCCTGGCGGCCAGCGAGCTGACCGCGTACGCGGTCCGGTTGCTGCGCGACGGCGCCGCGCTCGCCGAGCTCCCCGGGCTGCTCGTGGCACGGGCCCGGGAGCAGCGGACGGTCTACCGGGCCGACTGGCTCGGCGACCTGTGGCAGCGCCCCGGCGGGCGGACGCCGGAGGAGTTCATCGCCCGGGGCTGGGACGACTGCCTGCAGGTGCTCGGCCGGCTCGACGCGGCGCTGGACCGGCCGGACGACGGTGGCGACCCGTGCCGGCTCACCGGCGAGGGCTGGGTCGCCGAGGAGGCCCTGGCGACCGCGCTGCTCTGTGCCCTGTGGCACGCCGACGACCCGGTCGGCGCGCTGGCCCGGGGCGCCACCACGGCCGGTGACTCGGACTCGATCGCCGCCCTGGCCGGCGCCTTCGTCGGCGCCGCCCACGGCATGTCCGCCTGGCCCGCCGACTGGTGCACCCGCATCGAGTACGCCGACCAGCTCACCACCCTCGCCACCCCCGCCGACTGATTCAGCTGCTGAGGTGCGGGAGGCGACGGAGGTGCCGCCACAGGGTGGGGTCGCAGGTGCCGGCCCAGCCGGGGCACCGGCCGGCGCGGCCGGGTGACCGGGCGGGTGGTCGCTGCGCGGCGCCCCGGCGCATGCTGGTGTCGCGCGCCTGGTCAGGGCGGGTTGGGGGAGCGTTGTCAGCCCTAACCGCTACGGTGCGGGGGTAACACGATCACGGGAGGTCGACAGCGGTGTCCGAAGGCGGCAGCGTGTCCGAGGAAGCGGTTCCCCAGGCGGTCAGCCCCGCGCAGGAGACGGCGGCGGGCGCCGAGCCGACCCCGGAGGTGCGGGAGCGGCACGCCACGCTGAGCCAGGAGCTCACCGAGCACCAGTACCGCTACTACGTGCTCGACGCGCCGACCATCTCCGACGCCGAGTTCGATCGGCAGTTGCGCGAGCTGGCGGCGTTGGAGGCGGAGTACCCGGCGCTGCGCACCCCCGACTCGCCGACCCAGCGGGTCGGCGGCACCTTCTCCACCGACTTCACCCCGGTCACCCACGCCGAGCGGATGCTCTCGCTGGACAACGCCTTCGCCGACGAGGAGCTCGCCGCGTGGGCCGAGCGGGTCGAGCGGGACGCCGGCGGCCCCGCACCCTACCTGTGCGAGCTGAAGGTCGACGGCCTGGCCATCAACCTGACCTACGAGAAGGGCCGGCTGGTCCGGGCCGCCACCCGTGGCGACGGGCGCACCGGCGAGGACGTCACCGCCAACGTGCGCAGCATCCGGGACGTGCCGGCCCGGCTGACCCCCTCCGACGGCTTCCCGGACGTGCCGGAGTTCCTGGAGGTGCGCGGCGAGATCTACTTCCCGGTCGCCGGCTTCGCCGACCTCAACGCCGGCCTGGTCGAGCAGGGCAAGGCGCCGTTCGCCAACCCACGCAACGCCGCCGCCGGCAGCCTGCGGCAGAAGGACCCCCGGGTGACCGCCTCCCGGCCGCTGCGCCTGGTGGTGCACGGCATCGGCGCCCGCAAGGGCTTCCAGCCGGCCGCGCAGTCCGAGTCGTACGCGGCGCTGAAGGCGTGGGGGCTGCCCACCAGCGACCGCTGGCGGGTGGTCCCCGACCTGGCCGGGGTCGCCGACTACATCGCCTTCTACGGCAAGCACCGGCACGACGTCGAGCACGAGATCGACGGCGTGGTGGTCAAGGTCGATCCGGTCTCCATCCAGGGTCGGCTCGGCTCGACCAGCCGCGCGCCGCGCTGGGCGATCGCCTTCAAGTACCCGCCGGAGGAGGTGACCACCAAGCTGCTCGACATCGACGTCGAGGTCGGGCGGACCGGCCGGGTGACGCCACGAGCCCTGCTCCAGCCGGTCAAGGTGGCCGGCTCCACCGTCGCGTACGCCACCCTGCACAACGCCCAGGAGGTGGAGCGCAAGGGCGTGCTGATCGGCGACACGGTGGTGGTGCGCAAGGCCGGCGACGTGATCCCCGAGGTGCTCGGCCCGGTGGTCGACCTGCGACCCGCCGATGTCCACGCGTTCGTCATGCCCACCACCTGCCCGGCCTGCGGCACGCCGCTCGCGCCGGCCAAGGAGGGCGACGTCGACATCCGCTGCCCCAACGCGCGCAACTGTCCGGGCCAGATCCGCGAGCGGGTCAGTTACCTGGCCGACCGCAAGGTGCTCGACATCGAGGCGCTCGGCGAGAAGAGCGCCGCCGCGTTGCTGGACGGCCAGATCATCACCAACGAGGGTGACCTCTTCCAGCTCGACGCCGAGCAGCTCGCCCGCTCGCCGTTCTTCGTCAACAAGGACGGCAGCCTGGGCAGCAACGCCACCAAGCTGCTGGAGAACCTGGCCGTGGTCAAGGAGCGGGACCTGTGGCGGGTGCTGGTGGCGCTCTCCATCCGGCACGTCGGCCCGAAGGCGGCGCAGAGCCTTGCCCGGCACTTCCGCTCGATCGACGCGATCGAGGCGGCGGGCGAGGAGGAGCTGTCCTCGGTGGACGGCGTCGGCCCGACCATCGCCGCCAGCATCAAGGAGTGGTTCGCCGTCGACTGGCACCGCGAGGTGGTGCGCAAATGGGCCGAGGCCGGCGTACGAATGGCCGAGGAAGCCGGCGAGGAGGGGCCGCGCCTGCTGGAGGGTGTGACCGTGGTGGTGACCGGCACCCTGACCGGGTTCAGCCGCGACCAGGCGTCCGAGGCGATCCAGTCCCAGGGTGGCAAGGTCACCGGCTCGGTCTCCAAGAAGACCAGCTTCGTGGTGGTCGGGGACAACCCCGGGTCCAAGGCCGACAAGGCGGCCAGTCTCAAGGTGCCGGTCCTCGACGAGGAGGGCTTCCGGGTGCTGCTGGAGTCCGGCCCGGACGCGGCCCGGGAGGTGGCCCGCGTCGAGGGCTGAGGCCAGGTTCAATGTGAAGCTCGAAGGGACCTGATCGCGTATACCAACTTAGTTACGACTACGACCGATTCGTGACTGTCGTGTCGGGGAAATCGGCACCGAGGGCGTTTCATTGGCCTACGGCGTGTGGACGGCGCATGCCGCTGCCGCCCGGGAGGTGCGATGGAGACCGGCGACCCGCGAAACTCCGTTCCGCCCGGGCGGGGTGCGCCGTTCTTCGCTTTCGTCGTCGCGGTCGGCGTGCTGGCCGTGCTCGTGTCGGCCGGGCCGCTGGCCGGGCTGCCCGACCGGCTGTCCGGGCTGCCGGCGGCCTTCTGGACCATGGCGGCGCTCGCTGTCGTCGGTGACGCCCGGCCGTTCGTCCCGCCCGGTCGGCGGCGATCCTCGGCGGTCTTCCCGTCCACCTGCTTCACCTTCGCGATCCTGCTCGGTTGGGGGCTCGGCCCGGCGGTCGCCGTGCAGGCCGTGGCGGTGGCCGTCTCCGGCTGGCGGATGGGGTACGCCCTGTGGCGGACCGCCTTCAACGGAGCCCAGTACGCCTGCGCGCTCGCCGCCGCGTACGCGGTCACCCGGCTCGGTCCCGGCGACCTGTTCTACGGCGGGCGGCTGCACTGGACGGATGTGGCGGCGGTGGGTGGCGCCACCGCGGCCTGGTTCGCGGTCAACTACGGCCTGGTCAACTCGGCGATCCGGCTGCGCTTCGGCGACCGTTGGTGGCCCAGCGTCCGGCTCGGTCTGGCGTACGAACTGCTGTCCACCGGCTCGTTGCTGCTGCTCGCTCCGGTGCTGGTCGCCGCCGCCCGGGCCAGCGCGGCACTGATACCGCTGGTGCTGGTGCCGCTGTTCGCCGTCTACCGGATGGCCCGGCTCTCCACCGAGCGGGAGCAGCTGGCGGCACTCGACCCGCTCACCGGGCTGCCCAACCGCAAGGCGATGCTGGCCGAGGTGGCGGAGCAGGTGCACCTGCACGCCGAGCGGGCCGCCCGGGGCGAGCCGGATGCGCACCTGGCCCTGCTGTTGCTCGACCTGGACCGGTTCAAGCACGTCAACGACGCCCTCGGGCACTCGGTGGGGGACCGGCTGCTGGTCGAGGTGAGCGCCCGGCTGACCGAGGTGGTGGGCGAGGGCGACCTGGTGGCCCGCCTCGGCGGCGACGAGTTCGCCATCGTCGTGCCCCGGCTCACCGGGACCGACCAGGCCCGCGAGTTGGCCGACCGGGTGGTCGCCGCGCTCGCCGAGCCGGTCCCGCTGGACGGGCTGCCGCTGGACGTGGGCGGCTCGATCGGCATCGCCCTCTTCCCCGACCACGGCGAGGACTTCGCCACCCTGATGCGCCACGCCGACGTGGCCATGTACGACGCGAAGCACCGTAACGACACCGTGGCCGTCTACGCGGCCGAGTCCGACCACAACTCCGCCGAGCGGCTCAGCCTCCTGGCCGACCTGCGCCGGGTCCTGGAGACCACGCCGGCCGTGTCCGCCGAGAAGCCGCTCGGCGTGCGCGGGGGCGACGGCGCCACCCTCGCTCCGGACCCCGGTCTCACCGCGCCGGTCCGTGCGGGTCGGGCCGACGGCGCCCCGCCCAACGGTGGCCGGGATGGCAGCGCCGCCCGGCCCGGCGACGCGTCGGCGTGGTGGCGGCTGTGGCGGCGCCGGGAGCGGCTCGACGCACAGCACGACGACGAGTTGATCAACCGGATCGTCACGAACGCCGATCCGATCCGCCGCCGGGCGGCCCGGGCGGTCTCGTTCGACGGGCCGACGGGCGTGGCCCGCGCCGACGCGCCGCCCGAGCTGGACGGATCGCCGGGGACGACGACCGGGCCGGACGAGTCCCTCAGCCCGGCGGACGCCGGCGGGCGACCACCCGAGGTGTCCGGCGGCAGCCTGCCCGGCAACCTCGGGGTGACCGACGGCGCGGACGATCCGGCCGGGGATCCGGGCGAGATCACCATGTACTACCAGCCACAGATCGAGATCGCCACCGGCGAGGTCGTGGGGGTGGAGGCGCTGCTGCGCTGGCGACACCCGCGCCGCGGCATGGTCGACCCGGGGGAGCTGATCCAGGTCGCCGAGCAGAGCGCGGTGATGCGGCTGCTCACCCGGCGGGTGGTGGACGACGTGGTGGAGCAGGTGGCGAAGTGGTCGGCGGCCGGGATCACGCTGCGCGCCGCGCTCAACGTCAGCGTCCGTGACCTGCACACCGGCGAGATCGCCGAGCAGATCGCCGACCGCCTCGCCGGGTACGGCCTCCCGCCGGACCGCCTCCAGGTGGAGATCACCGAGGGTGCCCTGATGGCCGATCCCCGGCGGGTGCTGGCCAGCATCTCCCAGCTGCACCGGATCGGCGTCGGCATCGCGCTGGACGACTTCGGCACCGGGTACTCGTCACTGCAGCACCTGCGCCGGCTGCCGCTGTCGGAGGTGAAGGTGGACCGGTCGTTCGTCCTCGGGATGGCCGAGGACCCGGACGACGCGGCGATCGTCCGGTCGATGATCGAGCTGGCCGCGGCGCTCGGGCTGCGGGTGGTGGCCGAGGGGGTCGAGGACGAACGCACCTGGCGGCTGCTGCACGCGGCCGGCTGCGACGTGGCCCAGGGGTGGTTCCACGCCCGGCCGATGCCGGCCGAGGAGTTGGTCGCGTGGCTGTCCCGGTACCGTCCGGTCCATCCGGCCGGTGGCGACCGTCCGAGGTGAGCAGCAGGTGCCTGGTTGAGGGGAGTCAGGATGAGGGCTGCCAAGCCCGCCTCGGTTGCGCGGCGACGCCTCTCGGGACCGTCGTCGCGTCACCGTCGATCTCTGGCCGCCCTGCTGGCTTCCGGGCTGGCCCTGACGTTCACCACCGCCGGGTGCACGTCGACCCCCACGGTCAGCGGCACGGCCGCCGCCGCAATCGGAGCCGATCTCCTTGATCTCTACGAGCGCATCAACGGGAACGTGCGGCAGCGCGGCGCCTCCGACGTGCTGACCTACGTCGCCTACCAGGAGCCGATCAAGAAGTGTGTCTCGGCGGAGGGTTACGCCTACGCCCCGCCGCCGTTCCACGAGCCCTACCGAGGGCTTGCCCACGTCGCGCTGCCCAGCGACGTGTCCGCGATCGTGGAGCCGGGCGCGGACTCGGTGCTGGGGCAACTGGTCACCTCGCTGGCTGCCGCCGCCGCAGTACCGGAACACCGCAATCCCGGGTCCGAGGCGCTTCCCGAAGGCGAGCGGCCGCGCTACCAGGCCAAGGTCGGGTCATGTGAGCCGCCGACCGACACCTACGTCGACCGGTTCACGCCGGCGACGGCGACTGCGGTGAGCGGCAGGTTTCACCAGATGGTGGAGAAGGTCGGCGAGGACGGAAAGGTCGCAGCCGCGATGGAGTCGTACGCCGACTGCATGGCGGGGAGGGGTTTCCCGGTGCACGACCTGGATGAACTGCGAGCCTCCGTACGAAACAGGTTCGCCGGCGCGGACGGAGCGCCGTTGGGCCCCCGGTCCGCGCAGTGGCCATCGGCCGTCTCGTACAAGGAGTCCGCCGTGGCGGCGGACAAGACCTGCCGGGCCGGTGCCTGGCGCGCCGCCATGACGCGCGTCGGCCAGTTGTTGCCCGCGTTCCTCGACACGAACGCGGCCCAGCTGGCGACCATCGACGAGGAGTGGCGGGCCATCGAGGACATGGCCGATGAGGCGCGAGCGAAGCTCCCGCTCTAGCAGTGGGGTCGGGGCCGACGGTTCGGGCCGGGTGACGGTGGTCGGGGAGCCGGAGGCGCCGCCGGAGGTCCCGACACATAGACTCGGCACGTCACCACCTGCGCCCACCGCGAGGCAGGTCGGCAAGCAGCACGCAGCCAGGAAGGGGTCGTCATGGCCGCCATCTCCCGCGAGGAGGTCGCGCACCTCGCGCGACTGTCGCGGCTCGCCGTCACCGAGGAGGAGCTGGACACCTTCGCCGGCCAGCTCGACGTGATCCTCCAGTCGGTCGCCCAGGTCGGCGAGGTCACCGCGGCGGACATCCCGCCGACCTCGCACTCGGTGCCGCTGACCAACGTCCTCCGCGAGGACGTGGTGGTGCCCGGGCTGACCCCGCAGGAGGCGCTGTCGGGTGCGCCCGACGCCGAGGAGCAGCGGTTCCGCGTCCCGCGGATCCTGGATGAGGATGTGGCTTCATGAGTGACCTGACCAGGCTCACCGCGACCGAGATCGCGGGGCTCGTCGCGAGCGGGGAGACCTCCGCCGTCGAGGTGACCCGCGCCCACCTGGACCGGATCGCCGCCGTCGACGACCGCGTGCACGCCTTCCTGCACGTCGACGCCGAGGGCGCGCTGGCCGCCGCCCGCACGGTCGACGAGCGCCGGGCCGCCGGTGCGGAGCTGGGTCCGCTGGCCGGCGTGCCGGTCGCCGTGAAGGACGTGCTCACCACCAAGGGCGTCCCGACCACCGTCGGCTCGAAGATCCTGGAGGGCTGGCGCCCGCCGTACGACGCGACGATCGTGCAGCGGCTGCGCGACGCGGGCACGGTGATGCTCGGCAAGACCAACATGGACGAGTTCGCGATGGGCTCCTCCACGGAATACTCCGCGTACGGCCCGACCCACAACCCGTGGGATCTCGACCGCATCCCTGGTGGCTCCGGCGGGGGCAGCGCCGCGGCGCTGGCCGCATACGAAGCACCGCTGTCGATCGGCTCGGACACCGGTGGCTCGATCCGCCAGCCCGGCGCGGTCACCGGCACGGTCGGCGCGAAGCCCACCTACGGCGGCACCTCCCGATACGGCCTGGTCGCGTTCTCCTCCTCGCTGGACACCCCCGGTCCGTGCGCCCGTACGGTGCTGGACGCCGCGCTGCTGCACCAGGTGATCGGCGGCCACGACCCGCGCGACTCCACCTCGATCCCGGCCGCGGTGCCGGACGTGGTCGGCGCGGCGAAGCTCGGCGCGACCGGCGACCTGACCGGGGTGCGGCTCGGCGTGGTCACCGAGTTCACCGGCGAGGGCGCCGAGCCGGGCGTGCTGGCCGCGTTCCGCGAGTCCGTCGAGGCCCTGGCCAAGCTGGGGGCCGAGATCGTCGAGGTCTCCTGCCCGCACTTCAAGTACGCGCTGCCGGCGTACTACCTGATCGCGCCGAGCGAGTGCTCCTCGAACCTCGCCCGGTTCGACGGCGTCCGGTTCGGCCTGCGGGTCGGCGACGACGGCAACCGGTCGCTGGAGGAGGTCATGTCGCTGACCCGCGAGGCCGGTTTCGGCCCCGAGGTGAAGCGGCGCATCATGATCGGCACGTACGCGCTCTCCTCGGGCTACTACGACGCCTACTACGGGCAGGCGCAGAAGGTCCGCACCCTGATCACCCGGGACTTCACCGCGGCGTTCGAGCAGGTGGACGCGCTGATCTCGCCGACCACCCCGTTCGTGGCCTTCCCGATCGGGGCGCGCACCTCCGACCCCTATCAGATGTACCTGGCCGACCTGTTCACCATCCCGACCAACCTCTACGGTGGGCCGGCCATCTCGGTCCCGTGCGGCCTCTCCGAGGGGCTGCCGGTCGGTCTCCAGATCATGGCTCCGACGATGGCCGACGACCGGATGTACCGGGTCGCCGCCGCCCTGGAGTCCGTGGTCGGCACGTTCACCCCGCCCGCGCTCTGACGCGCACACACCGCCAAGGCCGGCGCCGACGGGAGACTCCCCGTCGGCGCCGGCCGTTTGTGCGGAACCGAATCGCAACGCGAATCGGCGACGCGCTGTCACCGTTCGGTCCATTTCGCCTCGCCACTCGTCCTGATTGGATAGCGTCTGTTTCCACTGGCGAATGGCGCTGTCGATCAATTCCTGGACGGGTGATGAAGAAGCTGCGGCCGATCATGATTTTTCGGTGCTAATGGTGCTGCTTTTCGGCACGGCGCAGCCGGCGGCTGCCGCGACGATCACCATCACCTCGGGTACCCCCACCTCACCGGTCACCGCCTATGAGCCGTATCCGACGCACACGTTCACGGCGTCGGGCGGCACCGCGCCGTACAGCGTGGCGCTGCGGTCGGGGTCGCTGCCGGTGGGGATGTCGCTGGCGTCGGTGACGGGGAAGTTGTCGGGTACGCCGACCACCCCGGGCAGCTACACCTTCGGCATCCGGATGACCGATGCCGACGGCTCCTTCGCCGACCAGAGCGTCACCGTCGAGGTGGTCGCGCCAAAGATCACCATCACCTCGGGCACCCCCACCTCGCCGGTCACCGCGTACGAGCCGTATCCGACGCACACGTTCAACGCGTCGGGTGGCAGCGCCCCGTACACCGTGGCACTCCGGTCGGGCTCGCTGCCGGTGGGTATGGCGCTGGCGTCGGTTTCGCGCACCTTGTCGGGGACGCCGACCACCCCGGGCACCTACACCTTCGAGGTCCGGGTGCTCGACGCGAACGGCTTCTTCGCCGACCAGAGCGTCACCATCAAGGTGGTCGCGCCGACCATCACCATCACCTCGGGCACCCCCACCTCGCCCTGGTACACCGGTCAGCCGTACCCGACGCACACGTTCACGGCCTCGGGTGGCACAGCCCCGTATTCGGCCTCGCTGCGGTCGGGGTCGTTGCCGGTGGGTATGGCGCTGTCGTCGCTCTCGCGCAACCTTTCGGGGACGCCGACCACCCCGGGCAGCTACACGTTCGGGGTCCGGGTGACCGACGCGAACGGTTTCTTCGCCGACCAGGACGTCACGGTCGTCATCGCCGACCCGGCCACCACCATCACGTCGGGCGATCCGCCCGCGGGCACGGTCGGCGAGGCGTACTCGTTCCGGTTCACGGCCACTGGTGACTCCAACATCAAGTTCAGCCTGGCCGCCGGCGACCTGCCCGACGGGCTCACCCTGGCCCGGGACGGCGTGCTCAGTGGCACCCCCGAGTCCGCGAGCAGCTTCACCTTCACGGTGAAGGCGACCGGTACCGCGTCGAGCGACACGGCCGAGGTGACCGTCGTCATCGCCGCTGCACCGCCCTCGTCGACACCGACACCGACGGTGACGCCGACATCGCCGGCGCCGTCGCCGTCGGCCACGCACGGCACGGGGCTTCCGGTGACCGGATCTGACACGAGCGCCATCCTGTTGCTGGGCGTCGCAGCGATCGCCCTCGGCGGGATCCTGCTGCTCGTGGTCCGCGCCCGCCGCCAGCGGTTCACGACGGGTGGCTGACACCCGGCCGGAGCGGGACCGGCCGAGCGGCCGATCCTGACGTGACCCCCCGCCGCCCACCCGGGCGGCGGGGGGAATCAGTTGGCCACCCGAGGGCCGCCCCGCCGGCCGCGGGTGGGTAGCCGGTCGCCCGCACGGCGAGGATCCACCACAACCACCGGACACCCGGTGAGCGCCGGTGGGCACCGCACTAGGCTTGGGCACGTTGATTCCGGATGCCGCCCGAAAGCTGGAGTTCTCATGACGACGACACTGCCCGCGTACGACGAGGTCGTCGCGCGCTTTGAACCGGTGATCGGCCTGGAGACCCACGTCGAGCTGGGCACGAACACCAAGATGTTCTGCGGCTGCCCGACGGACTTCGGTGGCGCGCCGAACACCCGGGTCTGCCCGGTCTGCCTGGGCCTGCCCGGCTCGCTGCCGGTGGCCAACAAGGCCGCCATCGAGGCGACCATTCGGATCGGGCTGGCGCTGAACTGCTCGATCGCGCAGTGGTGCCGGTTCGCCCGGAAGAACTACTTCTACCCGGACATGCCGAAGAACTTCCAGATCAGCCAGTACGACGAGCCGCTCTGCGTCGACGGCTACCTGGACGTCGAGGTCAACGGTGAGACGGTGCGGATCGGCATCGAGCGGGTGCACCTCGAGGAGGACACCGGCAAGACGCTGCACGTCGGCGGTGCCACCGGCCGGATCCACGGCGCGACCGAGTCGCTGGTCGACTACAACCGGGCCGGCATCCCGCTCGTCGAGATCGTGACCAAGCCGATCCCCGGCACCAGCTCGCTCGCGCCGGAGGTGGCCCGGGCGTACGTCACCGAGCTGCGCGACGTGATCCGCTCGCTGGGCGTCTCCGACGTCCGGATGGAGGAGGGCTCGCTGCGCTGTGACGTCAACACCTCGCTGAACAAGCCGGGCGAGGAGTGGGGCACCCGCACCGAGACCAAGAACGTCAACTCGCTGCGTTCGGTCGAGCGGGCGGTCCGCTCGGAGATGCTGCGCCAGGCGTCGGTGCTCGACGCCGGCGGCAAGATCACCCAGGAGACCCGGCACTTCCACGAGGAGACCGGGGACACCACGCCCGGCCGGTCCAAGGAGACCGCCACCGACTACCGGTACTTCCCGGAGCCGGACCTGGTCCCGCTCGCGCCGGACCAGGCCTGGGTGGCCGAGCTGAAGGCCGCCCTGCCGGAGCTGCCGCGGCTGCGGCGCAAGCGGTTCCAGCAGGAGTGGGGCCTGTCCGACCTGGACATGCAGTCGGTGGTCAACGCCGGCGCGGTCGAGCTGATCGAGGCAACCGTCGCCGCCGGCGCCACCCCGGCCGCCGCCCGCAAGTGGTGGCTGGGTGAGCTGTCGCGGCGGGCCAACGAGACCGGTGTGGAGCTGGCCGACGTCGGGGCCACCCCGACTCAGGTCGCCGAGCTGCAGAGCCTCGTCGACGCAGGCAAGCTCAACGACAAGCTGGCGCGCGCCGTCCTGGAGGGCGTGGTGGCCGGCGAGGGCTCGCCGACCGAGATCATGACCAACCGGGGCCTGGAGGTGGTCTCCGACACCGGCGCGCTCACCGCCGCCGTGGACGAGGCGATCGCCGCCAACCCGGACGTCGCGGACAAGATCCGCAGCGGCAAGGTCGCCGCGGCCGGCGCGTTGGTCGGCGCGGTCATGAAGACCACCCGCGGCCAGGCGGACGCCAAGACCGTCCGTGAGTTGATCCTGGAGCGTCTCGGCGCCCAGGGCTGAGTCCCACCCCCCGGAGGCCGCCGTCGTGACCCGGCGGCGGCCTCCGGCCATGTCGAGTGCGCGCGCGACCCGCGCCACCCCCTCGCGAGGGCGTCAACGGCGACGCCCGGATGGAGTCATCGTGAACCAGCACGACCTTGATGTCCTCGACGAGATCCAGCGGCGGGTGCTCTGGCTCGCCACCCGCATCGTCGACGCGGCCAACCACGACCGGAACACCGGCGACGGGGTGAAGGTCGGCGGCCACCAGGCGTCGAGCGCGTCGCTGGTCACCGCGATGACCGCGCTCTGGTTCGCCCACCTCGACGCCGAGGACCGCGTCGCGGTCAAGCCGCACGCCTCGCCGGTCTTCCACGCCATCCAGTACCTGCTCGGCAACCTGGACCGGTCGTACCTGCCGAAGCTGCGGGCGCGGGGCGGGTTGCAGTCGTACCCGTCGCGGACGAAGGACCCGGACGGGGTGGACTTCTCCACCGGCTCGGTCGGTCTGGGCGCCGCCGCGCCGCTGTTCGCCGCGGCCACCCGCCGCTACGTCGACGCGCACTTCGGCGCCCGGCCACGCTCCCGCTTCATCGCCCTGATCGGCGACGCCGAGCTGGACGAGGGGAACATCTGGGAGGCCGTCGCCGATCCGGCCACCACCGGCCTGGGCAACGTGATGTGGCTGGTCGACTTCAACCGCCAGTCGCTCGACCGGGTCGTCCCAGGGGTGCGGATCAACCAGTGGCGGGGCCAGTTCGAGGCCGCCGGCTGGCACGTCGTCGAGGTCAAGTACGGCCGCAAGCTCGCCGAGGCGTACGCCCGGCCGGGCGCGTACGCCCGGCCGGGCGGCGAGGCGCTGCGCGACTGGATCGACCTGATGCCGAACGAGCAGTACCAGTCGCTGTTCGCGTTGACCGGCCCGGCCCTGCGCAAGCAGTTCCTCGACGGCGCTCCGGCCGGCATCGCCGAGTTCATCGCCGACATCCCCGACCACGAGCTGGGCCCGCTCGTCACCGACCTCGGCGGCCACGACCTGGCGGCGATGCTCGACGCGTACGCGCAGTGCGACGCGGTCACCGACCGGCCCAGCGTGATCTTCGCCTACACCGTCAAGGGGTGGGGCCTGCCCATCGCCGGCAACCCGCGCAACCATTCGGCGCTGCTCACCACCGAGCAGGTCGAGGCGTTGCGCGCCGGGCAGGGCCTGACTCGCGAGACCGAGTGGGACCGCCTCGACCCGGCGTCCCCGGCCGGCATCCGGGCCGGCGAGCGCCGGGAGACGCTGTCCCGCACGCCCCGCGAGCGGGCGCTGGGGGTCACCGTCCCGGAGGCCACCAAGGTACGTGCGAACAAGCCCGTCTCCACTCAGGAGGTCTTCGGCCGGGTGCTGGTCGACCTGGCCCGGGACGAGAACGTGGCCCCCTACCTGGTCACCACCGCGCCGGACGTGGCCACCTCCACCAACCTGGCCGGCTTCATCAACAAGACCGGCGTCTTCGCCCCCACCGCGCAGCGCTCCTGGACCGAGGACCGGATGCTGCGCTGGACGGAGAGCCCGGCGGGCCAGCACATCGAGCTGGGCATCTCCGAGATGAACCTGTTCCTGCTGCTCGGCCAGCTCGGCCTGTCGTGGGACCTGTCCGGGCAGCCGCTGCTGCCGATCGGCACGGTCTACGACCCGTTCGTGCTGCGCGGCCTGGACGCATTCCTCTACGGCACCTATTCCGGCTCCCGGTTCGTGGTCGCCGGCACCCCGTCCGGCATCACCCTCGCGCCGGAGGGCGGCGCCCACCAGTCCACCATCACCGCCTCCGTCGGCCTGGAGCTGCCCGGCGTCACCTTCCTCGAGCCCGCGTACGCCGGCAGCCTCGACTGGCTGCTCTGTGACGCGCTCGGCCAGATCGCCGGGGGACCGGCACCCGCCGCCACCGCCGCGCCCGCCGAGGACGGGGCGTACTACTTCCGGCTCAGCACCCGCCCGATCGACCAGGCGCCGTTCGAGGCGGCCCGGGCCCGGATCGGCGACGCGGTGCTGCGCCGGCAGGTGGTCGCCGGGGCGTACCGGCTGGTGGACGCGCACGAGGCCTACCCGCATCTGGCGGATGCCCCGGTCGTGCAGCTCGCCGCCTCCGGCGCGGTGCTGCCCGAGGTCCTGGCCGCCGCCGCGGAGCTGGCTGACGAGGGAGTGGCCGCGCACGTGGTGGACGTCACCTCGCTGGACCGGCTCTACCGCGCCTGGCAGCGGACCCTGCGCCAGGGGGTACGGACGGCGACCGTGCCGAGCGTGCCCGATGCCCTGCGGTCCGCCTTCGCCGACCGGGTGCCGGTGGTGACCGTGCACGACGCCGCCTCGCACGCGATGGCCTGGCTCGGCTCGGCGCTCGGCGCCCCGGCGGTGCCGCTCGGGGTGGACGAGTTCGGCCAGTCCGGCAGCGTCCAGGAGCTGTACGAGCTGCACGACCTGCTGCCCGGCAGCATTGTCAACGCCGCCCTGGCCGCGCTGTCGCTGCGCTGACCGTCCGCGCGCTCGCCGTCGGCCCGCGGAGGAGACTCCTCGCCGGCCGACGGCGCGCCCGGGCGGATCAGCGAGTGGCGGTGGGCGTCGGGGCCGGCGACTCCGACTCACCGGTCGGGGTGGGCGACACCGACTCACCCGGCGGGACGGGCGACACCGGCCCACCCCGGCTGGGCGTCGGGGTGACCGGCACCTGGGCGCCCTTCTCCGGCTCCTGGATCACGTGCCGTTCCAGGTTCACCTGCGACTGACCGGTGCCGCCCACGGTGATGTCGTCGTACGCCTGGAGCAGCTTCTGCTGGTCGAAGTAGAGCACCGTCATGGTCAGCGGGGTGGGCTTCTCGCCCTCCAGGCCGCGCAGCCCGGCACCACCGGTGGAGCCCTCCACCATGAGCTGCGTCGGCTGCTTGCCGGGCACCTCCGGCAGCTTCGACACCTGCCGCACGTGGGTGTGCCCGGCTAGCACCAGCGGGGTGGTGCCGGAGAGCGGCCCGGCGGAGGCCGGGTCGTGCACCAACGCGATGTTCACCTGCTTCGGCGAGTTGACCACCGTGGTGGCGAGCTGTTCGCCGGCCCCGATCACCTGGTCGGCGACCTGCGGGGTGAGCCCGCTGCCGGCCGGCGAGGTCTCCTTGTCGGGGGTGAACCGCGGGTCGCCGATGCCGGCGATGGTCAGCCCGGACACCGTGGTCGTCGAGTTGTCCAGCACGATCGCGTTCGGCTGCTGGGCCACCGCCGCGGCCGTCCGCGCCGAGTCGTGGTTGCCGCGGATGTAGACGTACGGCTTCTTGAGCAGACCGATCGAGCCGACGAAGGACGCCTCGGGCTCGCTGCCCCAGTCGGTGATGTCCCCGGTGTCGATCACGACGTCGATGCCGAACTGCTCGACGATGGTCCGGATCAGCGACCAGCCGGTCGGGTTGAGGTGCATGTCGGAGACGTGCAGTACCCGGGTGGTGCCGGGCGCCGGCTCGTACACCGGCAGCGCGGAGACGGTGGTGTAGAGCTTGCTGACGTTGCCGACCATCCGCTGGAGCTGCTCGGCGTACTTGGTGTAGTCGTTGGCGATCCGCCGCGCGTCGCCGACGATCGCCGGCGCGTTGACCAGCAGCCCCTCGTAGCGGGGCTCCTCGATCGACTGTGGGCGGATCGTGGCGACGGCCAGCCCGAGGCTGCCGGCGGTGATCACCAGCGCCATGCCGCCGGCCCAGGCCATCCGGCGCACGTCCCGGAAGACCAGCCCGGCCAGCAGCAGGGTGGCCAGCACCGCCGACGCGAGCGTCTTCAGCCCGAGACGCATCACCCCGGCGCGGACGTCCTCGACCGCGGACTGGCTGGCCCGGCTGATGCTCGCCGGGTCGTCGAGCAGCGCCTCGGTACGCCGCTGGTCCAGCGAGCCCAGCTCCACGGTCAGGTAGGCCGGCCCGTTGTGGCTGTCCAGCAGCAGTGCGCCCAGCGGGGGCACGGCGATGGTGGTGCCCCCGCTCAGCGACGGGGTCAGGCTGATCTGCGCGCGGAACGGCCCGATGTCGGTGCCCAGGTGCCCGCCGGCGTACGTGCCGCCGACGGTCCCGGCCAGGGTGACCACGAGCAGGGCCAGTACCGTACCGAGCCGGCGCAGCCGGACGCCCGGCCGCCCGATCCGCGGTCGCAGCCTCCAGCGGCGGCGGGCGCGCACGGTCTCCGGGGTCACCTCGCCCCCGATGTTGCGCTGCTCGTTCTCCTGGCCGTCCATACTCAAATCCTGCCCTGTGAAGGATCTTGGAAAACCTGCGGGAAGCCCGATCCTGCTCAACCGGCGCGGCTGGGGGTCGATCGGGCCGATCGATCAGCTGCGTCCGGCGCCGCCGTCGGCGAAGACCAGCCGCAGGATCCGGTCGTCCTCCGCGGCCGGCCTGCCCCGCCCGTCCCGGTTGGAGGTGCTCACCCAGACCGAGCCGTCCGGGGCGACCGCGGCGGCCCGGAGCCGGCCGTACCTGCCGTTCAGCAGCTCGTGCGGTTGGCCGAGGACAGTGCCGTTCGGGGCCAGCTCGACCAGCCAGAGCCGCTGCCCGCGCAGGCAGGCGGTGACCAGCAGGCGGTCCGTCGCGGCCAGCCCGGAGCACGACGCGTCGGCGGTGCGCCACTGCACGATCGGGTCGACGTAGCGCCGGTCGTCGCCGCGCCCCTCGACCTGCGGCCACCCGTAGTTGCCGCCCTTTTGGATCTCGTTGATCTCGTCCCAGGTGTTCTGGCCGAACTCCACGGCGTACATCCGCTTGGCCGAGGTCCAGGCGAAGCCCTGGACGTTGCGGTGCCCCAGCGACCAGACCGGGGAGCCAGGGGTGGGGTTGCCCGGCGCCGGCCTGCCGTCCGCGGTGATCCGCAGGATCTTGCCGCCGAGGCTCTTCGGGTCCTGCGCGTTGGCCGTCTTCCCGGCGTCGCCCGTGCTGGCGTAGAGGAAGCCGTCCGGACCGAAGCCCAGGCCGCCGCCGTTGTGGTTTCCGGCCTTGGGGATGCCGGTGAGGACCGGGGTGGGAGCCCCGCCCAGCTGCAGCTTCGCGATCCGGTTGTCCTGGTTGGTGGTGTAGTAGACGAAGACCGTGCGGTCCTTCACGTACGACGGGGAGACCGCGATGCCGAGCAGCCCGCCCTCGCCGCCGGCCGCCACGTCCGGCACGGTCTGCACCACGGCGACCTTCATCCCCTCCGGCGCGGACGCCGGGCCGACCTGGAGGATCCGCCCGCTGTCGCGTTCCGTCACCAGCGCGCCGCCGTCGGGCAGGAAGGCGATCGCCCACGGCACCGCCAGCCCCTTGGCCAGCACCGTGGCGACCACCTGCTGCCCGCCGCCGGGGCCGGCCGTCGCCGAGGGCGTCGGCAGGTTCGGCGGCTCGCCGGCCGGGTCGGGGTCCGGCTCGCCGAAGGCGCAGCCGGCGGTGCCCAGCAGCAGCGCCGCGCACGGCGCCGCCAGGGCCACCCGGAGGCGGCCGGTGCGGGGATACGGGGGACGGGCGCTCACCCGCCCCAGCGTAGCCGGGCTGCGGCCGGCCGTCCGGCCTCGCGGGCGCGCGGCTATCGTCGGCGGTCGTGAAGGTATGGATTCCGCACCGGGCCGGTCACGCTCTCCTCGGCGAGCTGCCCCCGGGCATCACCGTGGAGTTGCTGGAGGACCCGACCCGGCTCCCGTCGTCCCCGGCCGACGTGCGCTTCTGGGTGCCGCCGTTCCTCGCCGCGTCGGACGCCGGCGCGCTGCTGGCCGAGCTGCCCGATCTGGCGGTGGTGCAGCTCCTGTCAGCGGGGGCGGACGCCTGGGTGGGGCGGATCCCCGCCGGGGTGACGCTCTGCGACGCCCGGGGCGTGCACGACTCGAGCACCGCCGAGTGGGTGGTCACGGCGATCCTGTCCGCGCTGCGCGGCTTCGGCCCGCTGGCCCGGGCCCAGGCGCGCCACGAGTGGGCGTACCACGAGGTGGCCCCGACCGACGAGCTGGCCGGCAAGCGGGTGTTGATCGTCGGCGCGGGGTCGATCGGCGCGGCGGTCCAGGCCCGGCTGGCTCCGTTCGAGGTGACCTTCACCCTGGTCGCCCGCAGCCCGCGTCCCGCCGAGGGGGTGTACGGGGTGGACGAGCTGCCCGCCCTGCTGCCCGAGGCGGACGTGGTGGTGCTGCTGGTGCCGTTGACCGAGCAGACCCGGGGGCTGGTCGACGAGAAGTTCCTCGCCGCGATGCCGGACGGCGCGTTGCTGGTCAACGCCGCCCGCGGCCCGGTGGCCCGGACCGAGGCGCTGGTCGCCGAGCTGGCCTCCGGACGGCTACGGGCCGCGCTGGACGTCACCGACCCCGAGCCGCTGCCCGCCGACCATCCGCTCTGGGAGCTGCCGAACGTCCTGATCACCCCGCACGTCGCCGGCTCGGTCCGCGGCCTGCTGCCGCGGGCGTACCGGCTGGTGGGGGAGCAGTTGCGGCGGTTCGCGGCCGGCGAGCCGCTGGTGAACCAGGTGGTGGGCGGCTACTGACCGGTCCGGCTGATCCGGCTGATCCGGCCCGGTCGGGTCAGCCGGCGCTGTCGGACAGTTCCTGCCCGGTGGCGGAGACCAGCCGGGGCAGGTCGTCGGTGCGTACGGCGGGGAGCACGAGCAGCTCCCCGTCGTCGAGCCGGACGACACCCCGACCGCGTGCGTCGCCGGTCAGCTCGGCGACCCGGTCCCAGGGGATCCGCCGCTGCCCGGTGAGCGCCCGCAGCCGCAGCTCGCGGGAGTCCGCGTCGGTGCCGGCCCGCCACGCCCAGACGATGACCGCGAGCGGGATCAGCAGCACCCAGAGCAACCACCAGTTGGCGGTGGCCAGCGGCAGCGCGCCGAGGAGCGCGACGATCGCGGCGACCAGGATGGCCTGGTTGTGGCGGAAACGGACGGTGGCGGCGCGGCTCATCCTCCGATGATCGCACCCCGGATCCGGCCCACCCCCGGCGGGCGGAACGGGGGCGATCGGCGGCACAGGTGTGACCGACATCACGCGCGGTGCCGCGTTGCCGGACGCGTCCGGAATCGTTCATCGGCATGGCCGTACCGGATCCACACCGGCGTCGTCCACACCCGTCGCCGCTCATCGATCCACCCGCTGGCCCCGCACACCGCTCCGCAACCGCACCGCCCCCGTGCCCCCTCGCGAAGGCGATCGCCGTGACCGTCACCCACTCGTGCCCTGGTCCACGCCGCCGACCACCCCTGCCCGATCTCGTCGTGCCGCTCGCCGGCGCGCTGGTCGTGCTGGCCGGGGCCGCCGGCCTCGTCCCGGCCCTGGCCGCGGTGGCGTTCGCCGTCGCCGGCGGCTGTGCCCTGGCCTGCGTCCGGCTCGCCCGGCTGGCCGGCGCTCCGCCCGCCGGTGCCGAGCCGGACCGGCTCCTGGCCGCCGAGCCGGCCCCCGGCACCGATGGCGGCGGATCGCCGCCGACCGGTCGGCGGGCCCGGGCACCGTCCCGCCGGGGCGTCGCGACCCTCGACGCGGCCGTGCTGGCCGCCGGGCTCACCGTCGCCGTACTGCCGCTGACCGACTCGCCGCACCGGCCGCCGGTCGCGCTGGTCGGCCTCGCCGTCACCGCCCCGCTGTACGCCGTGGCACTGCTCCGGCTCCCCGGCCACTCCTGGCGCACCGCCGCCGAGCGGCTCCGCCGGGCCGTCGAGACCGTCGGCCTCGGCGTCAGTCTGCTCTTCGCGGCCTGGATGCTGCTGCCGCCCGGTCCGGTGCCACCGACGGCGGGCACCGCGTGCATCGCAGGCGCGACCGGAGTGGCGGCGCTGCTGGTGACCGCGCTGGCGGACCGGCGCCGCCGGCCGGGCGCGGCGCGCTGCCTCGCCGGAGCGGCGGCCACCCTCACCGGGCTGGCCCTCCTCGTGGTGCTGCTCGCCTACGGCGCTCCGGACCGGGCCAGTCTGGCCGTCGCGCCCCCGTTGCTGGCCGGCGCGTTGCTCACCGTCGCCGGCGCCCGACGTCACGCGGCCGGCGAGCGGCCCCGGCCGGACGGCTTCCCGGCCGCCCTGCCCGTGCTGACCGCGCCCGCCGGCATCGCCGCGCTCGCCGCCGGCCACCACCTCTGGACGGTGGGGGAGTTCGACACGCCCGCGATCGCCCTGGGGCTGGGGATCATCCCGCCGATGGTGCTCCGCGAGGTGCTCGCCGCCGCGGACCAGCGGCGCTGCGCCGACCGGCTGGCCGCGCGTGAGGCCCGGCTGCGCGCCCTGGCCGGCGACCAGCGGGCCACCGTCGGCCCGCCCGCCGAGCTGGCCGACCGGGGCGGCCTGCTGCGTGGGCTGGCCCGGCGGGAGGGCGGGGCCCTGCTCGTCGTCGACCTGGTCGGGGCCGACGACGGCCCGGCCGTGGACCAGCCCGTGCTGGGCGAGGTCGCCCGGCGGCTCCGGGCCGGCTGCGGCCCCGACGACCTGGTGGCCCGCCTCACCGACGCCGAGTTCGCCGTGCTCACCGACGTCGGGCCGGTGGTCGCGTACGCGTTGGCCGGCCGGTTGCTGACCGCACTGACCGAGCCGTACGCGGGGACCGGCGGGGTGACGCGGATCCGGGTCAGTGTCGGGCTGGCCGAGACGACCGGCGGTGACCCGGAGGACGTGCTGCGCCAGGCCGACCTGGCTCGGCGGCGTGCGGTGCAGCTCGGCCGGGACCGGGTCGAGTGGTACGACGCGTACCTGGAGGAGCAGCTCGTCCGCCGGCTGGACCTGGAACGGGAGCTGCCGGGGGCGGTCGCCCGGGGCGAGCTGGACCTGGTCTACCAGCCGGTGCTGGCCCTCGCCGACCGGCAGCCGGTCGGCATCGAGGCCCTGCTGCGCTGGCGCAGCCCGGTGCTGGGCACCGTGCTGCCGGACGAGCTGGTGCCGGTCGCGGCGGACCTGGACCTTCTCGGCGAGCTGGGGCGGTGGGTGCTCGACCGGGCCTGCCGGCAGCTCGCCGACTGGTCGGACGGGGGCCGAGAGCTGTGGATGGCCGTGAACGTCACTCCCCGCGAGCTGGCGGCGCCGGACTTCGTGGCTCGCGCGGCGGCCGCCCTGGCCGCGTACGGTGTGTCCCCTGAGCGGCTGGTGGTGGAGGTGGCCGAGCCGGCGGTCGTCGCCGAACTGCCCACGATGGTGGCCCGGCTCGCCGGTCTGCGTTCCCTCGGGGTGCGGACGGCGCTGGACGACTTCCGCGCCGAGCACGCCTCCCTGGCCCAGCTCCGCCGGCTGCCGATCGACCTGCTCAAGGTCGGCTCGCACCTGGTCGGGCCGGCTCCCGACGGGCAGCTTCCGCTGATCGCCGTGGTGGCCAGCCTCGGCGACCGGCTCGGCCTGGAGGTGGTGGTCGAGGGGTTGGAGTCCGACGCCCAGGTCGCCGAGGCCCGCGGGGCCGGCTGCCGCTACGGCCAGGGCTTCGCCCTCGCCCGCCCCGCCACCGCCGAGCGGGTCGAGGCATGGTTCGAGGAGTTCGGCGCCGCACCCCGCTGAGCGGGTCGTCCAGCAGCGGGCCGAACCAGTTCACCGGCTCCGCGGGGGTGCGGTGCTGCCGCGCGGGGTGAGGTGAGCGGTCTCGTCCTGGAGGCCGGCGGCCGGCTCGCCCCCGATCACGGCGAGGAGCTGCCGCGCGGCGTGTGCGCCGTATCCGGGGATGTCCCGGCCGAGGGCGGTCAGCGGCGGGTGCACCAGCTGGCAGAGCGGGGAGTCGTCCCAGGCCACGATGGACAGGTCGCCGGGGACGGCGAGCCCCATCTCCTGGGCGACCGAGAGCCCGGCGATCGCCATCACGTCGTTGTCGTAGATCACCGCGGTGGGCCGGTTCGCGGAGCTGAGCAGCCGGCGGGTGGCCCGGGCGCCCTCCTCCCCGGTGTAGTCCGACCAGACCGTGGTGGCGTCGTCCAGCCCCAGCCGCCGGCACACCTCGGTGAACGCGTCGGTACGGATCTCGGTGTGCAGCAGGGTGGGCAGCCCGCCGACCCGGGCGATCCGCCGGTGCCCGAGCGCGACCAGGTACTCCACGGTCTCCACCAGGGCTGCCGCGTCGTCGGACCAGACGTTGGCCAGGCTGCCGGTGTGGCCGGGGCCGCCGATCACCACAGCCGGCAGTTGCAGCTCCTCCAGCGCCGGCACCCGTCGGTCGTCGGTACGCAGGTCGCACACGAGGACGCCGTCCACCCGCCGCTCGGCCCACCACCGGCGGTAGACCGCGATCTCCGCCTCCTGGTCGGCGACCACCTGGAGGGTCAGGGCGTAGGAGCGGGCGGACAGTTCGGCCTCGACGCCGCTGATCAGCCCCATGAAGAACGGTTCGATGCCCAGCGTCCGCGCCGGCCGGCACAGGGCCAGGCCGACCGCGTTGGCGGTGGCGCCGGAGAGCGCCCGGGCGGCGCTGCTCGGGCTGAAACCGATCTCGGCGGCGATCGCCAGGATGCGCTGTCGGGTCGCCTCCGACACGCCGGGCTGCCCGTTCAGGGCGTATGACACCGCGCCCTTGGAGACCCCGGCCCGTCGGGCGACGTCGGCGATGGTCGGCCGCTTCACCGGCGTGCTCCTCCAGTTGTCCGGCCCCGCGGGGGCTCCTGCGCCGCCGGGGGTGACCGGCGGCCGTCACGCTACTGCAACGGGCCCGACCGGCGGTCGGCGCGGCGGGCCTGGGGCTGACCGGGACAGCCCGTCACTTGCCCGGTTAAGCGTACGGCCCCGTCCGGCGTTCTCCACCAGAGCCCGCCTCACGATTCTGCTCCGGAAAGCGCTTCACCACGCATGGTCGCGCTCCCACAATGGTCGGAGGTCGTTCGAGGCGTCTCGCGGCGGACTGACCGTTGACAGTCCGGAGGGTGCCCCGTACGGTGTGCTCACTTATCCGGTTCAGTCAACGTTTCTCGATCTTGGGAGCGTTCCCATTCGGCGCGGAGGATGACATGAAGCGGTCCTGGACGCACTGGGCCCGGGCGGTCACCGTGGGTGCCGTCAGCCTGGTCATGGTCGCGGCGTGCAGCGGACAGAGCACCACCGGCGGCTCGGCTTCGGGCGACGGTCAGATCACTCTGAAGATCAACTTCTGGGGCGACTTCGGCCTCCAGGATCTCAAGGCCAAGTACGAGGCCCAGCACAAGAACGTCAAGATCCAGCTGAACTCCGGCGAATACAACGCCCAGCACGAGGACCTGCAGAAGAAGCTGGTCGCCGGCTCCGGCGCCCCGGACATCGCCGCGATCGACGAAGGCTTCATGGTCCAGTTCCGCAGCCAGTCCGACAAGTTCGTCAACCTGCTGGACAAGGGCGCCGGCTCGTACGAGAGCAAGTACCTGCCCTGGAAGTGGAAGCAGTCGCTGTCGGCCGACGGCAAGACCCAGATCGGTCTCGGCACCGACGTCGGCGGCCTGGCCATGTGCTACCGGACCGACCTGTTCAAGGCCGCCGGCCTGCCCACCGACCGGGACCAGGTCTCCGCCCTCTGGCCCACCTGGGACAAGTTCATCGAGGTCGGCCAGCAGTACACCGCCAAGAGCAAGAAGAAGTTCATCGACGCCGGCAGCAACATGTTCAACCCGATCCTCGGCCAGCAGCCGGTCGGCTTCTACAACGAGCAGGAGCAGCTGCAGATGGACGGCGGCCCGAAGGTCGCCTTCGACTACACCATCAAGGCCATCCAGGCCGGGCTCTCGGCCAACCTCGCCAGCTTCCAGGCCGACTGGGACAAGGGCTTCACCAGTGGGTCGTTCGCCGTGCTCGCCTGCCCCGCGTGGATGCTCGGCCACATCAAGGACACCGCGCCCGGCACGCAGGGCAAGTGGGACATCGCCGCGGTGCCGGGGGGCGGCGGCAACTGGGGCGGCTCCTTCCTGACCATCCCCAAACAGGGCAAGCACGTCGACGAGGCGTACAAGCTGCTGGAGTGGCTGGTGCAGCCGGAGCAGCAGATCGAGATCTTCAAGAAGGTCGGCAACCTGCCCTCGCAGCCGGCGCTCTACGCCGACCCGGCGATCGCCGACTTCAAGAACCCGTTCTTCAACAACGCGCCGGTCGGGCAGATCTTCCCGAAGATGGCCCAGGGCCTGACCCCGCAGTACCTCGGCAAGAAGAACGGCCCGACCCGGGTCGAGGTGGAGAACGTCATCGGCCGGGTGCAGAACAAGAGCCTGAAGCCGGACGCCGCCTGGGCGGCGGCGGTCAAGGCGGCGGAGAAGGCGGCCAGCTCCTGACGGCGGCTCCGCCGCAGTGACTCCTGTGCAGCACCGGTGACGGAGCGGGGCACCGGCCCGCTCCGTCACCGTCCGTCCCGTCACCACCTCGGCCCTGGAGTGATCCGATGTCCACCACCCGTGCCGCAGCCACACCGTCGTCGGGCCGCCGAGCCGCGCCGGAGCGCGGCCGCGGGGGCGGCAGGCAACGGTTGACCTGGCGCGACCGGCTGTACCGCTTCGACCTGCGTTACCTGCCGTACCTGATGATCGCGCCGTTCTTCCTGCTGTTCATCGTGTTCGGGCTCTTCCCGCTGCTCTTCAACGGCGTGGTCGCGCTGCGCAACTACCGCCTCGACGACCCGACGCTGCCGTACTGGGCCGGCTTCGACAACTTCAGCAAGCTCTTCGGCGACGAGTACTTCTGGAACGCCCTTTACAACACCTTCGGCATCTTCCTGCTCTCGACCGTGCCGCAGTTGCTGCTCGCGCTGGTGGTCGCCGCGCTGCTCAACCGCAAGCTGCGGGCGCAGACCTGGTGGCGGGTCGCCGTGCTGCTGCCGTACGTGACGCCGATTGTCGCCTCGACCATGGTCTTCAGCGTCTTCTTCTCCCGCGACTTCGGCATGGCCAACTGGGTGCTCGGCCTGTTCGGCATCGGCGGCGGGGACGACCCGATCGACTGGCGGGCCGACAAGCTGCACTCCTGGATGGCCATCGCGACCATGGTCAACTGGAAGTGGATCGGCTACAACGCCCTGCTCTACCTGGCCGCGATGCAGTCCATCCCGCGCGACGTCTACGAGGCGGCGGCGATCGACGGCGCCAGCCCGTGGAAACAGCTCTGGCGGATCACCGTGCCGATGATCCGCCCGGTGGTGCTGTTCACCGTCATCCTCTCCACCATCGGCGGGTTCCAGCTCTTCATCGAGCCGATGCTCTTCGACCTGAACGCGCAGGCCGCCACGGGCGGTGCCGGCAGGGAGTGGCAGACCATCGCCCAGCTCATCTACAAGGTCGGCTGGAAGGACCTCGACCTTGGCTACGCCGCCGCGATGTCCTGGGCGCTGTTCCTCATCATCCTGATCGTCGCCGGCGTCAACACCCTGCTCACCAACCGACTGTCGGGAGGGCGCAAATGACCGCCGTGACCGCGCCGCCGCCCACCCCGCCGAGCAGGCGGAACCGCCCGCGGCTGATGGGACGGGCCCCGCAGGACACGGCGGCCGGCGTCTGGACCTATCTGCTGCTGGCCGCGACGTTCCTGTTCGGCGCGTTCCCGCTCTACTGGATGTTCGTCATCGCGACCAGCACCGACGAGGCGCTGGCGAAGCTCCCCCCGTCGGTGGTCCCCGGCGACCAGTTCCTGGTCAACCTGCGGGAGGTCTTCTCCCTGCAGGACGTCTACTTCGCCGCCTCGCTGGTCAACAGCGTCATCGTCTCGACCGTGGTGACCGCCTCGGTGCTCTTCTTCTGCTCGCTGGCCGGCTTCGCGTTCGCCAAGCTCCGGTTCAAGGGCAGCAACGCGCTGATGCTCTTCGTGGTGCTCACCCTGACCGTCCCCAACCAGCTCGGGGTGGTCGCCCTCTACATCGTGATGGGCAAGCTCGGCTGGAACGGCACCCTGCTCGCGGTCATCGCCCCCGGCCTGGTCAGCGCGTTCGGCGTGTTCTACATGCGGCAGTTCATCGTCAACAGCGTGCCCGACGAGCTGGTCGAGTCGGCCCGGATGGATGGCGCCACCACCATGCGGATCTACGCGACCATCGTGCTACCGGCGATCCGTCCCGCCCTGGCGGTGCTCGGCCTGCTCATCTTCGTGGCCACCTGGAACGACTTCCAGTGGCCGTTGATCACGCTGGGCGGCACCGACTACCCGACCTCGATGGTGGCGGTGTCCGACCTGGCCAGCGGCAACTACGTGATCTACCGGCGGGTGCTGGCGGGCGCGTTCGTCGCCACCGTTCCGCTGCTGGTGATGCTGTTCATCGGTGGCCGACAGATTGTCCGCGGCATCATGGAAGGCGCGGTGAAGTCGTGAGCCGGCGGGCGTTGCACGAGGGTTGGGTCCTGCGGGCCGTACCCGGTCCGCAGGTACCGCCGGAGGTCGCCGGGCGGGCGGTGTCGGCCACCGTACCCGGCTGCGTGCACACCGACCTGCTGGCCGCCGGCCTCATCCCCGACCCGTACCCCGACGACAACGAGACCCGGCTGGGCTGGATCGGGCGCACCGACTGGGTCTACGAGACCACCTTCGCCTGGCGGCCGGGCGACGACGACCGGGTGGACGTGGTCTGCGCCGGGCTGGACACGGTCGCCACGGTGACGCTCAACGGCACCGAGGTCGGCCGCACCGAGAACCAGCACCGCGGCTACCGGTTCGCCGTCGGGTCGCTGCTGAGGCCCGGTTCGAACACGCTGACCGTCCGCTTCGGCTCGCCGTACCGCTATGCCGAGGCGCACCGGGAGCGGCTCGGTGACCGGCCCAACGCGTATCCGGAGCCGTTCAACTTCATCCGCAAGATCGCCTGCAACTTCGGCTGGGACTGGGGTCCCACCCTGGTCACCGCGGGCATCTGGCAGGAGATAGGGCTGCACGCCTGGTCGACCGCCCGGCTGGTCACGGTCCGCCCGCTGGCGACCGTCGAGGGCGGCACCGGCCGGGTCGAGTTGCACGTCGAGGTCGAGCGGGCCGCCGAGGTGCCGGTCACCGTGCACGCCACGGTCGCGGGCGCCGCCGCCGAGGTCACCGTCGCGCCGGGGCAGCGCACGGCCGTGACGGCCCTCACCGTCCGCGACCCGCGGCGGTGGTGGCCGATCGGGTACGGCGAGCAGGCTCTCCACGATCTCGAGGTCACCCTCCGCGCCCCCGACGGGCGGGAGTTGGACGCCTGGTCCCGCCGGATCGGCTTCCGCTCGGTACGCCTCGACACCACCCCCGACGCGTACGGCACCCCGTTCACGCTGCACGTCAACGACGTGCCGGTGTTCGTCAAGGGCGTGAACTGGATCCCCGACGACGCGTTCCCCAACCGGGCCACCCGGCAGCGGCTGGTCGAACGCTTCGACCAGGCGATCGGGGCCAACGCCAACCTGCTGCGGGTCTGGGGCGGCGGCCGGTACGAGTCGGACGACTTCTACGAGCTGGCCGACTCCCTCGGCCTGCTGGTGCAGCAGGACTTCCTCTTCGCCTGCGCCGCCTATCCGGAGGAGGAGCCGTTCCGCACCGAGGTCGAGGCCGAGGCGCGGGAACAGGTGACCCGGCTGGCCGCCCACCCGTCGCTGGTCCTGTGGACCGGCAACAACGAGAACATCTGGGGCTGGCACGACTGGGACTGGCAGCAGCCCCTCGCCGGGCGGACCTGGGGGCGCGGCTACTACCTGGAGCTGCTGCCCCGGATCGTCGGCGAGCTGGACCCGACCCGGCCCTACTGGCCGGGCAGCCCCTGGTCCGGCCGTGAGGACGTGCACCCCAACGACCCGGCCCACGGCACCATGCACATCTGGGACGTCTGGAACACCGACGACTACCTGAGATACCGGGAGTACGTGCCGCGCTTCGTCGCCGAGTTCGGCTATCAGGCGCCCCCGGCGTACGCGACCCTGCGCCGGTCCCTCTCCGACGAACCGCTCGCGCACGACTCGCCGGGCATGGCCCACCATCAGAAGGCGATCGACGGTGACCGGAAGCTCCGGCGTGGACTGGACGCGCATCTGCCGGTGCCCACCGACTTCGACGACTGGCACTACCTCACCCAGGTCAACCAGGCCCGGGCCATCCAGCTCGGCGTCGAGCACTTCCGATCCCACCGGCCGGTGTGCATGGGCACCATCGTCTGGCAGCTCAACGACTGCTGGCCGGTCACCTCCTGGGCGGCGGTCGACGGCGACGGCCGGCGCAAGCCGCTCTGGTACGCGCTGCGCCGCGCGTACGCCGACCGGCTGCTCACCGTGCAGCCGCGCGATGGCGGGCTGGCCCTGGTGGCCGTGAACGACGCCGGCGAGGCGTGGCGCGCGCCGGCCACGGTCACCCGGTTCACCCTGGCCGGGGAGCCGAGGGCGAAGACCTCGGTGGACCTCGACGTCCCCGCGTACTCCTCGGTGGTGCTGGCGCTGCCGGCGGAGCTGGCGCGGCCGGACGAGGCCCGGCGGGAGCTGCTGGTCGCGGAGGCCGGTGACACCGCGGAGCGGGCGCTGTGGTTCTTCGCCGAGGACCGGGAGATCGACTGGCCGGCGGCGGCGTGGGACGCCGTGGTCGAGCCGACCGGCGACGGCCAGCGGGTCCGGGTGACCGCCCGGACAGTCCTGCGCGACCTGACCCTCTACCCGGACCGGCTGGACCCGGCCGCCCAGGTCGACCAGGCCCTGGTCACCCTGCTGCCGGGGGAGTCGGTCACCTTCACCGTCACCGCGGCGGCGCCGCTCGACCCGGCCGCCCTCACCGCCCGCCCCGTGCTGCGCTGCGTGAACGGCATCACCAGCGGCGCGGCATGAGGGGCCGGCCGGCGGGCGGCTGACGGGCCGCGCGTGGCGGTCGGTCCGGGGCCTCGGGCCGCCCTTGACCGGCTGGCCGAGGGGATGGCGCTGACCGCCTGCAAACTTGATGACGCGGACGAATCGCCGAGGCCGTCGTCGGCGCAGTGCGATCGAGGTGAATCGTCCACGTCATCAAGTTCGTAGCGGTTGGTGCGCTGCCGGCACGCGGGCTGGCGGGCGCCGTCACCACTTGAAGATTTGTGCAAGTGCTAAAGTCGTCAAGGCTTTAGGGAGGACCTTGATGTCGGTGCCGCTGTACCAGGCGAAGGCGGAGCTGTTCCGCACCCTCGGCCATCCGGTCCGCATCCGGGTGCTCGAGCTGCTTCAGGACGGCCCGAAGCCGGTCCGCGACCTGCTCGCGGCCATCGACGTCGAGGCGTCCAGCCTCTCCCAGCAGCTCGCTGTGCTGCGCCGGGCCGGCATGGTCACCTCGTACCGGGACGGGTCGCTGGTCATGTACTCCCTCAGCACCCCCGACGTGGCCGACCTGCTGGCCGCCGGACGACGGATCCTCGGCGCGGTCCTCACCGACCGGGACGCCCTCCTCGACGAGCTGCGCGCCTCCGGGACCGACCGGTGAACGTGCTCGGGCTGCTGCCCGGCCGGGCCGACTGGGCGGCGGTGCGCCGGTCCCCCCGCCGTGACCTGCTCGCCGGGCTGACCGTTGCGGTGGTGGCGCTGCCGCTCGCCCTCGCCTTCGGCGTCACCTCCGGGCTGGGCGCGCAGGCCGGGCTGGTCACCGCCGTGGTCGCCGGAGCGGTGGCCGCCGTGTTCGGCGGTTCCAACCTTCAGGTCTCCGGGCCGACCGGGGCGATGACCGTCGTGCTGGTGCCGGTCGTGCAGCGCTTCGGCGCCCGCGGAGTGCTCATGGTCGGCGCGATGGCCGGCCTGGTGCTGATCGCCCTCGCCCTCGCCCGGCTCGGCCGGTACGTCCGCTACCTGCCCACCCCGGTGATCGAGGGCTTCACCGCCGGCATCGCCGTGGTCATCGCGCTCCAGCAGGTGCCCGCCGCGCTCGGGGTCACCGACGCGCACGGCGACAAGGTCTGGGCGGTGGCCGCCGACGCGGTCGCGCAATTCGTCACACATCCCCGACCGGTTGCCGTCGCGGTGGCCCTCGGCGTCGCGGCACTCATGCTGCTCGGCTCGCGGTGGCGGCCCGGACTGCCGTTCTCCCTGGTCGGCGTGGCCGCCGCGACGGTCCTCGCCGAGTTGGCCCCGGTCGACCTGGTCCGGATCGGCGCCCTGCCGCAGAGCCTGCCCGCGCCCTCGCTCGACTTCCTCGACCTCGGCGCGGTCGGTGTGCTGCTGCCCAGCGCGCTCGCGGTCGCCGCGCTCGCCGCGCTGGAGAGCCTGCTCTCGGCCACCGTCGCCGACGGTATGACCGTCGGCCAACGGCACGACCCGGACCGGGAACTCTTCGGGCAGGGCCTGGCCAATCTGGCGTCGCCGCTGTTCGGCGGCATCCCGGCCACCGCCGCGATCGCCCGGACGGCGGTGAACGTCCGCGCCGGGGCCGCCTCGAAGCTGGCGGCGCTGGCCCACGCGGTCGCCCTCGCCGCGATCGTGCTGGCCGCCGCCCCGCTGGTCGGCCGGATCCCGCTGGCCGCGCTGGCCGGCGTGCTGCTGGCCACCACGGTCCGGATGGTGGAGGCCGGCTCGCTCCGGGCGATCGCCCGGGCCACCCGCGGCGACGCGGTCGTGCTCGTGCTGACCTTCGCCGTCACGGTGATCTGGGACCTGGTCACCGCGGTGGCGGTCGGCCTCGCGGTGGCGGTCGTCCTGGCCCTGCGCGCGGTGGCCCGCAGCGCCCGGCTGGAACAGGTTCCGCTCGACCCGGGCGAGCACAGCGCCGAGGAACACGCCCTGCTGTCCGAGCACATCGTGGCCTACCGGTTGGACGGGCCGCTCTTCTTCGCCGCCGCGCACACCTTCCTGCTGGAACTCTCCGACGTCGCCGACGTGCGGGTGGTCATCCTACGGATGTCCCGGGTGTCCACCATGGACGCCACCGGCGCGCAGGTGCTCGGCGACGCCGTCGACCGGCTCCAGGCGCGCGGCATCGTGGTGCTGCTCTCCGGCATCACCCCCGGCCACGACCAGGTGCTGGACGCCCTGGGCGTGGCCGACGAGCTGCGCCGTGCGGGCCTGGTCTTCCCGGACACCCCGGCCGCCATCCGGTACGCCCGCACGATCGCCCTCGAGCCTGCGCCGGCGGCCGGCCGCTAGCTGCTAGTGCGGTGTCCCCATGGACACCGCACTAGCTCGGCAGGGCGCCGAGCCCGGCGAGCAGTTCCCAGCGCTCGTCCTCGGTGAGCACCCCGTACGCGGGCGCGTCGCGGCGATCGGTCTCGGACTCGATCGCCGCGCGCTCCGGCCCGTCGGGCAGCGCCCTGATCTCGGCGGCGGTCAGCCCGGCCGCCCGCCACGCCGCCCGGTGCGCGTCGGCACGATGGTGCCGCAGCGAGCCGAGCCGGGTGATGAGCAGCATCGCCGGCGAGGCGTCGTCCGGCTCGTACGGTGGCGTCATGGCGCGGAACGCCGGCCCGCCGGTGGCCAGCCCGTGCCCCAGCACCCGGCCCACCAGCTCGGCCAGCCGGGGCACCGCAGCCAGGCCGGGCAGCATCGAGGGATTGGAGGACCACAGCTCCTCGGCGGCCTCGGCGGTCGCCCGCTGCGCGAACAGCGCCAGCTCCCGGCCCAGCTCGGTGAGGTGCCAGGTGCCCTCGGCATCCACCTTGGTCACGCCCTGGGCCAGCTCCCGGCTCATGTCACCGCTGGTGTAGGCCAGCGCGTCGGCGAGGGCGTCGGCCGGCATCGGCCGGGCCAGCGCCCCGGCGAAGAAGGAGTTCTCGTAGCCGAGGTCCACGCCCCGCTCGGCGTAGAACGCCTCCATCCGGGCGCGGGCCGCCCAGCGGGCGCCCACGTAGACCCGGTCGATGACCGGTCGGATCCGTCGCGCGTAGCTCATGGTCGCCTCCACGACGCCGCACGCTACCGGGAAAGGGCACCACGAGGTGCCCCTGCTGTGCCCGCGCCTACAGGGGCCCGCACCTCACTCGGGGACGCGGCGGTAGGCGCCGTCGCTGGCCGAGGTGGCCATCGAGGCGTACGCGCGCAGCGCCGCGGACACCGGCCGCTGCCGGTCGGCCGGGGTGTACGGGCGATCCCGCTTCTCCTCGGCGACCCGGCGGGCCTGCAGCACGTCGTCGGGCACGTCGAGGTGGATCGACCGGGCCGGGATGTCGATGACGATCTCGTCGCCCTCGCGCACCAGCGCGATCAGCCCGCCGGAGGCCGCCTCCGGGGAGACGTGGCCGATGGACAGGCCGGAGGTGCCGCCGGAGAAGCGCCCGTCGGTGAGCAGCGCACAGGAGCGGCCCAGCCCACGGCCCTTGAGGAACGAGGTGGGATAGAGCATCTCCTGCATGCCCGGGCCGCCCTTCGGGCCCTCGTACCGGATCACCACCACGTCCCCGGCGGCGACCGACTTGTTGAGGATGCCCTCGACGGCGGCCTCCTGGCTCTCGAAGACCCGCGCCGATCCGCGGAAGGTCAGGCACTCCTCGGGCACCCCGGCGGTCTTCACCACGCAGCCGTCCGGCGCCAGGTTGCCGTGCAGGATGGCCAGCCCGCCGTCGGCGCTGTAGGCGTGCTCCCGGTCCCGCACGCAGCCCCCGGCCGCGTCGGTGTCCAGCGACGACCAGCGGTTGGTGGTGGAGAACGGCTCGGTGGTGCGCACCCCGCCCGGGGCGGCGTGGAACAACTCGACCGCCTCCGGCGTGGCCGAGCCGCCCCGCACGTCCCAGTCGGCCAGCCATTGCCGAAGACCGGGCGAGTGCACCGCGTGCACGTCCCGGTTGAGCAGCCCGGCCCGGTCCATCTCGCCGAGGATGGCCGGGATGCCACCGGCGCGGTGCACGTCCTCCATGTGGTACTGCGGCGAGTTCGGCGCGACCTTCGCCAGGCAGGGCACCCGGCGGGAGATCGCGTCGATGTCGGCCACGCCGAAGTCCAGCTCCGCCTCCCGGGCGGCGGCGAGCAGGTGCAGCACGGTGTTGGTCGAGCCGCCCATCGCCACGTCGAGCGCCACGGCGTTCTCGAAGGCGGCCCGGTTGGCGATCGAGCGGGGCAGCACCGCCGCGTCGTCCTCGTCGTACCAGCGCTTGGCGATCGCCACCGCGGTGCGGCCGGCCTCGACGAAGAGCGACCGGCGCGCGGCGTGGGTGGCCAGGGTCGACCCGTTGCCGGGCAGCGCCAGGCCGATCGCCTCGGTGAGGCAGTTCATCGAGTTGGCGGTGAACATGCCGGAGCAGGAGCCGCAGGTCGGGCAGGCCGAGCGCTCGATCTGGTCGAGCTGGTCCTCGGTGACCGCCTCGTTCGACGCGGCGATCATCGCGTCGATCAGGTCGATCTTGGAGTGGACGACGCCCTCGATCGCCACGGTCTTGCCGGCCTCCATCGGCCCGCCGGAGACGAAGACCGTCGGGATGTTGAGCCGTAGCGCCGCCAGCAGCATGCCGGGGGTGATCTTGTCGCAGTTGGAGATGCAGACCAGGGCGTCCGCGCAGTGCGCGTTGACCATGTATTCCACCGCGTCGGCGATCAGCTCCCGGCTGGGCAGCGAGTAGAGCATGCCGCCGTGGCCCATGGCGATGCCGTCGTCCACGGCGATGGTGTTGAACTCCCGGCCCACCCCGCCGGCCTCGGCCACCGCGTCGGCGACCAGGCCACCGAGGTCCTTGAGGTGTACGTGGCCGGGTACGAACTGGGTGAAACTGTTGGCGATGGCGACGATCGGCTTGCCGAAGTCGTCGTCGGTCATCCCGGTGGCCCGCCACAGGGCCCGGGCACCGGCCATCGTCCGACCGTGGGTGGATGTCCTCGACCGCAGCTCAGGCATGGCTACCAGTGTGGCACCGCCGTTGCCGGAGGCCCCCGGCACGCGGCTCGTGTCCCAACAGTTGCACATCCGGTACCCCCGGAGATGCGGGCGTCCGGCACAGTTGGGGTCGTGCATTCGTCCCCGGGCGTGGTCGCCGTCGCGGTGCTGAGCGGGCTCGTCGCCGCCGGCGCCACCGCGCTGCTCGCGGCGTCGGCCCGCCGGCGGGTCGGGCCCCACCGGCAGACCCACGTGCTGCTCGCCGTGGCGGCCGGGATCGCGCTGGTCGGCCTCCTCGTCGGGGTGACCGCCGTGCTGGCCGCCGGTGGCCACTGGGCCCACCGGCAGGGGCAGCGCACCGGCTGGGCGACCCTCGTCTCGGTGGGCGGCACGCTCGGCGGGCTCGCTCTCTGCGCCGTCCTGCTCCGCCTGCCCGGCGCCGCGCTCACCCGGGCCGCCACCGCCCGGTTGCTGCTCGACGGTGTGATCATGGCGAGCGCGCTGTGGTTCGTCGGCTGGGTGGCCTTCAGCGAGCCGACCCGGCTGCTCGGCGAGCCGACCCCGGTGGCCTGCGTGCCCATCGTGCTGGCCACGCTGAGTGCGGCGCTCACCGCCGGGCTGGCCCTGATCATGGTGCTGCGGGCGGCCCCACCGCGCGGCCGGCTCGCCCTGCTCGGGGCAGGGGGGACCGGGGTGACCGGCGGGGGCCTGGGCCTGGCCGCCGGGCTCTGCCAGACCGGCCCGGGGATGGCCGTCACCGGTGCCGCAGTGCTGGCCGCGGGCCTGCTGGCCACCGCCGTGGCGGTGCACCGGGTCGACCTGCTCGGGCAGGTGGACGTCGACCTGATCCGCCGTGACGGCGAGTACGCCTTCGTCCCGATGTTCGCCATGGTCGCCTCGGCGATGTACCACCTCGTGCAGGGCGGCAGCTTCGACGGCTTCGGCGTCGTCGCCGGCAGCGTCGAGGGCTTCGCCCTGGTGGCCCGGCAGTATCTCGCCCTCAACGACGTCCGTGGCTACGCCAGCCGGCTGGCCGAGCGGGAGGCCCACTTCCGCGAGCTGGCGCACACCGACCCGCTCACCGGCCTGGCCAACCGGCGTGGGCTGCTGCGGGCGCTGCACCGTTGCGCCGACGCCGGCGTCCCCTGCGTCCTGCTCGGGTTGGACCTGGACGGCTTCAAGAACGTCAACGACATGCGCGGGCACGACGTCGGCGACGCGGTGCTGGCCGAGGTCGGCCGGCGGCTGCGCGGCAACCTGCGCCCGGGTGACCTGGCCGCCCGGCTCGGCGGGGACGAGTTCGCGGTGCTGATGCACGGCGCGAACGATGCCGGGCCGGTCGCGGAGCGGCTGCTCGGGGTGCTCGGCCGCCCGTACGAGGAGGCGGACGGCCCGGTCTTCCTCTCGGTCAGCATCGGGGTGGCCGGCACCTGCGGGGAGACCGAGGTCGAGCGGCTGCTGCGCAACGCCGACCTGGCCCTGCGCTACGCCAAGCAGCGCGGCAAGAACCGGATCGAGCGCTACGACGCCACGTACGACCAACTGCTGCGCCGGCGCACCACGCTCGAGCACGAGCTGCGCGGCGCGATCGAGCGCGACGAGCTGCGGTTGGCGTTCCAGCCGGTGGCCTCGCTGCCGTCGGTCCGCCCGGTCGGCGCGGAGGCGCTGCTCCGCTGGCACCATCCGGAGTTGGGCAATGTCCGCCCGGACGAGTTCATCCCGCTCGCCGAGGAGTGCGGGATGATCTCGACGTTGGGCGCCTGGGTGCTGCACCAGGCCTGCTTCCAGCTCTCCCGCTGGCTGGCCGACGGGCACGACGTATGGGTGTCGGTGAACGTCTCGCCGCGGGAGCTGCACGCTCCGGAGTACGTCGTGCAGGTCGCCGACGCCCTGCGCGCCCACCACGTACCACCGCAGCGGCTGGTGCTGGAGGTCACCGAGCACGCGGTCGCCACCGACCTGGACGAGCTGATCCGGCGGCTGGCCGCGTTGCGGCTCACCGGGGTGCGGATCGCGCTGGACGACTTCGGCGCGGGCTACTCGTCGCTGGGGCAGCTGCGCCGGCTGCCGATCGACATCCTCAAGATCGACCACAGTCTGGTCGCGGAGCACGAGCCGGTTCGGCCGGTCGGCCGGGACGGCCCGGCGTTCGCCCCGATGGTGGACATCGTCATGCGCCTCGGGCACCAGCTCGGCCTGGAGGTGATCGCCGAGGGCGTCACCACCCGCACCGAACTGGCCGCGGTGGTCGCCGCCGGCTGCCGGTTCGGGCAGGGCGCGCTGTTCGGCTGGGGCGTGCCGGCCGAGCACCTGGAGGCGATGCTGGAGGCGGCCACCTCGCCGGGCGCGCGTCCCACCTCCGTGCCGCCCGCCCCGCCGGCCCCACCGGTGCATCCCGGCCCGCCGCTGCTGCCCGGGTTCCGGTCGAACGCCCCCGCGCCGCGTCCCTCGGAGGAGGGATCTTCGCAGGTGGCACCGGCCGTGGAGGGCGCGCCCAGGCCCGACACGCCGACGTCCGTTAACCAGAATGTGGGATCAGTTGACTCATCGCGTGAGATGCGTCAGGCTTAGTCCCATGTCGTCGAACCGGTCGCTGCGAGTACTTACCTGAGCGCACTCTCCCTGATCGAGAGTGCGCTGGCCCCCGTGCATCTGCACGTGGGCTTTTTTGTTGCCGTCTGACCCTCACCGGGACCGCCCGCGTTCCACCCTGAGAAGCGCATCACCCACTCCAGCCGAAGGGCTGAACCGCCATGACGAGACCCACGCCAGAGACCCTCGCCCACGCCGCCCGGCGAGCCCGTCCGGCCACCGAGCCGGCCGGTGACGCCGACCACGCCTCCACCCCCCGTAACGGGGCCGTTCCGGCCGCGCCGGCCGTACGGCAGCCCGGCCCGGCGCAGGTCTCCGGCGCCGGATCGCTGGTGCGGTCACTTGAGGCGCTCGGTGTCGACGTCGTCTTCGGTATCCCCGGCGGCGCGATCCTGCCCGCGTACGACCCGCTCTACGACTCCACCGTCCGGCACATCCTGGTCCGCCACGAGCAGGGCGCCGGGCACGCCGCCACCGGGTACGCCCAGGCCACCGGCAAGGTCGGCGTCTGCATGGCCACCTCCGGCCCGGGCGCGACCAACCTGGTCACCCCGATCGCCGACGCGTACATGGACTCGGTGCCGATGGTGGCGATCACCGGCCAGGTCGCGCGGCCCGCGATCGGCACGGACGCCTTCCAGGAGGCGGACATCCAGGGCATCACCCTGCCGGTCACCAAGCACAACTTCCTGGTGCAGACCGCCGACGAGATCCCGCAGGTGCTGGCCGAGGCGTTCCACCTGGCCTCGACCGGCCGGCCGGGCCCGGTGCTGGTGGACATCCCCAAGGACGTGCTCCAGGCGCAGACCATCTTCGCCTGGCCGCCCACCCTCGACCTGCCCGGCTATCGGCCGACCCTGCATCCGCACGGCAAGCAGATCCGCGAGGCGGCCCGGCTGATGGCCACCGCCCGCCGCCCGGTGCTCTACGTCGGCGGTGGGGTGCTCAAGGCCGGCGCCACCGAGAGCCTGCGCCGGCTGGCCGAGCTGACCGGCATCCCGGTGGTGACCACCCTGATGGCGCTCGGCGCCTTCCCGGACTCGCACCGGCAGCACCTGGGCATGCCCGGCATGCACGGCACCGTCGCCGCGGTCTACGGGCTGCAGAAGGCCGACCTGATCGTGGCGCTCGGGGCCCGCTTCGACGACCGGGTCACCGGCAAGCTGGACTCGTTCGCGCCGGACGCCACCGTCGTGCACGCCGACATCGACCCCGCGGAGATCGGAAAGAACCGGCACGCGGACGTCCCGATCGTCGGCGACGCCCGGCACGTGATCGACGAGCTGATCGCGGCCATCAGCACCGAGCAGGTGGCCCGGCCGGCCGCCGACCTCGGCGACTGGTGGACCCAGCTCGACGACCTGCGCAGGCGCTACCCGCTGGGGTACGAGGAGCCGGCCGACGGCACCCTCTCCCCGCAGTACGTGATCAAGCGGCTGGGCGAGATCGTCGGCCCGGACACCATCTACGTGGCGGGCGTCGGCCAGCACCAGATGTGGGCCAGCCAGTTCATCTCGTACGAGAAGCCGTACACCTGGCTCAACTCCGGCGGCCTCGGCACCATGGGATACGCCGTCCCGGCGGCGATGGGCGCCAAGGTCGGCCAACCGGACACCACGGTCTGGGCGGTGGACGGCGACGGCTGCTTCCAGATGACCAACCAGGAGTTGGCCACCTGCGCGCTGGAGGGCATCCCGATCAAGGTCGCCGTGATCAACAACGGCAACCTGGGCATGGTCCGGCAGTGGCAGACGCTCTTCTACGGGGAGCGCTACTCCAACACCGAGCTGGGCACCCACAAGCACCGCATCCCGGACTTCGTCAAGCTCGCCGAGGCGCTCGGCTGCGTCGGCCTGCGCTGCGAGAACGCCGCCGATGTGGACAAGACCATCGAGGCGGCCATGGCGATCAACGACGCGCCGGTGGTCATCGACTTCGTGGTCGGCAAGGACGCCATGGTCTGGCCGATGGTCGCCGCCGGCACCAGCAACGACGAGATCATGTTCGCCCGGGGCGTCCGCCCCGCCTTCGACGAGGACGAACTCTAATGACCATGCACACGCTCAGCGTCCTGGTGGAGAACAAGCCGGGCGTCCTGGCCCGGGTCTCCGGGCTGTTCTCCCGGCGCGGCTTCAACATCGACAGCCTCGCCGTCGGGGAGACCGAGAACCCGGACGTCTCCCGGATCACCATCGTGGTCAACGCCGAGTCGTCCCCGCTGGAGCAGGTGACCAAGCAGCTCAACAAGCTGGTCAACGTACTCAAGATCGTCGAGCTGGACCCGCAGGTCGCGGTGGCCCGGGAGCTGCTGCTGGTGAAGGTCCGCGCGGACCGCAACGCCCGCGCGCAGGTGCTGGAGACGGTGAGCCTGTTCCGAGCCCGGGTGGTCGACGTCGCCCCGGACACGCTGACCATCGAGGCCACCGGCACCCCCGACAAGCTCGACGCGCTGCTGCGCGACCTCGAACCCCTCGGCATCAAGGAGATGGTCCAGTCGGGCACGGTGGCGATCGGGCGCGGCTCGCGCTCGATCACCGCCGGCCCCGCGCTGCGCGCCGCCTGACCCAGACCGGACCGGCGCCGCGCGCCGCCCGAACCACCGCACAAGTCCACGACGGGCCGCCGGGCACCGCCGTACGAAAGGGAAGTCATGAGCGTTGAGGTGTACTACGACGACGACGCCGACCTGGGCCTGATCCAGGGCCGCAAGGTCGCCGTGATCGGCTACGGCAGCCAGGGCCACGCCCACGCGCTGTCGCTGCGCGACTCCGGTGTCGACGTGGTGATCGGCCTGCCCGCCGGCTCGAAGAGCCGGCCGAAGGCCGAGGAGCAGGGCCTGCGGGTGCTCACGCCGGCCGAGGCGGCGGCCGAGGCCGACGTCATCATGATCCTGGCGCCGGACACCGCCCAGCGGGGCCTGTACGCCGAGGCGATCGCGCCGAACCTGGCCCCCGGCAAGGCGATCTTCTTCGGCCACGGCTTCAACATCCGGTACGGCCTGATCAAGCCGCCGGCCGATGTGGACGTGGCGATGGTCGCCCCGAAGGGCCCGGGTCACCTGGTCCGCCGCCAGTACGTCGACGGCAAGGGCGTGCCGTGCCTGGTCGCCGTCGAGCAGGACGCCAGCGGCGAGGCGTTCGGGCTGGCCCTGGCGTATGCGAAGGCGATCGGCGGTACCCGGGCCGGCGCGATCAGGACCACCTTCACCGAGGAGACCGAGACCGACCTCTTCGGCGAGCAGGCGGTGCTCTGCGGCGGCGCGGCGGCGCTGGTGCAGACCGGCTTCGAGGTGCTCACCGAGGCCGGCTACGCCCCCGAGGTGGCCTACTTCGAGTGCCTGCACGAGCTGAAGCTCATCGTCGACCTGATGTACGAGGGCGGCATCGCCCGGATGCGCTACAGCATCTCGGACACCGCCGAGTACGGCGATCTCTCCCGCGGCCCCCGGGTCATCGACTCCCGGGTCAAGGAGGAGATGCGCAAGATCCTCGGCGAGATCCAGTCCGGCGAGTTCGCCCGCGAGTGGGTGGCCGAGGACGAGGCCGGCCGGCCGAACTTCGCCAAGTGGCGGGCCGAGGGCGCGGCGCACCCGATCGAGGAGACCGGGCAGAAGCTGCGCGCCATGATGAGCTGGGTCGACCGGCCCATCACCGAGACCGCCTGAGCGATCCCGGCAAGGCGGGTGGCCGCGCCCGGCGCTCTCCCCGGCGCCGGGCGCGGCCACCGCCGTCATTCGGCGCCCTCCTCGATCCTGGCGATCTCGTCGGCGACCCGGCCGGCCTCGTCGTGCTGGCCGAGCCGCACCAGCGTGATCTCCAGGTTGCGGAGGGGCCGCAGGAGTTGCCCGGGCGGGATCTCGGCGCCGCCGTCGCGCAGCAGCGCGACGCACTCCCGGTGCGCGTCCACCGCCTCGTCCCACCGGTCGAGGACGTGCAGCCGGTTCCCCAGGTTGCCCAGCGCCTCGGCCAGCCTCAGCCGGTGCTTCGCCGGATCGCCGCGAAAGAGTTCGCGGCGGATCGACACGCACTCCCGCAGCAGCTCGCTCGCGCCGAGCGGGTCCCCGACGCCGTTGACCGCCCGTTCGAGGCCGAACAGGCAGCCGGCCAGCAGGTCGCGGTAGCGCCCGTCGGCGCCGGCCAGCGTCCGGGCCAGCTCCACCGCCTCCCGCCCGGCCGCCAGGGCGTCCGCGGCGTTGCCGCTCGCCGTCTCCCCGTCCGGGGTGACGGGTTCCCGGGCGACCGCTCCGGGCGGTGGGGGGAATGCCCACAGCGCGCAGGTCACCGCCAACGCGTGGGCCAGCCGGGGACGCCATACCTCCGGCAGCTCCTCGGCGTTCGTCCGGCAGAGCGGGACCGCCTCGGCCAGCAGCGCTTCGACCGCCGCCTGGTGGCCCGTCTCGATGTGCAGGTCGGACAGGTCGAGCAGGGCGCGGGCCAGGATGACGTCGTCGTCGATGCCCCGGGCCAGGTCCACCGCCTCGGCGAGCCGGTCGGTCGCTTCGTCCCGGCGGCCGGCCCGAGTCAGCAGCGTGCCGAGGACGTGCAGCGAGTCGGCCAGCCCCGCTGGGTGAGCGGGCGGGCTGGCCTCGACCAGCCAGCGCTGGTGGGCGACCGCCTGTTCCGCCGTCCGGATTGCCGCCTCCGGCTCGCCGAGCCCCTCCCGGCAATCCGCCACTGTGCGCAGCAGCCGGCCCAGTGCCGTACGGGCCTGCCGGGGCTGTAAACGCAGCCAGAGCGGGCTTTCGAGTTCGGCGCGGACCTCCTCGGCGACGACGAGTGCGTCCTCCCAGCGCTCCACCGCGGCCAGGCTCGCCGCCAGCCCGGTCGCCGCCGCGTGCCCCGTCGGCGCCCAGCGGGCCTGCCTGAACAGGGGCAGCGCCCGGTAGAGGTCCATCGCCTCCTGGTGGGCGGCCAGCGCCTCCTCCGGCCGGCCCAGCACGGCCCGGCAGTCCCCGATCACGATCAGCGTCCGGGCCAGCCCCATCCGCTCGCCGGCTCCGACCGGTCGGCAACTCAGCCAGGTCGCCCGGGCCCTGAGCGCCAACGGCAGCGCCTCCCGGGTCGAGCCGGTGAAGTGCAGCGACGCGGCAACGAGCCTGCGCGCCTCGGCGAGGACGACCAGCGCCTCGCGGTCGTCGGTGTCCTCGACGTAGCCGATCGCCTCGCGTCCCTGCGCGATCGCGGAGGCCACGGTGTGGTCGTCCGGGATGGCGGCCTGCGCGACCAGCGCCCGGGCGAGCCCGACGCGGTGCCGGCCCGGCTGATCGCCGTCGAGCCGGCGATAGAGCGCCACCGCCTCCTCGGCGGCGGCCGCGCGCCGGGCGATGAACGTGGGTCGGATGCTCACCTGCTGGGACCGGGTGACCAACGCCTCGGCCAGCCGCGGCTCGTACCGGAGCGGGGCGTGCCGGGCCAGCCGGCGCAGCAGCGCGATACGGACACCAGGTAACAAGGCCGTTCCTTTCCCCGCGTGGGCGCCGGCCTTCGTTGTACTGGTGCCCTGCAAGTGCGGGAACCGGGTGAACGGGGGATGACCGACCTGCGGCACGAGTGTGTGAGGGCCCTCACCCCACACTCCGGGACATGCGGGCCGGGGTGCGCCCTACGATCCCTGATAGGTGCGTAGCCGGCACCTGACGGCCAAGGCACGGATCAGCGCAGGGCGCAGCGCGGCGTCCCGACGCGCCAGGCCGACCGCATACGAGCGTCTACGAGGACCGATGAATCCTGTCGTACTGATCGCCGAAGAACTTGCCCCTGCCGCCATCGAGGTGCTCGCGCACGACTTCGACGTGCGCCACGTCGACGGCACCGACCGTCCGGCCCTGCTCTCCGCACTCTCCGAGGCCGACGCGGTGATCGTACGCAGTGCCACCCAGATCGACGCCGAGGCGATCGCCGCCGCGCCGCGCCTGAAGGTGGTCGCCCGGGCCGGCGTCGGTCTGGACAACGTCGAGGTGCCGGCCGCCACCGCGCGGGGCGTCATGGTCGTCAACGCGCCCACCTCCAACATCGTCTCCGCCGCCGAGCAGGCCGTCGCGCTGCTGCTCGCCGTGGCCCGCAACACCGCCAGCGCCAGCGCCGCGCTCAAGGCGGGGGAGTGGAAGCGGTCCAAGTACACCGGTGTGGAGATCCAGGGCAAGACCGTCGGCGTGGTCGGCCTCGGCCGCATCGGCGTGCTCTTCGCGCAGCGCATCGCCGCCTTCGGCACCCGGTTGATCGCGTACGACCCGTACATCCAGCCGGCCCGCGCCGCGCAGCTCGGCGTGCGTCTGGTCGGGCTCGACGAGCTGCTGCGGGAGAGCGACTTCATCTCGATCCACCTGCCCAAGACCCCGGAGACCGTGGGCCTGATCGGCGAGAAGGAGCTGGCGGTCGTCAAGCCGGGTGTCCGGATCGTCAACGCCGCCCGCGGTGGCCTGGTCGACGAGCAGGCCCTGGCAGACGCGATCGCCGAGGGCCGGGTCGCCGGCGCCGGTGTCGACGTCTACGCGAAGGAGCCCTGCACCTCCTCCCCACTGTTCGCCTTCGACAACGTGGTGGCCACCCCGCACCTGGGCGCCTCCACCCAGGAGGCGCAGGACAAGGCGGGTCTGGCCGTGGCCAAGAGCGTCAAGCTGGCGCTCCAGGGCGAGTTCGTGCCGGACGCGGTGAACGTGCAGGCCGGCGGCGTGGTCGCCGAGGATGTCCGGCCGCTGCTCCCGCTGGCCGAGAAGCTCGGCCGGGCCTTCACCGCGGTGGCCGGCGGGGTGGCCGCCAGCGTCACCGTCGAGGTGCGCGGCGAGGTCGTCTCGCACGACGTCTCGGTGCTCAAGCTCGCCGCCACCAAGGGGCTGTTCAGCTCCGTGGTGGAGGAGCAGGTCACCTACGTCAACGCGCCGCACCTGGCCGCCGAGCGTGGCGTCGAGGTGACCCTGACCACGCAGCCCGAGACGGTCGACCACGCCAACCTGGTGACCGTACGCGGTGCGCTGCCGGACGGCCGGACGGTCAGCGTCTCCGGCACGGTGACCCACACCGGCACCCGGGACATCATCAAGCTGACCGAGGTGGACGGTTTCGACGTGGAGATCGGCGCGGAGGGCATCCTGGTCTTCCTGCGCTACGTCGACCGGCCGGGCGTGGTCGGCACCGTCGGCACCCTGCTCGGCGAGGCGGGTGTGAACATCGCCGCCATGCAGGTCGCCCGTCGGGAGGCCGGTGGCGAGACGCTGATGACGCTCACCGTCGACCAGGCCCTCGGCGCCGACCTGCTCGGCTCGGCCGCCGATTCGATCGGTGCGGTCGCGGCCAGCGCGGCCGACCTGCGCGACGAGTAGTCCACACACGACGGATCAGGGGCCCGGCCGGCAGGCCGGGCCCCTGGCCGTATCGGACGTCGGTCAGGGGGTGACGCGGCTGGGCGGCAGGTAGACCGAGCCGTCCTGGGCGTCGAACAGCATCAGGTCGTACTCGGCGGCCAGCCGCTCGATGTCGAGCAGCACCTGGTCCTCACAGGTCGGGGAGAGGTTCATCTCCACGTGGTCGCCGGCCGTGTGCAGCGGGGTTACCTCCCACGGGGTGCCGGGGCCGGCCTGGCGGTCGGGATACGCCGCGGTGATCGCCCGGTAGAAGGCGACCAGCCTCGGGTCGGGGTGCTGCCCGCCGTGCCGCCCCTCGCGGCACTGCTGCGCCGCCGCCCGCACCTGGTCGGGCGTGGCTCCGGCCGGCAGGGCCCACACGCTCAGATCGAAACTCACGGCGGACAGCGTGCCATCCCTGGCGCGCGCCGTCACCCCTGCCCCGCGGCAGGCCGGTGCCCGGACGGCGAAACGGGCGCCACGACGGTCCGCTGTGGAGACTCTTGCGTCGAGTTGCGTCGATTCGCTAGCGTACCCGTGCGGTCACTGGCTGAGTTGCGACTCCGGCCCGTCTTCGGGTGGCGCGGTCAGATGTCCGGCCCGCCGGCCCGCACCCCTCGATTGCGCGAGCCACGCGCACTCGTCGCTGACCGGCCCCCATGGTCGTTGCCGAGACCGTGGGGGCCGATCGCGGACCGCGCCCCGGATGCGAAGGCGGGACGACGGGATTCGGTGCGACGTGTGCTCACCGTCGACGGTGGGCGAAGAGCGCCCGGTAGTCCGAGCCGTTGCGGAACCAGGCCAGCCCGGCCGGGCCGGCGGCGTAGAGGGCGGTGGCGTAGGCGTCGGCCACCGCGAGGTCCGGACCCACCACGGTGGCGGCGACGAGTTGGTCGGCCGGCTCGCCGGTGTGCGGGTCCACCACGTGCCCCTGGCGCCCGGTCACCCCGGAGGTGCCCACCGCGCCGGCCGTCATCTCCAGCACCAGCGGTGCCCGGTGCGGGTTGGTCGGGTGGTGCACGGCGACCCGCCACGGGCCGCCGTGCGGTGCGTGGCCGCGCACGGTGAGGTCGGCGCCGCTGAGCACGGCGTAGTCGTGGATGCCGCCGGCGCGCAGGCGGGCCGCCGCCCGCTCCACCGCCCAGCCGCCGAGCAGGCCGCCCGGGTCGAAGCCGCCCGGCACCGCCCAGGCGTCGAACCAGCCGTCGGTCGCCGCCCGCATCGCGGCGCAGCGGTCCACCAGGTCGGCCAGCGGAGGGTACGACTCGGGGTTGATCTCGCCCCGCCGCAACTTCGATACCAGGCTGTCCGGCCGGTTCGGTCCGTAGGTGAGGTCGATGGCGCGCAGTTCGGCGACGGCGTCCCGCAGCGCCTCGCCGACGATCCGCCGGCCCAGCCACTCGGGTGCGTTGAGCAGCAGTGAGTATTCGGCGGTCGAGGTGCGGACGGTGTGCCGGACGCTGATCCGGTCCACGGCGGTGCCGCCGCCCCGGTCCAGCCGGTGGCTGCGGACACCGAGGCGCAGGTCGGCGCGGCGGCTGAGGAAAGCGGACTGGTCGATCCACCGGGTCCGCGGCTGCTCGTCGATCCGCATCGCACCTGCCCCCCTCGTTGACGACGCCGCAGCGCCGCGGCGAAGCCGGACCCGGGCCCCCTCCGGCCCGGTCGCCTTCGACCCTAGGCGGTGGAGTTGACTGCGCCATGAATGCCACCTGGGAGCCTGCTGAGCGTTCGATCATCCCAAATCCTGGAAGGCGCGTACCGGGGGACGGGACGGGGGCGTACCGTTGCGCAGAACGACGAGGTGAGGGAGCGCCAGGTGGCACGGATCGCGGTGGTGGCCGGGGACGGGATCGGACCCGAGGTGGTCGAGCAGGCCCGCAAGGTCATCGACGCCGTGCTCCCCGGCGTGGCGGCCACCGAGTACGATCTCGGCGCCGCGCGCTACCACCGCACCGGCGAGGTGCTGCCGGACTCGGTCCTCGACGAGCTGGCCGGGCACGACGCCATCCTGCTCGGCGCGGTCGGCGACCCGACCGTGCCGCCGGGGGTGCTGGAGCGCGGCCTGCTGCTTAAGCTCCGCTTCGCGTTCGACCAGTATGTCAACCTCCGCCCGTCCCGCCTCTGGCCGGGCGTGTCCGGCCCGCTCGCCGCCGTCAAACCGGGCGAAGTCGATCTGGTCGTGGTCCGCGAGGGGACCGAGGGTCTGTACGCCGGCGCCGGCGGCTCGCTGCACCGGGACACCCCGGCCGAGGTGGCCACCGAGGAGAGCCTGAACACCCGGCACGGGGTCGAGCGGGTGATCCGGGACGCCTTCGCCCGGGCCCGCCGCCGGGAGCGGCGCAAGGTCACCCTCGTGCACAAGACCAACGTGCTCACCCACGCCGGCTCGCTCTGGGCCCGGGCCTTCGAGGCCGTCGCCGCCGAACATCCCGACGTGACCACCGAGTACCAGCACGTCGACGCCGCCGCGATGTTCCTGGTCACCCAGCCCCAGCGGTATGACGTGGTGGTCACCGACAACCTCTTCGGTGACATCCTCACCGACATCGCCGCCGCGGTGACCGGCGGCATCGGGCTGGCGGCCAGCGGCTGCATCAACCCCGAGGGGCGCTACCCGTCGATGTTCGAGCCGGTGCACGGCTCCGCGCCGGACATCGCCGGCCGGGGCGTCGCAGACCCGGTCGCCGCGGTGCTCTCCGCGGCGCTCCTGCTCGACCAGCTCGGGCACGCCGACGCCGCCGCGCGGGTCAGCGCCGCGGTCGCCACCGAGCTGGCGAGCCGTACGCCGGGGGCGCCGCTGCGTACGGAGGAGGTCGGCGACCGGCTCGCCGGATACGCCGTAGCCTGACCAGCCGCACTACCATTCGGTGCGTTCGATGTGCCGGGGTGGAGCTATCCGCTGAACGACCGTTCGGGGTAAGTTTCTGGCACCAGTGACGTCGGAATGCGATAACGCATGCCGTGAACCCGCAGGAGGTCAGCGCGATGAGCGGTGGTGACAAGCTCGATTTCGAGATCCGTCCGAATCCCGCGCCGGTATCCGCCGCCGATCGGGCCGCCCTGCTGGCGAACCCCGGGTTCGGTCGGGTGTTCACCGACCACATGGTGACGATCCGGTACGCCGACGGCAAGGGCTGGTACGACGCCCGGGTGGAGGCGCGTGCGCCGATCCCGATGGACCCGGCCGCCGCCGTCCTGCACTACGCGCAGGAGATCTTCGAGGGGCTGAAGGCGTACCGGACCGCGGACGGGGCGGTGACCCTGTTCCGCCCGGAGAAGAACGCGGCCCGGTTCGTCGCCTCGGCCCGGCGGCTGGCGATGCCCGAGCTGCCGCCGGAGGCGTTCGTCGAGTCGCTGCGTCGGCTGGTCGAGATCGACAAGGACTGGATCCCGGAGAGCGAGGACGCCAGCCTCTACCTGCGGCCGTTCATGTTCGCCAGCGAGGTCTTCCTCGGCGTCCGGCCGGCCAACGAGTACCTCTACGCGGTCATCGCCTCGCCGGCCGGCGCCTACTTCCCCGGCGGAGTCAAGCCGATCACGGTCTGGGTCTCCCCGGACTACACCCGGGCGGCCCCGGGCGGCACCGGCGCGGCCAAGTGCGGTGGCAACTACGCCGCCTCGCTGGTCGCCCAGGCCGAGGCGATCGACGCGGGCTGCGACCAGGTGGTCTTCCTGGATGCGGTCGAGCGGCGCTTCGTCGACGAGTTGGGCGGCATGAACGTCTTCTTCGTCTACGACGACAACACCCTGGTCACCCCGCCGCTGACCGGCACCATCCTGCCGGGCATCACCCGGGACGCGATCCTCACCCTGGCCGCCGAGTCCGGGCACCGGGTGGAGGAGCGGCCGATCAGCTTCGCCGACTGGCAGGCGGACGCGGCCAGTGGCCGGCTGCGCGAGGTGTTCGCCTGCGGCACCGCGGCGGTGGTCACCCCGATCGGCGGGGTGCGCTTCCCCGACGGGGAGTTCCTCGTCGGCGGCGGCGAGCCGGGTCGCTCCACGATGGCCCTGCGGCAGCAGCTGGTCGACATCCAGCGTGGCCGCGCCGAGGACCGGCACGGCTGGGTGCAGCAGGTGCTCTGAGCGCGTCCCTGTCTGGGGTCAACCTCGTCTTCCCGGCCCAGACCTGAGCAGTCGTAGCGTGCCGGCCCCGGCCAGATAGGCGATGAGCGCCGGGACCGGCACGCCGAGCGGCTCGGGGGCCGACTCCGGCGTGCGGACGTTGATCGTCACGCCCAGCACCAGCAGACCGAAGCCGGTGACGGCGAACGCCATGGGCAGCGCGCGGGCGAGTCCGCAGCCGCGTGGCCCGCCCCCGCGCCGCGGCCGTCGGTGGCCGGACCGGGCCTCGACCGGTCCGAAGATCGCGACCAGCCCGGCCAGCACCACGCTGAGCATGAGCAGCCAGGGCACCCGCCAGGCGAACCAGGCGAGGGAGGGCACCGGCGGGGTGGGCAGCAGGCGCAGCGTGTCCAGGAGAGCGATCAGCAGCACGGCCGCGGTCAGGTGCCAGAGAAACACGGTGAGGACGACTGCGTTGACCGCGACCACCGCCTGCCAGGGGCGCCGCCGGCGCAGCCACCGCTCCGCGTGGTCCCGCAGCAGCAGGATCAACCCGAGTTGGGCGCTAGCCGCGGCGAGCAGCGCCACGGTGGGTGGGGAGGAGTTGTTCAGCCGCTCACCGGGCACCGCGAGCATGGCCACGGGGTACGGGCCGAGCAGGGTCAGCAGCGCCAGCGCGGCGAGCCCGCCGCCGAGGAACGCCAGGGCCGCCCGACGGGTCATCGGCAGCCGGCGTGTCCACAGCCCCCGTCGCTGTGGGGCGTCGTCGGGCCGGAGCCGGGTGTCGTACCAGGCGAAGCCGAGCTGGTGGATGGCCAGCCAGCCCAGCACGTAGTTCCCCTGTGCCAGGATGTCCCGCCCGGTCAGCCGAGCCACGTCACCGAGCGCCACGAGCGGGACCAGCGCCACCGCCACCGTGAGGCCGAACCGGCGGTGCAGCGCGTACATCGCCGGGGCCAGCGGGACCACGATGAGGTAGGCGCCGAGGAACCACAGTGGGATGGTGGCGAACCAGACCACGATCCGGATCTCCACCGGATCGGTGCCGTGCAGCTGGGCCGCCAGGGCGGTGCCGGCGAGCACCACCAGCAACACCGTGGTGGGCGGGACCAGGCGTGCGCTGCGGTCCAGCAGCCACCCGGTGACGGTTCCGCCGTGCCGCAACCGGCTGGTCAGCGACGCCGCGTTGGCGAAGCCGCCGACGAGGAAGAAGACCGGTATCACCTGCACCACCCAGGTGACCGGGTACGCCCAGGGCATGTCGCCGAGCGCCGAGTGCCCGGTGGGACGGCCGGCGGGGTCGTGGCCGATCACGGCAATCGCCCAGTGGCCGAGCACCACCGTCATGATCGCCAGGGCGCGGAGCAGATCGACGTAGCGTTCCCGCCCTGCCGGGGTCCGCTCGGCGAGCCGCTGCAGGCGGCGCATGAGATCACGCTACCGGGACCCCATCAGCCATGCCCGCGAACAGGCGCATGGGAGCGCCTCGGCGGCTCAGTCGAGCAGGTGGGCGCGGAGGGCGGCGAGCTGTCCGTCGGTCACTCCGGCGTGGCGCAGGTAGCCCTCCACCGAGCCGTGCCCCACCCGCAGCTCGGTGAGGAAGAGCATCATCGCCTCGGCGGGGGAGGCGAGGTAGGGGCGGGGCGGCTGCGCGGCCTCGGGCAGCGCCGCGGCGACCCAGGCACTGAACCGGGCGGACGCCTCGGTGCTCAGTGCGTAGTCGGCGGCGATGTCCTCGTCGGAAACGCCGAGCACCGCGAGGGTGAGCGCGCAGACGATGCCGGTGCGGTCCTTGCCGGCGACGCAGTGCACCACCACCGGCGCGTTGGCGCTGTCCGCGATCAGCCCGACCGCCTCGGCCAGCCCGGCGGTGCCCGTCTGGGCCAGGGCCGCGTACCGGTCGGCGAGCCAGCGCGCGAGGCTCTCCTCGGGGTCGTACGGGATGCCGGCCCAGTTCTGGTGCTCGGGGTGGATGTGCCGGTAGGTGAGGCCGTCGTACGCCGGCACCCGGCCGTCGCGGGCCACCTCACTGGGACGGCGCAGGTCGATGACGGTGCGGATGCCGAGGGCGGTGAACGCCGCCCGGTCGGTCACGTCGATCCGGTGCAGCGAGTCGGAGCGGTAGAGCCGGCTGCGGCACACGGTCCGCCCGTCGTGGCCGGTCAGGCCGCCGACGTCGCGGAAGTTGAACAGGGCGGGGAAGGGGTTCCGGTGCGGGGTGTCCGTGGCGTCCACCTCTGACACGGTAACGGCCGGCGGGGCAACGATGTGCCCCGCCGGCCGTCAGGTGCAGGTGCCCTCCGTCACCGGGCGGTACCCGGCGGGATCGACGAGTAGGTGTCGTCGTAGTATCCGCCGAGCTTGTCCCGGTATGCCGGATCCGTGTCGGTGGACTCGTCGTACTCGGGCGCGGCCTTGATCTGGTCCTTGCTCCGGTCGACGTAGACCTTCCGCTCGTCGTGGTCGACGTGGTTGACGGTGCCGGCCGGCAGCATGACCTTCTTGCCGAAGATCCACGGGCCGGTGTCGACCACGAGGTAACTGGAGTTCACCTCGTGGCTGGCCCGGTCCACCTTGCCGATACCGCCGTCGGTCGCCTCCACCTTGTAGCCGACCAGGTCGATGCCGGTCACCCCGGCGTCGTCCCGGTAGCGCCACGGGTCGAAGCGCCCCGCGGGCGCGCTGCCCGCGAAGGCACCCTGATCACCGTAGGCGAGCGGGTCCGGCGTCCCGTGGGTCGTTCGAGGGTCGAGCCGCTCCATTCGCGTTCACTCCCTTTCTCGACTTTCTCGGGGGATGTGCCCTGTCGGACCCTTCGTACCCGGCTGCGGAGATCGCTACACCGGCGACTCAGGCCAGCGCGGCCTCCGCGTCGAGGGCCACCGCGGCGGCGTGCACGACGGACGCGATCCGCAGCCCCTCGTGCACCTGGTCGCGGCTGAACCCGGCGGCGCGCAGGGTCTTCTCGTGCGACTCCAGGCAGACGCCGCAGCCGGTGATCGCCGAGACGGCGAGGCACCAGAGCTCGAAGTCGCCCTTCTCCACGCCCGGCCTGGCGATGATCTGCATCCGCAGCCGGGCCGGCAGCGAGGCGTACTGCTCGTCGCCGATCAGGTGCTTGGCCCGGTAGTAGATGTTGTTCATCGCCATGATCGTGGCCGCGCCCTTGGCCGCCTCGACCGCCTCCGGCGTCAGGTGGCCGGCCGCCTCGGCGGCGATCTCCCTGAGCACCACCGGGTTGCGGGCCGCCACCGCGCAGGCCAGGGCGGTGCCCCAGGCCTGCTCCGGCTTCAGCGTCGAGGTGGCGATGGTGGAGCCGAGGTTGAGCCTGATGTCCTTGGCGTACTCGGGCAGCGCCGCCTTGACCGCGTCCAGGCCCATCGTCAGGCCCCGGCGCCGGCGAGCAGGGCGTTGGCGTCCAGGGTCGCGCCGCCCTTGTTCCAGTTGCACGGGCAGAGCTCGTCGGTCTGCAGCGCGTCCAGCACCCGCAGCACCTCGGAGACGTTCCGGCCGACCGAGCCGGCGGTCACCATGGCGAACTGGATCTCGTTGTTCGGGTCGACGATGAAGGTGGCCCGCTGCGCCACGCCGTCCTCGCCGAGCACGCCGCAGGCGGCGGTCAGCTCGCGCTTGATGTCGCTGAGCATCGGGAAGGGCAGCTCGCGCAGGTCCGGGTGGTCCTTGCGCCACGCGTAGTGGACGAACTCGTTGTCGACGGACACGCCGAGGACCTGCGCGTCCCGGTCGGCGAAGTCGCCGTTGAGGCGGCCGAACTCGGCGATCTCCGTGGGGCAGATGAAGGTGAAGTCCTTCGGCCAGAAGAAGACCACCCGCCACTGGCCCTGGTGGGACTTGTGGTTGATCGTCTCGAACGCCTTGTCGGCGTCCAGCGATACGCAGGCGGTGAGTTCGTACTCGGGGAAGCGGTCACCGACAGTGAGCACAGGTCCTCCTTGACAGCGGCTTGTCAGCGGCGCGTAGGCCGGTAACTGGATCGGTTCCAGATACTTCCTCAGTCCTGTTTCCGCTTGATGCCGGCCGGATGACATGTGAAGTCGATCACGAGTGCCGCGTTCTGCCCGGGTCCGTCCCTCGATCGGGTACTACCACTCTCCGTCACCGTCCCGATATGTGGATTGTGCCTCCCAGATTCAGCGTCGGGGTGGCAGAGTACGGATCGTGACCAGCTCCGCCCTGATTATTGGCAACTAGCGCGCCGGCTTCCCTCTCGCCGAGCGCGCAGACCTCCCGCATCCGCGGGGGGTCTTTTTGTTGCTCCCCCAAGGCCCGAGAAGAGGACTCCCATGACCTTCCAGGTGTACGACACGACGCTGCGCGACGGCGCCCAGCGCGAAGGGCTCAGCTACTCGGTGGTCGACAAGCTGGCCGTGGCCCGCCTGCTCGACGACCTCGGGGTCGGCTTCATCGAGGGCGGCTGGCCGGGCGCAGTCCCGAAGGACACCGAGTTCTTCCGGCGCGCCCGTACCGAGCTGGAGCTGAGGCACGCGATCCTGGTCGCGTTCGGGGCCACCCGCAAGGCCGGGGTGGCGGTCGACGCCGATCCGCAGGTGCGCGGGCTGCTCGACGCGGAGACCCCGGCGGTGGCGCTGGTCGCCAAGGCGGACCTCCGGCACGTCGAGCGGGCCCTGCGCACCACCGCCGACGAGAACCTGGCAATGATCCGGGACACGGTCGCGCACCTGGTGGCGCAGGGGCGGCGGGTCGTCGTCGACGGCGAGCACTTCTTCGACGGCTACCGGCACGACCCGGCCTACACCGCGGCGGTGCTGGAGACGGCGCTGGCCGCGGGCGCCGAGCGGTTCGTGCTCTGCGACACCAACGGCGGGATGCTGCCGTCCCAGGTCACCGCCGCCATCGCCGATGTCACCGCGCGCACCGGCGTGGCGCCGGAGCTGCTCGGTATCCACTGCCAGAACGACACCGCCTGCGCGGTCGCCAACACCATCGCCGCGGTCGAGGCCGGCGTCCGGCACTTCCAGGGCACCGCCAACGGCTACGGCGAGCGCCCCGGCAACGCCGACATCTTCGCGGTCGTCGCCAACCTCCAACTCAAGCTCGGGCTGCCCGTCCTACCGGAGGGCTGCCTGGAACAGATGGTGCGGGTCTCGCACGCCATCGCCGAGATCGCCAACATCGCCCCCGACACCCACCAGGCGTACGTCGGGGCCGCCGCCTTCGCCCACAAGGCCGGGCTGCACGCGAGCGCGATCAAGGTCGACCCGTTGCTCTACAACCACGTGGACCCGTCGGTGGTGGGCAACGACATGCGGATCCTGGTGACCGAGATGGCCGGCCGGGCCAGCATCGAGCTCAAGAGCCGTGAGCTGGGCCTGGACCTGGCCGGCCATCCGGAGGCGCTGTCCACGGTCACCAAGCGGGTCAAGGAGCTGGAGGCCGGCGGCTGGTCGTTCGAGGCCGCCGACGCCTCGTTCGAGCTGCTGGTCCGAGCAGAGCTGCCGGGCCGGGCCGCGCCGCGGCCGTTCGCCCTGGAGTCGTACCGGGTGCTGGTCGAGCACCGCGAGGACGGCGTCGTGGTCTCCGAGGCCACCGTCAAGATCCGGGTGGCCGGCGAGCGGGTGATCGCCACCGCTGAAGGGAACGGCCCGGTCAACGCGCTGGACGAGGCGCTGCGCGCGGCGCTCGTCCGGCACTACCCCGAGCTGCGCGAATTCGAGCTGGCCGACTACAAGGTCCGCATCCTGGAGGGCAGCCACGGCACCGGCGCGGTGACCCGGGTGCTGGTGGAGACGGCCGGCCGAGGCCGCGACTGGACCACTGTCGGCGTCCACCCGAACGTGGTCGAGGCGAGCTGGCACGCCCTGGTCGACGCCCTCACCTACGGCCTGAACCAGTCCCGGGTGTGAGGAGGCACCCGTCCTGAAGCCCGCGATCGAGCACGGGTTCCCTGGCCACCGGGCCGGCGAGCGTCAGGCGTCGGGGAGGCGCAGCTCGGCGAGGACGGCCCGGTGGTCGCTGCCGGGGAGAGCGTGTACGGCGACCGAGCGGACCGCGATGCGCCGGTCGGCCAGCACGTGGTCGATGGTGACCGGCGGGATCGAATCGCCGTCGTACGGGCCCCAGGTGCCGGCGAGCCCGGCGCCGGCCGCGTCGGCGGCGTCGACGTACCCGGTGGCGATCAGCTCCCGTAGCGGCGCGTGGTCCAGGGTCGCGTTGAAGTCCCCGGCCAGGATGCTCAGCCGCCCCCGCGGGGTGGCGGGCGGCTGCCCCCGCAGGTCGGTCCACCAGTCCGGCAGGACTTTGACGGCGTACGGCGCGGCCGGGTGCGCCGACTCCACCCGCAGGGGCGGCGCGCCCGGCACCGCCAGCGTCCCGTACGCCTGGCTGAAGCCGAAGCCCTGGTTGCGCCGGAACCCGGCCTCGCTCAGCGGGAAGCGCGCGTAGAGCCCGGAGCCGGTGGTCCCGACCTCGGCGTTGAGCTCCCGATACGGCAGCAGGGTGGCCAGGCCGAGCTGGTCCAGCGCGGCGGCGATCTCCGGGGTGAACTCCTGCACGGTCAGCACGTCCACCCGCTGGCTGCGGACCAGCTCGACCAGCCGGGCCGGGTCGGCCTTGCCCACGAACAGGTTGGCGGTGAGCAGCCGCAGCGTGGGGCCGCCGGCCGCCGGCTGCGTGGCGGCGACCGCGCGGGGGGCCACCACGCCGACCAGCGCCAGCGCCGCGACCGCCGCGACCACCGCGGCGGCGCGGCGCCGCAGCGCCAGCGCCAGCGCCAGCGGCACCAGCGACCCGGCGGCGACGTACGGCGTGAAGGCGACCGCCTGCACCAGTGGTCCCCGCTCCAGCCCGGCCAGTCGGAGCGCGGCCCAGGCGGGCGCGGGCGCGACGGCGAGCCAGCAGGCCACCGTGGCGACGCGCCCCGCGCGGCCCTCGGTCCGTCGCTCCGGCAGCACTACGGTCACGGCGGTCACCGTATCGCCCGGTGCGAGGTCTCGGTTGCCCCGCGCCACCTGACCCCCGAACGGTGTCTTCAGCCGGCGGCTCGTCCGGAATCGCCTCGGACCGGCCGTTTCACCTGGCCATCCACCACCGACCCGCCCCAGCGGCCAGCGCTGCGCCGCTGCCCCGCTCTGCGTCGGCCTGGCACCACTCGTGCCGTTCCCGACCGGACGGGGGAGTCATCCCGATCCGGCCCGAGAACGACCGCGGAGGGGCCGATAATCCGACGTTTGTCCGACCGCACGGACGGGAAGCAAGCACCGTGACGGACATCTCGGACACCCTGGCCAGCGTGCACAGCCCGGTTGATGCCGACGCGAGCGGCGTCGAGCTGGAACAGACCCTATTCGAGGTGAAGCGCGTGATCGTCGGGCAGGACCGCCTCGTCGAACGCCTGCTCACCGCCATGGTCGCCGACGGGCACTGCCTGCTGGAGGGCGTGCCGGGAGTGGCCAAGACCCTCGCCGCGCAGACCCTCGCCACCGTCGTCGGCGGCACCTTCTCCCGGATTCAGTTCACCCCCGACCTGGTCCCGTCGGACATCGTCGGCACCCGCATCTACCGCGCCTCCACCGAGGCGTTCGACGTCGAGTTGGGTCCGGTCATGGCGAACCTGGTGCTCGCCGACGAGATCAACCGGGCGCCGGCCAAGGTGCAGTCGGCGCTGCTGGAGGCGATGGCCGAACGGCAGGTCTCCATCGGTGGCCGGAGCTGGTCGGTCCCCGATCCGTTCCTGGTGCTCGCCACCCAGAACCCGATCGAGTCGGAGGGCGTCTACCAGCTCCCCGAGGCGCAGCGTGACCGGTTCCTCATGAAGATCGTGGTCGACTACCCGAGCGACGCCGACGAGCTGGCCATCCTCTACCGGATGAGCAGCGACCGGCCGACAGCCCGACAGGTGCTCGACCCGGCCCGGTTGCGGGAACTCCAGCGCCGGGCCAGCCAGATCTTCGTCCACCACGCACTCGCCGAGTACGTCGTCCGGCTCATCCTGGCCACCCGGGACCCCGGCCGGTTCGGGCTGCCCGACCTCGCGCCGCTGCTGGCGTACGGGGCGAGCCCGCGGGCCACCCTCGGCCTGGTCGCCGCCGCCCGCGCCCAGGCGCTGATCCGGGGCCGGGACTACGTGCTTCCGGAGGACGTCCGGGACCTGGCCGTGGACGTGCTCGCCCACCGGCTGGTGCTCTCCTTCGACGCGGTGGCCGACGGCGTCTCCGCCGACGCGGTGGTCCGTCGGCTGGTCGAGGCGGTGCCGCCGCCCCGGATCGTCTCCGGCCACCCCGAGACGGCGCCCGACCTGGCGGCGGCATGAGGCGCCGGGACAAAACCCCGGTGCTGCCCGAGCCCGGCCTGGCGGATCTCGCGCCCGACCAGCGGCTGCGCCGGCTCGAGCTGACCGTCACCCGCCGCCTCGACGGGTTGCTGCACGGCCAGTACCGCGGCCTGCTGCCCGGGCCGGGCAGCGAGGTGGCCGGCAGCCGGGAGTACCGCCCCGGCGAGGACGAGGTACGCCGGATGGACTGGGCGGTCACCGCCCGGACCACCGTCCCGCACGTCCGCGAGGTCGACGCCGACCGGGAGCTGACCACCTGGCTGCTCGTCGACGCCAGCCCCAGCATGGAGTACGGCACCGCCACACTGGACAAACGCGAACTCGCGGTGGCTGCCGTGGCGGCGGTCGGCTTCCTCACCGCAGGCGTCGGCAACCGCCTCGGCGCGCAGGTGCTCGCCCCGGACGGCGTACGTCGGTTCCCGGCGCGCGGTGGGCGTACCCACCTGCTCGGGCTGCTGCGCGCCCTGCTCGGCGCACCCCGCACCGGCGGGTACGAACAGGAGCGACAACTCCAGCGCGGCGCGTCCGACGCCGCGCCGCGACGACGACTTCAGTTCGGCGCGTCTGACGCCGCGCCGCGACCTGAAGCCGTCGCTGGAGCCGCCGCGCCGACACTGGCCGACGGGCTGGCCGGCGTCCAGCGGATGGCCACCCGCCGCGGCCTCGTGGTGGTCGTCTCCGACTTCCTCGACGACCTGCCCGACGACCCGGACGCCGCCCCGCCCTGGGAGCCGGTCCTGCGCCGGCTCGCTGTCCGGCACCAGGTGCTCGCGGTGGAGGTGACCGATCCGCGCGAGCTGGAACTGCCGGACGTCGGCCTGATCACCCTGGTCGACCCGGAGACCGGCCGGCGCCGCGAGGTGTGGACCGGGGACCGGAGCCTGCGGGAGCGGTACGCCCAGGCCGCTCTCGCCCAGCGCGACCAGGTCGGCCAGGTGCTGCGCCGGTCCGGGGCGACCCACCTGGCCCTGCGTACCGACCGGGATTGGAGCGCCGACATCGTGCGGCACGTGCACACCCAGCGCCGCCTGGCTGCCGCGCCCGCCGCGGCTCGGGGAGGTGTCGCGTGACCTGGCAGTCGCCGGCCCGGCTGTTGCTCCTGCTCGGCGTCGCCGTGCTCCTCGTCGGCTACCTGGCGATGCAGCGCCGGCAGAGCCGCTACGCGGTCCGCTTCACCAACCTGCGCCTGCTGGACCGGGTCGCGCCGCGGCGACCGGCCTGGCGCCGGCACGTGCCGGCCGGGCTCTTCCTCGCCATGCTCGCGCTGCTGGTGGTCGGCTTCGCCCGGCCCAGCGCCGAGGTGCGGGTGCCCCGGGAACGCGCCACCGTGATGGTGGCCGTGGACGTCTCCACCTCGATGCTCGCCACCGACGTCGACCCGGACCGGCTGACCGCCGCCAAGCAGGCCGCCCGCCGGTTCGCCGACGGCCTGCCGAAGGAGTTCAACGTCGGGCTGGTCGCCTTCGCCGGCAGCGCGGCGGTGCTGGTCCCGCCGGGCACCGACCGGGACGCGCTGCACGAGGGGATCGGGCGGCTCGCCGAAGGGGTCACCGGCGTCCAGGGCACCGCCATCGGCGAGGCGATCAGCACCTCGCTGGGCGCGGTGAAGAGCCTGGACGCCAAGGCCGTCAAGGACCCCCCACCGGCCCGGATCATCATCCTCTCCGACGGTGCGAACACCTCCGGGATGGACCCGATGGAGGCCGCTGCCCAGGCCGTGGCGGCCAAGGTCCCGGTGCACGCGATCTCCTTCGGCACCCCGTCCGGCTTCGTCGACCGGGGCGGGCGGGCGATCCAGGTGCCGGTCGACGGGCAGACCCTCAAGGCGGTCGCCGAGGAGACCGGGGGTGGCTTCCACGAGGCGTCCAGCAGCGCCGAACTGCGCGCCGTGTACGAGGACATCGGCACGTCGGTCGGCTACCGCAAGGAACGGCAGGACATCTCCGCCCGCTTCATCGGCCTGGGACTGGTCTTCGCCATGGGCGCGGCAGCCGGATCCCTGCGGTGGTTCTCCCGCCTGCCCTGATCCGCACCACCCATCCGCGATGTCGGCACGACACGTGAGGAGCCAGGTATGGCAGTGCAGACCGGACTCGGCGAGCCACGCGGCCCGTGGTTCGTCTCGCCGGAGCTGGATCCGGACGGGCGTGGGCGCTGGGACGTACCCGGATCGGAGCGCGGCCCGCGGCCACGGAGCTGGCGCGGCCGGCTGCTGAGCGCGCTGGCGGTGGTGGCCCTCTCCACGCTCTCCGGGGCGGCGGCCGGCAGCTGGGTGGCCGGCCGGGACGCACCGGGGCCCGCAGCGGCCTCCGCCGCGCCGGTGCCGGGGGAGCTGGTCACCGCCGCCGAGAAGACCGTGCCCGGGGTGGTCTCGGTGCTGGTCGGCGGCGCGTCCGGGGCGTCCGCCAGCGGCTCCGGCTTCGCCATCGACCATGAGCAGCACATCGTGACCAACGACCACATCCTGGCCAAGGGCGGCTCCGGCCCGGTGACCGTGGAGACCTCCGACGGCCGCCGGTTCACCGCCGAGGTGGTGGGCCGGGAACCGAGCAGCGACCTCGCGGTGCTCAAGGTGCCCGCCTCGGCCGGACTGTCGCCGCTGCCGCTGGCCAAACCCAACTCCACCCGGGTCGGCGAGCCGGTGCTCGCGGTCGGTTCCCCGCTCGGGCTGGCCGGCACGGTGACCGCCGGCATCGTCAGCGCGCTCAACCGGCAGGTACGCATCGGCAACGGCCGGCACACCGCGGTCCAGACCGACGCCTCGATCAATCCGGGTAACTCGGGTGGCCCGCTGGTCAACGCGCGGGGCGAGGTGGTCGGGGTGAACACGGCCATCGCCACGATCGACGGCAACGGCTCGATCGGCATCGGGTTCGCGATCCCGATCGACCAGGTGCAGCAGACCGCCGACACCATCATCGGCCGGGGCGGCTGAGCGGCGGGCCACAGCGGGGCGCCGGCTCTCACGCAGCGTGATGTCCTTCGGCGGGTGCTCGCGTCGGCGGCCGACGCTCCCGAGCAGCCCAGCAAGATCGCGTGAACTGTCAGATACCCGGCGCGGAGCCATCGGGCCATGGAAATATCACGCTGAGTGTGGATACTGACGTGGGTGGAGCGATCTCTCATGGCAGTCCTGCTGGCCGTGGGCATCCTGCTCGGCGGTGTGACGGGTGCCGCCTACGCGCGGGCGCGGTGCAGATGGGACGACTACCAGATCATCAAGAAGAGGGTGCCGGTGCTTCGTCGGACGGCGTGGCTGCTCATCCGGCTGGCGGCCACGAAGATCGGTGTGATCGCGCTGCTGCTGATCGGGGCTGTCGCATACGCCGCCGCCGGTGCCGACCACGAGCGGGCCACCCCGACGCCAACCCCGACGGTAACTCCGATGCCGAGGCAGCAGTCAGGGCGATAGCCTCGGGGCGTGGACGACGGACTGCGGGTGACCGACCGGCTCGTGGTCCCCGGCGCCGAGCTGCGGGAACGCTTCTCCCGCTCGTCGGGGCCGGGTGGGCAGGGCGTCAACACGGCCGACTCCCGGGTGGAGCTCAGCTTCGACCTGGCCGGCTCGCCCAGCGTGCCCGAGCCGCTGCGCGCCCGCGCGCTGGAGCGGCTCGCCGGCCGGCTGGTCGACGGCGTGCTGACCGTGGCCGCCAGCGAGCACCGGGCGCAACTGGCCAACCGGGAGGCCGCCCGCGACCGGCTGGTCGCCCTGCTGCGTGAGGCGGTCGCCCCGCCGCCGAAACCCCGCCGCCCGACCCGCCCGTCCCGCGGGGCGAAGGAGCGGCGCCTGGCCGAGAAGAAGCGCCAGTCCCAGCGCAAGCGCGACCGCCGGGTGGACGGCGACTGATCGGCCCTGTCCGGAAAAACGGTTTGAGGTCGATCGGCGCGCAGCCCACAATTCGCCGCGTGCCCGTCGACTTCTCCGTCAAGCCCACCCTCACCGGTGACCGGGTCGTGCTGCGCCCGTTCGTCGACGACGACGTCGCGACATTCCAGGCGGCCATAGCCGACCCGGAGGTGGTCCGGATGACCGGCAGCCCGCCGGGGGACGGGTTCGACCTGGGCCGGCTGCGGGCCTGGTACGGCACCCGTAACAGCCAGACCGATCGGCTCGACCTGGCCGTGGTGGACAAGGCGACCGGGGCCTGCGTCGGCGAGGTGGTCCTCAACGAATGGGACGGCCACAACCGCAGCTGCAACTTCCGTACGTTGATCGGCCCGGCCGGCCGGGACCGGGGGCTCGGCACCGAGTCGGTGCGGCTGATCGTCGGGTACGGCTTCGAGCAGCTCGGCCTGCACCGGATCGCGCTGGAGGTGTTCGCGTTCAACCCGCGCGCCCGGCACGTCTACGAGAAGGTCGGCTTCGTCGCCGAGGGGACGCTGCGCCAGGTGCTCCGCGACGGCGAGCACTGGGTGGACGCCACCGTCATGTCGATCCTCGCCCCGGAGTGGGCGGTCCACCGGGGGTATCCGCCGGGCTGAGTCCGGAACGCGGGACCGGGTTGAGCGGGAGCCGGTCAGTCGGTCGCCGCGAGCAGCTGGGCCCGTAGTGGGGCGGCCCGCTCGGCGAACCCGCGCTGGGCGGCGGCGTACTCGGCCCGGCCCTCCGGCGTCTCCACCCGCACCGGCGGGTACCCCAGGTCGGCCAGGTCGTACGGGCTGGCCCGCATGTCCAGCACGCGGATGTCCCGGGCCAGCGCGAAGCAGTCCCCGACCAGCTCCGACGGCACCAGCGGGGAGAGCTTGTACGCCCACTTGTAGAGGTCCATGTTGGCGTGCAGGCAGCCCGGCTGCTCCAGCGCGTGCTGGGTCTCCCGGGTCGGGGTGAGCAGGTTCAGGGGCCGGGCCGGCGCGGTGAAGAACCGGTACGCGTCGAAGTGGCTGCAGCGCACGCCGCGCTCCTCGACGACGGCGGCGGTGGCCTCCGGGCCGAGCCGCAGCGGCCAGGCGTTGTGGCGTACCTCGTCCTGGGTCTGCCGGTAGACCATCGCCCACTCGTGCATCCCGAAACAGCCGAGGTGGGCCGGGCGGCCGGCGGTCGCCGCGAGCAGGGCACGGATCCAGGTGATCGACTCCGCGCGCCGCGCGCGTACCCCATCGGTGTCGAGGGTGAGCCCGGCGGTGGTGGCGCGGTAGTCCCGGCCGAACTCGGCCGGGTCCGCCTCGGGCAGCACCACTCCCGCACCCGGGTGCCATCGGCGCAGCTGGGCGGGGCGGTGCGAGTAGTAGGTGAAGAGGAAGTCCTCCACCGGGTGCTTGACCCCGCCTCGCCGGCGGGAGAGGTGCGGCGCCAACCAGGCGTCCACCCGCTCCTCGTGGGCGCGCCGCCGGGCGTGCCAGTCGGCCGCGGTCAGGGCGGCGGCGGGGACGAGGGCGGCGGTCACGGACCCCAGGGTACGACCGCCGCCCGACCGCCGGTCAGGGCACGTCCACCCGCACCCCGGCGGAGAAGACCCCGCTGCGCAGCTCCAACTGCTTCGGCTGGTCGCTGCCGCCGACGCTGAAGACCAGCGGCAGGAGCACCCGGCTGCCCGCGGCGACCGGCTGGGCGAAGATGTCCTGCCCGAGGTTGGCGACCCGGGTGGCGTCCTCGTCGGCGGCGACCCAGTTGCCGCCCGGCAGGTACGCCCGTTGCAACTGCCCGTGCCAGGTCTGCTCGCCCGACGTGAGGTTGCGCACCCCGACCGTGGCCAGGCACTGCCGCCCGCCCTTCGAGGCCGAGGGGAGGTTCCCGGCGCCGCACGCCACCCGGTAGACGGTGAACTCGAACGCGGCCTCGCGCAGCGGGACGCCGACCGCCCCGGTCACGCTCTTGCCCATCCACGCGCCGCTGGTCGGCTGCTTGGCGGTGTCGATCGCGGCGACCCGCTGGGTGGCGGTCCACGCCGCCGCGCCGACCACACCGGCCAGCACCGCCGCCGCCACCCCGATCATCAGCCAGACCGGCGGCGTGCGGCGTCGCCCGGCCGGCGAGGGCATCGCCGCGCGCGGGTAGACCGTGCCGCGGTCCGCCGGGCCGCGGGCCCCGCCGGCGACGGCCGGGGCGCCGGCGCTCGTCGTCGCCGCATCGTCCGACGCCACGCCGGAGCGCCGCCGGCGGCGGCCCAACCACCACCAGAGCACGCCGCCGGTGACGACCAGGAGAGCGGCCAACGCGGCCAGCTGGACCGACGATCGCTGCCACATCGGTGCCGCCGCCGCAGCCTTCGTGGCGGGTACCGCCGGCCCCGTCCAGGTCGCCGTGGCGCAGTCGTACGGCCGGGTGCCGTCGGTGCCGTACGCGCAGGCCGGCGCGGTCACCGGCTGCCCGGACACCGTCATGCTGAGCGCGGTGTTCAGGGTGGTGGTGCTCCGTGGCGGCAGCTTAAGCCGCCAGGTCACCTCGTTGGCGTTGGACGCCCCCGCCACGGGGGTCGTCCGACCGCCCCCGGTCACCGTGGTCGCCCGCGATCCGGTCGGCAGCTCCTGCCGGAGGGTCGTCTCGACCGGGGTGTTCCCGGCGTTGAGGACCTGGATCTGGTAGCCGGGCGCCGGGGTGTTGGCCGCCGCCACCCGCACGGTGATCGGCGGCTTCGACATCTGGACGGGTGGCGGCTTCGCGGGCGGCACCGCTGGTGGGGCCGCCGGCATCCCGGTCTGGACCGGGGTGGCCACCGGGGAGGCCTGGGCCGCCGCCGGTGCCGGGTTCGCGGGCGCGGCCACCGCCCGGGGCGCCGCGGCGGGCAGGGCCGGTACGGCGGCGATGACGCCGAGGCAGTTCACGATTACTGCCAGGGACCTGTGGTGTCGTCTCGTTGCAGGCATACGAACGCACCTCCGGACCCGAAGCTATGGTCCCCGGCCCGCCGTGCGGGTACGAAGTCGACATACCCGCCCCGGGCGGCCGGCGGCCGCGTACTCTGGCGCGTCCCGATCGGGATGACGTGGCGTGACCGCGTCCCGCGCGGCACGGGCGGCACGCGGGGATAGATTGGCCGGGTGCGTATCGCTCGTTTCGCTCATGCCAAGGGAATGTCGTTCGGGGTCGTCGAGGGCGAGTCGGAGGCCGGGCCGCAGGGCCTGACCATCGCCGAGATCGAGGGGCATCCGTTCGGACAGATCCAGTTCTCCGGCGCCCGCTGGGCGCTTTCCGACGTCCGGCTGCTCTCGCCGATCCTGCCGAGCAAGGTGGTCTGTGTCGGCCGCAACTACGCCGAGCACGCCGCGGAGCACGGCAGCGAGGTGCCCAAGGAGCCGTTGCTCTTCCTCAAGCCCTCCACCTCGGTGATCGGCCCGCGGGACGCGATCCGCCTGCCGATCTTCTCGAAGCAGGTGGAGCACGAGGCGGAGCTGGCGGTGGTGATCGGTGCCCCTGGCGCGCGGCGTGCCGACCGGGCCGCCGCCGAGCGGGCCATCTTCGGCTACACCTGCGCCAACGACGTCACCGCTCGGGATCTGCAGCGCTCCGACGGCCAGTGGACCCGCGCCAAGGGCTTCGACTCCTTCTGCCCGCTGGGCCCGTGGATCACCACCGGGCTGGACGTCGCCGACCTGGAGATCCGCTGTGAGGTGGGTCGCAACCCGGAGGAGATGGAGGTACGCCAGCTCGGCCGGACCAAGGACATGGTCTTCGACGTGCCGGCCCTGGTGTCGTACATCTCCCATGTGATGACGTTGCTTCCCGGTGACGTGGTCCTGACCGGGACCCCGGCGGGGGTTAGCCCGCTCACCGACGGGGATACGGTCACCGTGCGGATCGAGGGGATCGGCGAACTCGCCAACCCGGTGGTGCCGGTCGCCTGATGCGTCCGACGTCTCGTTTCCGCTGGTCACGGGCGGTTCGAGGGGTTGGATTTGGCCTGCCGGCACCGGGAGGGTAAAGTTCATTCCCGGCACCGCAAGGGGCCAATGGGGTATGGGGTAATTGGCAGCCCGACTGATTCTGGTTCAGTTAGTCTAGGTTCGAGTCCTGGTACCCCAGCGCAACCGCGGATTCGCGAGAATCCCGGGACGCTGGATTCTGGCGGAGTTCCGCTCCGCCCCTCGTGAGAGGGGTGGATGATGATCTCTGATAGAGTGCAGCTTCCCCGCCTCCACGGCGAGGAAGCAGATTGTTCTGGCCCCGTCGTCTAGCGGCCCAGGACGCCGCCCTCTCAAGGCGGTAGCGCCGGTTCGAATCCGGTCGGGGCTACAGCGTGCACAGCCCGTCCCACCTGATGGGGCGGGCTGTTTCGTGTCCGTGCCCGTCCAGGCGGGTGAGCCGGCTGCGTGTCCGGTTGCCGTCAGGGGCGGGCTGGGCCGGGTCCGGTCCGCCCGCTGGCGCCCGGTCGGCCCGGGACCCCGTCGCGCGGCCCGTAGGTGGTGCCGCTAGACTACGTCCGCACCGCTCGTCTGGGCGGTGAACAGGAAAAGTCCCTGGCCCCGTCGTCTAGCGGCCCAGGACGCCGCCCTCTCAAGGCGGTAGCGCCGGTTCGAATCCGGTCGGGGCTACCACACCGAACGGCCCGGTTCGCTCATGCGAGCCGGGCCGTTCGCCGTTCCCGCCACGGGGTTCGGAGGGGATCAGAGGCCGGAGAGGCGTTGGCCGGCGCGGACCACGGCCATGGCGTGACGTTCGCCGGGTCGGCGGCCGAGGCGTTCGATCGGGCCGGAGATGCTGATCGCCGCGATCACTCGGCCGGTGCGGTCGCGGATCGGGGCGGAGACGCTCGCCACACCGGCCTCCCGCTCGGCGACGCTCTGCGCCCAGCCGCGGCGGCGGACCTCGGCCAGGGTGCGGCCGGTGAACTTCGACCGGGGCAGCAGCGGCATGACCGCCTCCGGCGGTTCCCAGGCGAGCAGGATCTGGGCGGCCGAGCCGGCCGTCATGGGCAGCACCGAACCGATCGGCACGGTGTCCCGCAGGCCGCTGGCCCGCTCGGCCGCGGCCACGCAGACCCGCTCGTCGGCGCGACGCAGATAGAGCTGGGCACTCTCGCCGGTGGCGTCGCGCAGCGCGCCGAGCAGCGGCTCGGCCGAGGTCAGCAGCACGTCCGGCGCGGCGTTGGCCAGCTCGCCGAGCCGGGGGCCGGGGCGCCATCGGCCCTGGGTGTCCCGAACCAGCATCCGGTGGATCTCCAGCGCCTGTGCCAGCCGGTGCGCGGTGGCCCGGGGCAGCTTGGTGCGTTCAACGAGTTCGGCCAGGCTGGCGCCGTCGACACAGGCGGCCAGAATGACCACCGCCTTGTCGAGAACGCCGACACCGCTCATACTGTGTCCCACAAGCCGAAATTTACCTCCCAGAATTTAGGATGTCCAGATGGTGGGAGTCACTCAACCGAGGACCCTGGCCGAGAAGGTCTGGGACGCGCACCTGGTCCGCTCCGCCGCCGGCGAGCCGGACCTGCTCTTCATCGACCTGCACCTGCTCCACGAGGTCACCAGCCCGCAGGCGTTCGACGGGCTGCGGCTGGCCGGCCGCCGGGTCCGTCGTACCGACCTGACGATCGCGACCGAGGACCACAACACCCCGACCGGGTACGACGATCCCGCGTTCCGGTCCCGCCGCGGAGACCTGCTCACCATCGCGGATCCCACCTCCCGCACCCAGATCGAGACGCTGCGCCGCAACTGCGCCGAGTTCGGCGTACGGCTGCACCCGCTGGGTGACGAGAACCAGGGCATCGTGCACGTCATCGGCCCGCAGCTGGGTCTCACCCAGCCGGGCATGACGATCGTCTGTGGCGACTCGCACACCGCCACCCACGGCGCGTTCGGCGCGCTCGCCTTCGGCATCGGCACCAGCGAGGTGGAGCACGTGCTGGCCACCCAGACGCTGCCGCAGGCCCGACCGAAGACCATGGCGGTGAACGTCACCGGCCGACTCGCTCCGGGCGTCACCGCCAAGGACCTGGTGCTGGCGCTGATCGCTCAGGTCGGCACCGGCGGCGGGCGCGGCCACATCGTGGAGTACCGGGGCGAGGCGATCCGCGACCTCTCCATGGAGGGCCGGATGACCATCGCCAACATGTCCATCGAGTGGGGTGCCAAGGCCGGCATGATCGCGCCGGACGAGACCACCTTCGCGTACCTGAAGGGGCGGCCGAACGCACCGCAGGGCGCCGAGTGGGACGCGGCGGTGGCGTACTGGCGGACCCTGCCCACCGACGAGGGAGCGACCTTCGACGCGGAGGTGACCCTGGATGCCAGCCGGATCACCCCGTTCGTCACCTGGGGCACCAACCCGGGTCAGGGCGCGCCGCTGGGCTCGGCCGTGCCGGACCCGGAGGAGTTCGTCACCGAGTCCGAACGAGCCGCCACCCGTCGGGCGCTGGAGTACATGGACCTCGCGCCCGGCACGCCGCTGCGCGACCTCGCCGTCGACGTGGTCTTCGTCGGCTCCTGCACCAACGGCCGGCTGGAGGACCTCCGGGCCGCCGCCGACGTGCTGCGCGGCCACCAGGTCGCCGACGGCGTACGCATGCTGGTGGTACCCGGGTCCGCCGCGGTCCGCGAGGCGGCCGAGGCGGAGGGGCTGGACAAGGTCTTCGCCGACGCCGGCGCCGAGTGGCGCTTCGCCGGCTGCTCCATGTGCCTGGGCATGAACCCGGACACCCTCTCGCCGGGCCAGCGTTCGGCCTCGACCTCCAACCGCAACTTCGAGGGCCGCCAGGGCCGGGGCGGGCGCACCCACCTGGTGTCCCCGCCGGTCGCCGCCGCCACCGCCGTGGTCGGCCGGCTGGCCGCCCCCGCCGACCTCTAGAAGGGCAGCCGAGAGATGGACAAGTTCACCACCCACACCGGCACTGCCGTGCCGTTGCGCCGATCCAACGTGGACACCGATCAGATCATTCCCGCCGTGTACCTCAAGCGGGTGACGCGAACGGGTTTCGCGGACGGGCTCTTCAACGCGTGGCGGGAGGATCCGGCATTCGTTCTCAATGATCAATCCCATTCGGGTGCGTCGATTCTCATCGCCGGCCCCGAGTTCGGTACGGGTTCCTCGCGTGAGCACGCCGTCTGGGCGCTGCGGGACTGGGGCTTCCGGGCCGTGATCTCTCCCCGCTTCGGCGACATCTTCCGTGGCAACGCGCTGAAGGAAGGTCTCCTTCCGGTGGAGCTGGAATTGAAAGCGGTGGAGGAACTCTGGGATCTGGTGGAAGCCGACCCGACCACCCCGATCACGGTCGACCTCACCGCCCGCCAGGTCCACGCCGGGGATGCCACCTGGGCCTTCCCGCTGGACGACCACAGCCGTTGGCGGCTGATGGAGGGCTTGGATGACATTGGACTCACCCTCCGACACGAGCCTGAGATCAGCGCGTACGAGGCGTCCCGGTCGCCGTTCCTGCCCTCGGTGGCATAGCCGTACGCCGGAACACACAGCGGTTTTCGCCCCCACCCGACCGGCGGGTGGGGGCGAATCCGTTACGACACAAGGCCTTTTTTCCACCGAATGTTTGTGTCCAGGCAGCACAGGGCATACCGTGCGCGCAGAATGGCTCGCGTCGAGTCAGTTGCACAATCGGGAGGAAGTCGTGAACAAGGCCGAGCTCATCGAGGCGCTCGCCGTTCGCCTGGGGGACCGGAAGACGGCGACGGCCGCGCTCGACGCGGTCCTCGCTGAGGTCCAGGCGGCGGTCACCAAGGGCGAGAAGGTGGCGATCACCGGTTTCGGAGCGTTCGAAAAGCGTGTCCGAGGCGCCCGAACAGCGCGTAACCCGCGGACCGGCGAGGCGGTGAAGGTCAAGAAGACCTCCGTCCCGACCTTCCGCCCGGGTGCCGGGTTCAAGGAGATGGTGGCCGCCGGCAAGGTGCCGAAGGCCACGGCCGCCGCCAAGAAGATTGCCGCGGCCGCCGCCAAGACCACCGGTGCGAAGGCGACCGGGGCCAAGGCGACCGCGGCGAAGAAGACCACCGCGGCGGGTGCCGCCAAGAAGACCACGGCGGCGAAGGCCACCAAGACCACCGCCGCCAAGAAGGCCGCGCCGACGAAGAAGGCCGCCCCGGCCAAGACCGCCGCGGCGAAGAAGACCACGGCGGCCAAGAAGGCGCCCGCGGCCAAGCGGACCACCGCGGCGAAGAAGACCACGGCGGCCAAGAGCACGGCCGCCAAGAAGGCGCCCGCGAAGAAGGCACCGGCCAAGAAGGCCGCCACGCGGCGCTGACCGTACCGGCAGGGAAGGGCGTCCACCGTTCTCGGTGGGCGCCCTTCCCCGTGCCCAGGCCCGGTAGACGCGCGTGACCGGGGGCCCGTCCCTACAGTCGATCGGCGGCGAGCAGGCGGTCCCCGGTGAAGGCGAGCAGCCAGCCGCCACCCTTCGGGGTGGTGAAGTCGTCGGCCCGGCCGGTCAACCGTTCCAGCATGCCCGGGATCACCTTTCCCTGACTGCACACGGCGACCGGCTCACCCGCGACGGCCAGCGCGGCGACGCGGGCCGCCCCGGCGAGGGCACACTCGTCCGGCTGCTGGCCGGGCTTCGGCTCGTCCAGGTCACCGGTCACCTCGATCGGCAGGTCCAGCAGGGCGGCCGCCGGGTCGAGGGTCTGCACGCAACGGCGGGCCGAGGCGGAGAGCAGGCGGACCGGACGGACCAGGGCCACCAGCTCGGCCAGCGCCTGCGCCTGGGCCCAGCCCTGCGCGTCCAGCGGCCGGCCGGTGTCCGGGCCGGTCCAGGTGCCCCGGCTGCCGGCGTGCGCGTGCCGGACCAGCAGCACGGTGCCGGTCACCGGGGGCAGCGCCGCGAACGCGCCGATCACCTCGGCGTCGTGCGGGTAGCTGACCCGGCGGGCCGCCTCGTCGAGCCCGAGCCAGCGCACCTCGTCGACCTCGGTTTCCGGCTGGAAGCCGCCTTCCGCGACGGCCCGCATCGACCAGTAGTCGACCGCCTTCGGCCGGCCCTCGCTGCGGTAGCGGACGGTGGGCAGGCGCACCTGCGGCACGGCCCGGACGTCGGTCTCCTCGGCGACCTCGCGGACGGCGGCGCGCAGCGGGTGTTCCCCGGCGTCCAGCTTGCCCTTGGGCAGCGACCAGTCGCCGTACCGGGGGCGGTGCACCAGGCAGACCTCGACGCCGCCAGGGGCGGGCCGCCAGACGACCCCGCCCGCCGCCCGGATCCGCACCGGCTCGTCCGTCATACGCTCACCGTAAGCCCGGTCCGAACAGGCCGTGGCCCGCTCAGCTCGCCGTTCCGCCGACCCGGTGCAGCAGCAGCTCCTGCAGGTGCGTCAGCGGCTCGTCGTCGGTGCCGGTACGCCGGCTCCAGCTGCCCTCCCCGGCCAGTTCGAACGCGTCCACCTCGGGGCTGAACGCGGCGGTCAGCACGTAGTCGAGTTCGGCCCGGGCGACCGGATCGCTCACCTGCACCAGCGCCTCCACCCGGCGGTCCAGGTTGCGGTGCATCAGGTCGGCCGAGCCCATCCAGAACTCGGCGTCGCCGTTGTTGCCGAACCGGAAGATGCGCGAGTGCTCGAGGAACCGGCCGAGGATCGAGCGGACCCGGATGTTCTCCGACAGCCCGGGCACCCCGGGGCGCAGCGTGCACATGCCACGGATCAGCAGGTCGACGTGGACACCGGCCAGGGAGGCCCGGTAGAGCGCGTCGGTGATCTCCTCGTCCACCAGGGCGTTCACCTTGAACTGCACCAGCCCGGGCATGCCGAGCCGGACGTGGGCGATCTCCCGTTCGATCCGTTCGATCAGGCCGCTGCGGATGCCCTGCGGGGCCACCAGCAGCCGTCGGTACGCGGTCTGCCGGCTGTAGCCGGTGAGCACGTTGAACAGGTCGGTCAGGTCGGCACCGATCTCCGGGTCGGCGGTGAGCATGCCGAAGTCCTCGTAGAGTCGGGCCGTCTTCGGGTGGTAGTTGCCGGTGCCGATGTGGCAGTAGCGGCGGATCTGGTTGCCCTCCTGGCGTACCACCAGGGCGGTCTTGCAGTGCGTCTTGAGCCCGACCAGGCCGTAGACGACGTGGCAGCCGGCGCGTTCCAGGGTGCGGGCCCAGCCGATGTTCGCCACCTCGTCGAAGCGCGCCTTCAGCTCGACCAGCACCACCACCTGCTTGCCGGCGGCGGCCGCGTCGACCAGCGCGTCCACGATCGGGGAATCGCCGCTGGTGCGGTAGAGGGTCTGCTTGATGGCCAGCACGCTGGGGTCGGCGGCCGCCTGCTCGATGAAGCGCTGCACGCTGGTGGCGAACGAGTGGTACGGGTGGTGCACCAGCACGTCCCCGTCGCGAAGGGTGGCGAAGACGCTGCGCGGCACCTCGCCCTCGGTGAGCCGGGGGTGGGTCGCCGGCACGAACGAGGGGTCCTTGAGCTCGGGGCGGTCGGCCTCGCCGTACACCTGCCAGAGCGCGGAGAGGTCCAGCAGGCCGGGCACCCGCAGCACCTCCTGGTCGTGCATGTCCAGCTCCCGGACGAGCAGCTCCAGCATGTGGTCGGAGATCGAGGCGGCGACCTCCAGCCGGACCGGCGGGCCGAAGCGGCGCCGGGCGAGCTCCCGCTCCAGGGCCTGGAGCAGGTCCTCGTCGCGGTCCTCGTCCACCTCCACCTCGGCGTTGCGGGTGACCCGGAACAGGTGGCACTCGACCACCTGCATCCCGGAGAAGAGCTGCCCGAGGTGCACCGAGATGAGGTCCTCGACGGGGATGAACCGGACGCCGGGGGAGTCCCGGGCGACCCGGACGAAGCGGGGCACGTTGTTGGGCACCTTCACCCGGGCGAACAGCTCCGAACCGCCGTCCGGGTCGCGGACCGACACGGCGAGGTTCAACGACCGCCCCGAGATGTACGGGAACGGGTGCGCCGGGTCCACGGCGAGCGGGGTGAGCACCGGGAAGATGTGCTCCCGGAACCAGGTACGCAGCCGCTCCCGTTCCGGGTCGTCCAGGTCGCTCCAGCGCAGGATCCGGATCTCCTCGTCGGCCAGCTTCGGCAGCACGTCGTCGACGAAGCAGGCGGCGTGCCGGGCCACCAGGTCGGCGGTCTTCTCCCCGATCAGCTCCAGCTGGGTACGCAACGGCAGCCGGTCGCCGCCGCGTACCGGCAGGCCGGCGGAGAGCCGGCGCTTCAGACCGGCCACCCGCACCATGTAGAACTCGTCCAGGTTGCTGGCGAAGATGGCCAGGAACTTCACCCGCTCCAGCAGCGGGGTGCGCCGGTCCTCGGCGAGCGCGAGCACCCGGGCGTTGAAGTCGAGCCAGGAGAGTTCCCGGTTGAGAAACCGGTCCTCGGGCAGCGGCTGCGCCGCCGGCGGCTCGGCGCCCGGCACCGGGCCCGGGCCCTCGACCGGGTCGAGGGACTCCTCCAGCCCGGTGGAGGCCGCCGCGGCGTCCGGGCCGGCCTGCTCCGCGATGTCCTCCTCGGGCGGACGGACCCGGCGGAAACGGCCGTCGGCGCCGCGGGTCGGGGCGCCGTTGCGGGGCGCGTCCGGGTCGAGGACGTGCTGCGGACTCTCGGGGCGTTCGCGAGGGGTGCTCACCACCTCATGATTCCCCGATCAGGGTGAACGGAAAATGAACTCGGGGCAGGTTGCTCAGGCCATCGTCGGCAACGTCACGCGGATGATCTCGCCGGCGCCGTCCCGCTCGATCCGGACCCGCTGACCGAGCCGGAGCAGCCGCAGCCCGGAGGCGTCGAAGGCGCGGGCCGGGAAGGGCAGCTCGGTGCCGTCGTCGAGAAGCAGCACGCCGCTGCGCGTCGACGCGTCGTAGGTGGCCACCGTGCCCTGCATGCCAGCACCGTACCCGACGGGCCTGGCGAGCAGCGCCGCCGTGCGGGGCCCCGAGCCCAGCCGGGCGGCGGCGGCCAGGTCGGCGGCGGTGTCCACGTCCCGGCGCAGGGTCGGCCAGTCGCCGCGCAGCGGCAGCGCCCCGCTCGCGGTGTGGGCCGCCGCCGAGTCCACCCCGAACCTGGGGTCCAGCGGCACGCCGGCCGGCGCGGCGAGCAGCACGGTGCCGCTTCCCGGCTCGTCGGCCACGAATCGGCGTACCCCGGGCGGGCCGGCCGGGACGGCACGGAGCGCCGCGGCCAGCTCGGCCGGGCGTAGCGCCGGCAGGTCGGCGGTGAGCCCGGCCACCGCGGCGCCCGGACCGGCGACGGCCGCGCCGCGCCGGAAGGCGCCGTTCAGCCCGACGGCCGGGTCCGCCACGACCCGCGCGCCGGCCGCCCTAGCCTCCGCCGCCACCCGCGGGTCGTCGGTGACCACGAGGACCTCGCCGACGGCCGGGCAGGCCCGCACCGCGCGGACCGTGTCGGCCGCCAGGGCCAGCGCCAGGTCCGCATGGGGTACGGCGGGCAGTGCGCCCCGCAGGCGGCTCTTCGCCGCCCCGAGGCGCTTCACCGGCACCACCGCGGTCCAGGTCGGCTCGGGCACGCCACCATCCTGCCAGTCGGGCGGCGGTACCCTCACTGGCCGGACCCGCGGCGAGCAGGCATGATTTCGTCCCGGGGGCGTTCGGCACGTGGGTCGGGGCAGTACGAGGAGGCAGGGTGGCACCGCGGAAGCTGGGATTCTGGCGACGGTTCGCCGTGGTGCTGGTCAAGCCGGTGTTGACCGTCTGGACGCGGCGCACCTGGCGGGGCATGGAGCACCTGCGCCGCGAGGGCGGCTTCATCATCGTGCCGAACCACATCTCGCACGCTGACCCGCTGGTCTCCGCGCACTTCATCTACGACTCCGGGCGCTGGCCGCGATACCTGGGCAAGGCCAGCCTGTTCCGGTTGCCGGTGATCGGCTGGATCCTGCACCAGTGCAAGCAGATCCCGGTGGAGCGCGGCAGCGTCGAGGCGGCCAAGTCGCTGGAGAAGCTGGTCGCCGCGGTGCGGGCGGGCGGCGCGGTGGTGATCTACCCGGAGGGGACCACCACCCGCGAACCGGACCTGTGGCCGATGAAGGGCAAGACCGGAGCGGCCCGGCTGGCGCTGGCCACCGGCGCACCGGTGATTCCGGTCGCGATGTGCGGGCCGGAGAAGATGTTCGATCCGCGGACCGCCCGGCTCGGGCTGCGCCCGCGGACCCCGGTGACGGTGGTCGCCGGGCCGCCGATCGACCTGAGCCGCTGGGCGGGCGCCACGCCGAGCCGGGCCGTCCTGGAGGAGATGACCGACACGATCATGCTGCGGATCCGGGACATGGTCGCCGAGATCCGTGGGGGCACCCCACCGCCGCTCTGGGAGCGTCCCGCCCGCACCCGTTCCACCGAGGTGACCGAATGAGCGAGCGAATCGGCCGGCTCGGCGCGGTGGTGCCGCAGGCCTTCGCCGACCATGGGGAGGCGACGGCATGAGCGGGCATGTCGCGGTGCTGGGGGCGGGATCGTGGGGGACGGCGTTCGCCAAGATCCTCGCCGACGCCGGCCGGGACGTGACGATCCTGGCCCGGCGGCCGGCGGTGGCCGAGGCGATCCGGACCGGGCGCCGCAATCCGGACTACCTGCCGGACGTGCGGCTGCCCGACCGGGTCACCGCGACCGGAGACGCCGAGGAGGCGATCGCCGGGGCCGGAGTGGTGGTGCTCTCCGTACCGTCGCAGACGCTGCGCGGCAACCTCGCCGAGTGGACCCCGTACCTGGACTCCGACGCCACGCTGGTCTCCCTGATGAAGGGCATCGAGCTGGGCACCACCAAGCGGATGAGCCAGGTGATCATGGAGACCGCCGGGGTACCGGCCGACCGGGTGGTGGTCGTCTCCGGGCCCAACCTGGCCCCGGAGATCGCCGCCGAGCAGCCCGCCGCGACCGTGGTCGCCGGCACCGACAGCCGCCGGACCGCCCTGGTCCAGTCGTCGATCCGGACGCCGTACTTCCGCCCGTACACCAACGACGACGTGGTCGGCTGCGAGCTGGGCGGAGCGGTCAAGAACGTGATCGCGCTGGCGTACGGGATCGCCACGGCGATGGGCTTCGGCGACAACACCCGGGCGATGCTGATGACCCGCGGCCTGGCCGAGACCGCCCGGCTGGGTGTGGCGCTCGGCGCCGACCCGATCACCTTCGCCGGCCTGGCCGGCATGGGCGACCTGGTCGCCTCCTGCGCCTCACCGCTGGCCCGCAACCGCACCTTCGGCGAGCACCTGGGCCGCGGGGAGACCCTGGAGCAGGCCCAGGCGGCCACCCGGCAGACCGCCGAGGGGGTGAAGAGCTGCCTGGCCATCCGGGACCTGGCCCGGGCGCACGGGGTGGAGATGCCGATCACCGAGCAGATCGAGCGGATCTGCCACGAGGGAATGGACCCGCGGCTCGCCGTGGACGCCCTGATGAGCCGGACCGCGAAGCCCGAGTCGTACGAGTGAGGTGGCGATGACCGAGTGGGGTGACGGCACCCGTAGCGCGCACGCCGGGCTGCCCGCGGCGGCACCGGGGGAGCCGTTCCTGCCTGGGCCGGTCTTCGCCGCGCCCTACCATCTCGACCCCTGGCGGGGGCCGGAGGCGGCACCGAACGGGTACGGCCGGCCGGACAACCCCACCCGGCGGTTGCTGGAGGCGGCTGTCGGGGAACTGGAGGGCGGGGACTGCCGGGTCTTCGCCAGCGGCCAGGCGGCCATCACCGGGCTGCTGCTGGCGCTGCTGCGCCCCGGGGACACCGTGCTCCTCCCCGCCGACGGATACTTCCCGGTGCGTGCCTTCGCCACCGACACCCTGTCCGGGATCGGGGTGCGCGTCGGCTTCGTGCCGACCGCCGGGCCGCACCCGTCGTTCGAGGGCGTCCGCCTGGTGTTGCTGGAGACCCCGGCGAACCCCGGCCTGGACGTGGCCGACGTGTCCGCGCTGGCCGCCGCCGCGCACGCCGCCGGGGCGCTGGTCGCCGTCGACAACACCACCGCCACGCCGCTCGGGCAGCGACCGCTGGACCTCGGCGCCGACGTCGTGGTGGCCTCCGGCACCAAGGCGCTCACCGGCCACTCCGACCTGCTGCTCGGATACGTGGCGAGCCGCTCCGCCGAGATGCTCGACCCGGTGACCGCCTGGCGGACCACCACCGGCGGAACACCCGGGGCGTTCGACTGCTGGCTGGCCCACCGCTCGCTGGCCACCATGGACCTGCGGCTGGCCCGGCAGACCGGCAACGCCGAGGCGCTCGCCCGGCTGCTCGCCGGCCGCGCCGACGTCACCGGCCTGCGCTGGCCCGGGTTGCCGGAGGACCCGGCGTACCCGGTCGCCTCGGTCCAGATGCGACGGATGCCCGGGGTGCTCTCGTTCGACCTCGGCGACGCCGACCGGGTGGCCCGGTTCCTCGACGCGTCCCGGCTGGTCGCGGCTGCCACCTCGTTCGGCGGGGTGCACACCACCGCCGACCGGCGGGCACAGTGGGGCGACGACACCGCCCCCGGCTTCGTCCGGCTCTCCTGCGGCATCGAGGACCCCGCCGACCTGGTGGCGGACGTCGCCGCCGCGCTGGACGCCAGCGCGGCCCTGACGGCGGACGGCTGACGCCGGCGCGGCCCGAAGCCGGGGCGGTCGGAGGCCGTCCGCTCCCGAAAGGCATCCCCATGGCACCGTTCCATTCCGACCGCCCCGCTCTCGTCGCCCGGCTGCGCGCCGCCGGCTGCGTCTACGCCGAGGACGAGGCGGAGCTGCTGATCGCCGCCGCCGGCTCCGCCGAGGCGCTGACCGACCTGGTCGACCGCCGGGTCGCCGGCCTGCCGCTGGAGCACCTGCTCGGCTGGGCCGAGTTCTGTGGCCTGCGGGTCGCCGTCGATCCCGGGGTCTTCGTGCCTCGGGGGCGTACCGCCCTGCTGGTCTCCGCCGCCGCGGCGGTGGCCGGGCCGGCGCCCGCCGTGCTCGAGCTCTGCTGCGGGTCGGGTGCCGCCGCGTTGGTGCTGCACGGCCGGCTCGCCCCCCGTTGGCTGGCCGCCGCCGACATCGATCCGGCCGCGGTGGCCTGCGCCCGGCGCAACCTCGACCCGCTGGGCGTTGCGGTCTACCAGGGCGACCTGTTCGCGCCGGTCCCGTCCGAGTGGCGGGGGCGGCTCGACCTGGTCGTCGCGAACGCCCCGTACGTGCCGAGCGGCGCACTGGCGTTGATGCCGGCGGAGGCGCGACTGCACGAGGCGCCGGTGGCGCTGGACGGCGGCGCCGACGGGCTGGCCGTGCTGGGCCGGGTGGCCGCCGGGGCGGCCGAGTGGCTCGCCCCGGGCGGGCACCTGGCGGTCGAGGTCAGCGCCGCCCAGGCCGAGGCGCTCTGTGCGGTGCTGACCGGAGCGGGCCTCGTGCCGACGGTGGTACACGACGACGACCTGGACGCCACGGCAGTCACCGCCCGCCGACTCGCCTGAGCGCCACGGCCGGCACCGCAGCCGGCCGCCGTGGCCGCGGCTCCGCCGGCTGGGGCTGCCGGTGGTCTACGCCAACGACGGGAACGCCGCGGCTCTCTACGCGTACCACGTCCACTTCGGGGTGGACGCGATGCGTCGCTCCTCCGTCGCCGCCATCGTCGGCACCGGCCTCGGCGGCGGGGTGGCCATCGCCGCCCTGGAGGCCGTCCGGTCCGGCTCGGTCGCCGGCCCGCTGGCCGCCGGCAGAGCCGGGCCGGGCCCGGCCCCCAGCGCCGTCCGATTACTCCGCGTATTCGACTTCCTGACCGGTTGCGCCGAGGTACGCCGTCCTCCTGGGTATCGGCTACCCGCCCTCGCCACGCACAGTAGGGTCAACCGGGTGAGCGCCACCGGCGAGCACGGCCAGCCGCAGTCGCGACCGAAGAGGTGACCGGAGTGACCACCCCAGGCAAGACCCGTGTGGCGATCGTCTTCGGCGGCCGCAGCCCCGAGCACGGCATCTCCTGCGTCAGCGCGGGCAGCGTGCTGAGCGCGCTGGACCCGGACGAGTTCGAGGTGGTGCCGGTCGGCATCACCCGCCAGGGCCAGTGGGTGCTGGCCAGCGGCGACCCGGGTCAGCTGGCGATCCAGGACCGCAAGTTGCCGGAGATCACCTCCGGCTCGGGGGCCGAGCTGGTGCTGCGCGCGGACCCGGCGGCGGGTGGCCTGATGGTGCTCGACCCCGCGCAGGGTCCCCGGGCACTGGCCGACGTGGACGTGGTCTTCCCGGTGCTGCACGGCGCGTACGGTGAGGACGGCACCATCCAGGGGATGCTCGAGATGGCCGACATCCCGTACGTCGGGGCGAACGTCTTCGCCTCCGCCGCCGCCATGGACAAGGAGTTCACCAAGAAGCTGTGCGCCGCGGAGGGCATCCCGGTCGGCCCGTACGTGGTGCTGCGCAACGGGATGACGATGACCGAGGAGGACAAGGAGCGGCTGGGCCTGCCGGTCTTCGTCAAGCCGTCGCGGGCCGGGTCCTCCTTCGGCATCACCAAGGTCGACGACTGGTCGCAGCTCGACGCGGCGGTCGCCGTCGCCCGGGAGATCGACACCAAGGTCCTGGTCGAGGGCGCCGTCGTCGGCCGCGAGATCGAGTGCGGCGTGCTGGAGGGGGAGGCCGGCGGCGCCCCGGAGGCGTCGGTGCTGGCCGAGGTGCGGATGGTCGACGGCCACGGCTGGTACGACTTCGAGGCCAAGTACATCTACGCCGACGAGGTCTGTGAGTACGACGTCCCGGCGAACCTGCCGGAGCAGGTCACCCGCCGGGTGCAGGAGTACGCCGCCCGCGCCTTCACCGCGCTGGACTGCTCCGGCCTGGCCCGGGTCGACTTCTTCGTCACCCCCGACCTGGACGTCTACCTCAACGAGATCAACACGATGCCCGGCTTCACCCCGACCTCGATGTTCCCGCGCATGTGGGCCGCCAGCGGCCTGGAATACCCGAAGCTGGTCAACCGCCTCATCCGCACCGCACTCCGCCGCGCCGGCCGCTGACCCCGTCCGCCCGGCGTCAGGCGGCGCAGCCCGACGGGGCGGTCTTCGCGGAGGGAACGGCGGCGACCACGGCGTCGGCGATCGGAGCGACCCACTGGAGGGCCTGCTCGTACTGCCCGGGCACGCGGACCCGGACCGGGGCCTCCCGGTCGACGGTGGTCAGCACGGTCGCGTCGGCCTCCTGCAGCGCGTGCCAGCAGACCCCGTTGACCGACCACACCTCGTCGGTGGCGGCGTAGCAGCCGTCGGCCGGCTGCCCGGTCGCGCCGGCGGTGGCGGTGGGGCACTGCTTGAGCGGCTCGACGCCGCAGGCCACGGTCAGCGCCGGGTCGCCGTACGCGGCGTTCTGCTCCGGCCCGGCGGTGACCGGTCGTTGCGGCAGGTCCCGCACGCTCGACGGGAGCTGCGACAGCAGGGCGCGGCACACCGTCGCCGGCCGCTGCGCCAGGGCCGGGGCCGGCATCTCGACCGGGGTGGTCGACTGCGGCCGGGCGGCGCTCGCCGACGGCTTCGCCGCGGTGACCGGCTGGTCCGGAGAGAGCTTGGCGAAGGTGAACGCGGCCACCGCCACGGTGACCGGCACCGCGACCAGCGTCGCCCAGAGCGCCGCGCTGCGGGTGGAACGCTCGCGGCGCGGGGCCGGCTCGGCCGGGCGGGACTCGTCGCGAGCGGGGGAGGAAGTGATCTTGTCCACTTACAGACGCACCACGGAACACGTGAGGGTACGGGTGATGCCGGGCACCATCTGCACCTTGCTGACGATGAGTTTGCCGAGCTCGTCGACGGTGTTCGCCTCCGTGAGGACGACCACGTCGTACGGCCCGGTGACGGCGTCGACCCGAACCACGCCGGAAAGGTCCGCGATCTGACCGGCCACGTCACGCGCCCGCCCGACCTCGGTCTGGATGAGGATGTACGCCTGTACCACGACTCGACCTCCGTCCGTCGCCGCCTGGGGCGACCCGAAGGGTGAAACTACCCTACGGAGCAGGCCCGATCCCTATCGGTGGTCGGCTGGACGCGGTGAGCGAGGACACGCCCGGGGCGTGGTGGCGGGAATGCGGAACGGAAGAGCGCGACGAGAGGACAAGATGACGGTCGCGGGTGTCGGGGAGTTCGGGCTGATCGATCGGGTGACCGCCCGGCTGACGTACGGGGAGAGCTGCCTGCTCGGCCCCGGGGACGACGCGGCGGTGGTCGCGGCGCCGGACCGGCGGGTGGTGGCCTCCACCGACGTGCTGGTGGAGGGGCGGCACTTCCGCCGGGACTGGTCCGGGGCGCGGGACGTCGGGCATCGGGCGGCAGCCGCCAACCTGGCTGACATCGCGGCCATGGGCGCCACCCCGACCGCCCTGCTGGTCGCCCTCTGCATCCCGGCCGAGCTGGACCCGAGCTGGGCGGAGGAACTGGCCGACGGGCTGGGCGCCGAGGCGGCCCTGGTCGGCGCGGGGGTGGTCGGCGGCGACATGTCGGGCAGCCCGGTCATCACGGTCGCCGTGACCGCCCTGGGCGACCTGGGTGGCCGGCCGCCGGTGGTCCGCTCCGGGGCCCGCCCGGGAGACGTCGTGGCGCTCGCCGGCCGCACCGGCTGGGCGGCGGCCGGCTACTCCGTCCTCTCCCGGGGCTTCCGGACGCCTCGGCTGCTGGTCGAGGCGTACCGCCGTCCCGAGGTGCCGTACGCGGCCGGCCCGGAGGCCGCCCGGCACGGGGCCACCGCCATGATCGACGTCTCGGACGGTCTGCTCGCCGACCTGGGGCACGTGGCGCGGGCGAGCGGCGTGGGGATCGACCTGACCCGGGACGCGTTCGAGGTGCCCCGACAGATGCGCGACGCGGCCCAGGCGCTGGGCGTCGATCCGTACTCCTGGATTCTGGCCGGCGGCGAGGACCATGCCCTGGCGGCGACCTTCCCGGCGACGGCGGCGCTGCCCGAAGGGTGGCGCCCGGTCGGCCGGGTCGCCGAGGGGGACGGGGTGACCGTGGACGGCGCCGCGTACGAGGGCCCCGCCGGGTGGGACCACTTCCGCCGGACGGAGTGATCTGCGACCGAGGTACGCCGGTCGGCCCCGGGCGGCACGGATTGCGGTCGTAGCCTTCATGACGTGAACGAGATCGAGATCCGGGCGCAGCGCTTCGACGCGCCCGAGTCACACGCGTTGATCCGGGCGGCCCTGACCGACCTCGGCCAGCGGTACGGCGGCACCGGCGACGACACGCCGGTCGACGCGGCGGAGTTCGAGCCCCCGGTCGGCACCTTCCTGGTCGCCTACGTCGACGGGCAGCCGGTGGGCTGTGGCGGCTGGCGCAGCCACGGCGATGACGGCGAGACGGCCGAGCTGAAGCGGATGTACACCGCGCCGGTCGCCCGGGGCCGGGGCGTCGCCCGGTCGGTGCTCGCGGCGGTGGAGCGGTCCGCGCGGGAGCAGGGCCGCAAGCGGATCGTCCTGGAGTGCGGCGACAAGCAGCCCGAGGCGATCGCCATGTACACCTCGGCCGGCTACGAGCGGATCCCGAACTTCGGCTTCTACAAGGACGCGCCGGGCTGCCTCTCCTTCGGCCGTACCCTCTGACGGCCGCCGCCCGGCGGTGATGCGGGCCTGCTGCCCGGATCAGGCGACGGTGACGCGGATCTGGTCGGCGGCCTCGCGGGCGGCGCCTGCCGCCTCACCCGGGCCGGCGCCCCAGACCAGCAGGTGCCCGCTGCGATACGCCGAGGAGATCAGCTCCGGCACGGTGTCCCCGACGGCGACGTCGAGCTGCACGTCCAGCACGCCCGGCATCCGCAGGGCCGCCCGGGTCCCGTCCACCGCGGTGACCCGGCCGGGCGCGGCGACCAGGAACTCCACGGCCGCCGCGCCGGTCGGCCGGGCCGGGAGCGCGGGGCGCTCGCCCCGCAGCACCCGCAGGTACGCCTCGATGAAGCCGCACTCGTAGGCGATCGACACCAGCGCGGTGATCATGTCGCCGGGCATCCGGGCGGCGCACTCCACCAGCGTGGGCACGCCGTCGGCGAGGATCCACTCGCTGTGCAGCATTCCGCTGCGGAAGCCGGCCGCCCGCGCGAGCCGTACCGCCGCGTCCCGCAGCGCCCGGTGCTCCGTCTCGGGCAGCGCGGACGGCACGGTGTGGCCGCTCTCCACCGGGAACCGACCGCCGACGATCCGCTTGTCGGTGACGTTGGCGAAGATCGGCTCGCCGTCGGCGACCAGCAGCTCGACGCTGTGCTCCGAGCCGGCCAGCATCTCCTCGACCAGCACCTCGGTGGGCAGGCCCGCGGTGGCCTCGTCCGGCGCCGGCGGGCTGGCGCTGGCCGCCCACACCGCGGCGATCTCCGCCGGGTCGGCGATGAGCTGCACGCCGAGGCTGCCCGAGCGACGGGTGGGCTTCAGCACGCACCGGCCGCCGTGGCGCCGGGCGAACTCCGCCGCCCGCGCCGGGTCGTCGACCAGCTCGTACGCCGGGTTGGCCAGGCCGGTGGCGTCGGCGAGCAGCCGCATCCGGTGCTTGTCGGAGAAGATGTCGGCGGCCGGCAGCCCGGCCCCGGGCAGGCCGAGCCGCGCCGCCAGGCGGGCGGTGGCGCCCACCGCGTACTCCATGCCGGGCACGACCAGCCGGGCCGCGGCCAGGCCGGGCTCCCGGGCGAGCAGGGCGTCGACGTCGAGGCCGGTCTGGTATCCGGCCGGCACCAGCCGGGAGACGAGGGGCAGCTCGGCGGCGTACCGCTCGAGGCCCCGGCGGCGGATCACGTCGGGCTCCTCGACCAGGACCACGCTGCCGGCCGGGAGCTCCTGGTCGAACCAGCGCAGCGACCCGAACGACGCGCCGACCACCACCATCTCGTCGCGCCCCAGGTCCAGGTCCACCGGTCGTTCCTCCCCCACGCGCCGTCGGCACCGGAACGGACAGCCGGCGCAGCACGACCCTAACCGGGCGGTGCGGCCCGGTCGCCAGCCGGTCGGACGGCCGCCGGCTCCGGCTTTCGGACACGACAGAAGCCGGCGGACCATCTCGGTCCGCCGGCTACCGGCGAGTTGTGGGTGGCGCTACCGAGTCAGGCGCGGGTGACCTTGCCGGCCCTGATGCACGAGGTGCAGACCTGCATCTTCTTGGTGGTGCCGCCACCGGCCGGGGTACGCACCGACTGGATGTTCGGGTTCCAGCGGCGGTTGGTCCGCCGGTGCGAGTGGGACACGTTGTGGCCGAAGCCCGGCCCCTTGCCACAGACGTCGCACACGCTAGCCACGGGATACTCCTGGGATTGAAACGTTCATGAGGTCGCCGCCAGGCGCAGCCCGGGCAACCTGGTCAGGTTACCCGATGGCCCGTCGGTACGCCCAACCGGCCCGGCCGGCGGCCGGCTCCAGGTCGCTGCGCGGCGTCAGACGCGCCGAGCTGGAGTTGCCGGATGGAAACTCGCCCAGCGTACCGGCGCGGACCGGTCCCCGATCCGCGGCCCCGGCCCCGGTCGGACACGCCGACGGGGGCCGGGCACGCCCGGCGCGTGTCAGTGCGCGCCAGTAGGCTTCCCGACGTGCTGGACACCCTCGACGCCGCCGCGGTGCGCCGCTGGTGCGCGAGCGGGCTGGCCACCCTCCAGCGGCACCAGGGCGAGATCGACGACCTCAACGTCTTTCCGGTCCCGGACGGGGACACCGGCATCAACCTGGTGCTCACCCTCACCTCCGCGCAGCAGGCCCTCGCCATGGACCTGGGCACCCTTCCCGACGACGGGCACACCCCGCACGGGCACGTGCTGCGGCTGATGGCCCAGGGCGCGCTGCTGGGGGCGCGGGGCAACTCCGGGGTGATCCTGTCGCAGATCCTGCGCGGCTTCGCCGACACGCTCGCCACCGCCCCGGCGGTCCGCGGCCGGCAGCTCGCCGCCGCGCTGGCCGCCGCCACCACCGCGGCGTACGCCGCGGTCGCCCATCCGGTCGAGGGCACCCTGCTCAGCGTGGTCGCCGCCGCGGCGCGCGCCGCCGGGCAGGCCGACAGCGACGAGCTGCCCACGGTGGCCCGAGCCGCGGCGGGCGGGGCGGCCCGGGCCCTCGCGCGTACCCCCGAGCAGTTGCCCGCGTTGGCCCGCGCCGGCGTGGTGGACGCCGGCGGGCGCGGCCTCTGCCTGCTGCTGGACGCGCTGGTCGAGGTGGTCACCGGGGAGAGCCCGCAGCAGCCGATGCTCGCGTCGCCCGCGGTCCGCCCGCCCGCCACCACCGTCCGGGAGGCCGGCTCCCCGGCGTACGCCTACGAGGTGCAGTACCTGCTCGACGCCACCGACGACGCGGCGGCCCGGCTGCGCGCCGAGCTGGACGCGCTCGGCGACTCGCTCGTCATCGTCGGCGACGGTGGCCCGGGCGTCGAGACCTGGAACGTGCACGTGCACGTCAACGACGTCGGCGCGGCGATCGAGGCGGGCATCGTCGCCGGCCGCCCGCACCGGATCACGGTGACCCGCTTCGCCGACCAGGTGGCTCCGGCCCCGCCGGCCCTGCTGCCCGACGGTCGGGCGGCCGTGGTGGTGGCCACCGGCGCCGGCATCGCCGAGCTGTTCGCCGCCGAGGGGGCCATCGTGGTGCCGGCCAACCCGTCCACCGGCGAGCTGCTCGACGCGATCCGCGCCACCGGCGCCGCCCGGGTGGTGGTGCTCCCCAACGACCCCAACACCCAGTCGGTGGCCAGCACGGCCGCCCAGGAGGCGCACGGGCTCGGCGTGAAGGTGAGTGTGGTGCCCACCCGCTCCCCGGTGCAGGCCCTCGCCGCCCTCGCCGTACGCGACCCGTCCCGCCGCTTCGAGGACGACGTCATCGCCATGGCCGAGGCCGCCGGCGCCTGCCGGTACGCCGAGGTCTGCCACGCCGGCAGGGAGGCGCTGACCGTGGCCGGCCCGTGCCGGGCGGGCGACGTGCTGGCGCTGGTCGAGGGGGAGGTGCACCTCATCGGCGCCGACCTGCTCGACACCTGCACCGCCATGGTCGACCGGATGCTCGGCGGGGGCGGCGAACTGGTCACGCTGCTCTGCGGGGCGGACGCCCCGGACGGGCTGGCCGACCGGGTACGCGAGCATGTCGCACGGTCCTGGCCGTTCGTGGAGGTCCAGGCGTACGAGGGCGGGCAGCCGCACTATCCGCTCCTGGTGGGGATCGAATGACGAGCGAACCGGCCACGGTGGACACGCCGCTGAAGAAGCTGGTCGGGGAGAAGACCGCCAAGGCCCTGGCCGGCCACCTCGACCTGCACACCGCCGGCGACCTGATCTACCACTTCCCCCGCCGTTACGACGAGCGCGGTGAGCACACCGACATCCGCTCGCTGGACGTGGGGGAGCAGGTGACCGTGCTGGCCCAGGTGCAGCGCACCGCGGTCCGGCCGATGCGCCAGCGCCGGGGCAACCTGCTGGAGGTGACCGTCGGCGACGGCTCGGGCGGCGTGCTCACCCTCACCTTCTTCGGCAACCAGGCCTGGCGGGAGCGCGAGCTGCGCCCCGGCCGGTGGGGGCTGTTCGCCGGCAAGGTCACCGAGTTCCGGGGCAAGCGGCAGCTCAACGGCCCGGAGTACGTGCTGCTCGGGGAGGGCGGCGACGGCGAGGCGGCGGCCAACGAGGAGGTCGAGGAGTTCGCCGGGGCGCTGATCCCGGTCTACCCGGCTGCGGCGGCCGTCCCGACCTGGGTGATCGCCCGCTGCGTCCGGGTGGTGCTGGACACCTTCACCCCGCCGGAGGACCCGCTGCCCGCGACGGTGCGGGCCAGCCGGAACCTGGTCGGCATCGGCACCGCGCTGCGCGAGATCCACCGGCCGTCCAGCAAGGAGGAGCTGTACCGGGCCCGGCGCCGGCTCAAGTGGGACGAGGCGTTCGCCGTGCAGCTCACCCTGGTGCAGCGCAAGCACCGGGCCGCCGCCCGGCCGGCGCAGGCCCGGCCGCCGCGCGCCGGCGGCCTGCTGGACGCGTTCGACGCCCGACTGCCGTACGAGCTGACCCCCGGTCAGCAGGTCGTCGGCCGGGAGGTCGCCGCCGACCTGGCCACCGCGCACCCGATGCACCGGCTGCTGCAGGGCGAGGTGGGCTCCGGCAAGACGGTGGTCGCGCTGCGGGCCATGCTCCAGGTGGTCGACGCCGGTGGGCAGGCCGCGCTGCTCGCCCCGACCGAGGTGCTCGCCGCCCAGCATCACCGGGGCATGCTCGACCTGCTCGGCCCGCTCGCCCGCGCCGGTGAGCTGGGCGCGGCCGACGACGCCACCCGGGTGGAGCTGGTCACCGGTTCGCTCGGCGCGGCGGCCCGGCGGCGGGCGCTCGCCGAGGTGGCCGAGGGACGGGCCGGCATCGTCCTCGGCACCCACGCCCTGCTCTACGAGGGGGTCGACTTCCACGACCTGGGGCTGGTGGTGGTCGACGAGCAGCACCGGTTCGGCGTGGAGCAGCGGGACGCGCTGCGGGCCAAGGCCGACCAGCCACCGCACGTGCTGGTCATGACCGCCACCCCGATCCCGCGCACGGTGGCGATGACCGTCTACGGCGATCTGGAGGTCTCCACCCTCTCCGAGCTGCCGCAGGGGCGCTCGCCGATCGCCTCGCACGTGGTGCCGGCCGCCGAGAAGCCGGCCTTCCTCGACCGGGCCTGGCGCCGGGTACGCGAGGAGGTCGCCGCCGGCCACCAGGCGTACGTGGTCTGCCCGCGGATCGGGGACGGCCCCGTCTCGGAGGAGGAGACGCCGCGCGAGGACGACAACGGGCGGCGACCCCCGTTGGCGGTCACCGAGGTGACGCCGCTGCTCGCCGAGGGGCCGCTGCACGGGCTGCGGATCGGGGTGCTGCACGGGCGGCTGCCCGCCGACGAGAAGGACGCGGTGATGCGTTCCTTCGCCGACGGCGACCTGGACGTGCTGGTGGCGACCACGGTGGTCGAGGTGGGCGTGAACGTGCCCAACGCCACCGTGATGATCGTGCTGGATGCCGACCGGTTCGGCGTCTCCCAGCTGCACCAGTTGCGCGGCCGGGTCGGTCGTGGCTCGGCCGCCGGCCTCTGCCTGCTGGTCACCGAGGCGGTGGAAGGTTCGTCGGCTCGGGAACGCCTCGACGCGGTCGCCTCCACCACCGACGGGTTCAAGCTCGCCGAGCTCGACCTGGAGCAGCGCCGCGAGGGCGACGTGCTGGGCGAAACCCAGTCCGGCCGCCGGTCCCACCTGCGGCTGCTGTCGCTGCTGCGGGACACCGACCTGATCCGGGACGCCCGCGCCGAGGCGATCGCCCTGGTGGAGGAGGACCCGGAGCTGGTCCGGCACCCGGCCCTGGCCGCCTCGGTCGCCGCCCTGGTCGACGAGGAACGCGCGGAGTACCTCGAGAAGGGCTGACCCGCAGCCCCATCCGAGGTCATCGATGTACGGCTGGTGATCGTCCTTACCTGCCGGCGGGCGCAGCGGGTCGCCCGGGCCGGTCGGGCCGTCGCGTAGCGTCAGGGGCATGTGCAGGAGCAGACGGTGACCCGGATCGTGGCCGGGACGCTCGGCGGGCGGCGGATCAGCGCGCCCCCCGGCGCCGGCACCCGGCCCACCTCGGACCGGGTCCGGGAGGCGCTGTTCAGCGCCGTCCAGGCCGAGCTGGACCTGGACGGGGCGCGGTTCGCCGACCTCTACGCCGGCTCGGGGGCGGTCGGGCTGGAGGCGCTGTCCCGCGGCGCGGGGCACGTGCTGCTGGTCGAGTCCGACGCCCGGGCGGCCCGGGTGATCCGGGAGAACATCGCCGCGCTGCGGGCCGCCCCGGCCGCCCGCCTGGTCACCGGAAAGGTGGCCACCGTGCTCGCGGCCGGACCCGACGGCGGGCCGTACGACGTGGTCTTCGCCGACCCGCCGTACGCCGTTACCGACCAGGAGGTCGCCGCGGTGCTGGCCGCGCTGGTCGACGGCGGCTGGTTGGCCCCCGGCGCCCTGGTGGTCGTGGAGCGGTCCAGCCGCACCGGCCCGGTCGCCTGGGTGGACGGCGTCACCGGCGAGCGCAGTCGCCGCTACGGCGAGACCACCCTTTGGTACGGTCGCCGATCATGAGACGTGCGGTCTGCCCGGGCTCCTTCGACCCGGTCACCAACGGACACCTCGACATCATCGGCCGGGCCGCCCGGCTCTTCGACGAGGTGATCGTCGGCGTGCTGGTCAACCAGTCCAAGCAGGGGCTGTTCACCGTCGAGGAGCGGATCGACATGCTCCGCGAGGTGACGTGCTCGTACGACAACGTGCGGGTCGAGTCGTTCCGCGGGCTGCTGGTCGACTTCTGCCGGGCCCAGCACGCCAGCGTGCTGATCAAGGGCCTGCGCGCGGTCAGCGACTTCGACTACGAGCTCCAGATGGCCCAGATGAACATCGGCCTGGCGGGCGTGGAGACGCTGTTCATGCCGACCAACCCGCTCTACTCGTTCCTCTCCTCCAGCCTGGTCAAGGATGTGGCCAAGTGGGGCGGGGACATCTCGGCGCACGTCCCCGACGTGGTTCGCGAGCAGTTGGTGACCCGCCTCAACCCGGGCGCCCGGTCCTGACCCCGCCCGCTCGGGAGCCCGGACGGGCGGCGCGCGACGCGCCGGGCCGGGGTGGGTCGGCGTGGCGTGGGGCGGGCGCGACATGATGGGTGCAGCGCCGAACCCTGGTGCAGGCTGCATCATGTAGGTCGGCCGAGGAACGACAGGAGTGAGGTACCGGTGGACCCGCTCGATCGCATCGACGAACTCATCGCCATGGTGGAGCAGGCCCGCTCCGTCCCGATGTCGCGCAACAACTGCATGGTCGACCGGGGTGAGATGATCGCCGCCCTCGACGAGGTGCGCGCGGAGCTTCCCGCCGACCTGCGCCGGGCCGCCGCGCTGCTGGAGGAGCGGGACAAGATCATGGAGGCCGGCAAGCGCGAGGCCGACCGGATCATCAGCGAAGGTGAGGCGGAACACGCCCGCCTGGTCTCGGTGAACGAGATCACGGTCTCCGCCGAACACGAGGGTGCCCGGATCATCGCCGAGGCTCGCGCCGAGGCGCAGCGCCTGCGCGACGAGGTGGACGACTACGTGGATACGGCGCTGGCCAACTTCGAGCAGTTCCTCACCCGGGCGCTCGCCTCGATAGAGCGTGGCCGGGACAAGATGCACGCGCTGCGGGAGATCGGCACCTTCGCCGGTGACGAGGCCGACCGGCCGCTACCCTTCTGAGCGGCACCCCGGCCGGTGGCCGACAGCCGGCGGCCGACGGGCGGGGCGGCGACGCCCCGGTTCGACGGTTCGGCGGTCGCCCAGGTAACCTTCTTTGTCGGCCTCTCACCGGCCGGAGTCTGACTATGCCCAAACACTCGCCATCCTCACTCAACCCCAGGTCGCCGCTGGTCCTCGACACGAGAGACCTGCCGCGTCGGCCTGGCGCGTTGCGTACGGTCAAGCGGGTCGTGCCGGCACCGGAGGACCTCGGCGTGGAGTTGATCGGCGTGCCGGCGGGCGCGGACCTCGACCTCGACCTGAGGTTGGAGTCGGTGTCCGAGGGTGTGCTCGTCTCCGGGACCGTGACCGGCCCCGTCAAGGGCGAGTGCGGCCGCTGCCTGCGCGAGATCGACGACTCGGTGGCCGTGAAGATCCAGGAGCTGTACGCGTACGCGAACAGCACCACGGACGACACGACCGACGAGGACGAGGTGGGCCGGATGCAGGACGATCTGATCGACCTGGAGCCGGCGCTGCGGGATGCGGTGGTGCTCACGCTGCCGACCAACCCGCTCTGCCGGGAGGACTGCCCAGGCTTGTGCCCCGACTGCGGGGTGCACTGGGACGATCTGCCGGCCGACCACAGCCATCAGCAGATCGACCCGCGTTGGGCGGGCCTGTCGCAACTGACCCGTACAGAGGAGTAAGAACCGTGGCCGTCCCCAAGCGCAAGATGTCGCGCAGCAACACCCGCGCCCGCCGGGCGAACTGGAAGGCCGCGGCGGTCGCGACCGTTGCCTGCCCGCAGTGCAAGTCGGCCAAGCTGCCGCACGCCGCCTGCTCCGTCTGCGGCACCTACAACGGCCGCCAGGTCCTCGACGTCTGATCTGGACGCCGAGTGACGTCCCCGACCAAGGGTCGGGCGACGCGCGCACCCTGGCTCTCGCCCGGTGCCCCGGCTCCCTCCGCCGCCGGCCGTTCTGCGGCCGGCGCACCGATGGAGCCGGGCACCGCGCGGATCGCCGTTGACCTCCTCGGCGGGGACGAGGCTCCCGCCGTCGTGGTTGGCGGCGCTCTGCGAGCGGTGCGTACCGACCCTGACCTGCACCTGCTGCTCGTCGGACCGACCGAGGTCGCCGACGGGCTGATCGATGCGCTCGACCCGGAGCAACGGTCCCGGGTCACGGTCCGCCCGGTGCGGACCGCCGTCGGCATGGCCGACCACCCCACCTCCGCGCGCGCGGACAGCACCGTCCGCGCGGCGGTCACCGCCGTCCGCGACGGGCTCGCCGACGCGGTCGTCTCCGCCGGCTCGACCGGCGCCACCGTCACCGCCGCCGCGCTCGGCCTCGGTCGCTGGACCGGAGTACGTCGTCCGGCCCTGGTGGCGACTCTCCCCGCTGTCGCCGGCCCGGTGGTGCTGCTGGACGTCGGCGGCACGCTGGAGTCCCGCCCCGCCACCCTCGCCCGCCACGCCGTGCTCGGCGCCGCCTACGCCGCCGTGGCGCACGCCGTCGCCGCGCCCCGGGTCGGGCTGCTCTCCGTCGGCACCGAGGCCGGCAAGGGCGACCGCCTGCGCCGCGCCGCCGACCCCGCGCTCGCCGCCGTGCCGCTGCCGTGCGATGCCCGCTACATCGGCCTCGTCGAGGGGTACGACATCTCGCTCGGCGCGCGCGCCGACGTCGTGGTCACCGACGGGTTCACCGGTAATGTGCTGCTCAAGGCGATCGAGGGCGCGTACGCGATGGCCGGCGGGCCTCCGGCGAGCGGCGGCGCCCCGCGTGCGGCGGCCCTGCTCGGCGTGGCCGGCACGGTGGTCGTCTGCCACGGCGCGGCGCGGCCCGACGACGTCGCCTCCGGCATCGCTCTCGCCGCCCACCTGTGGCGGCGCGGCGCCACCGACACGGTCGCCGCCCTGCTCGACGGCGTCCCGCACGATTTCGCACCTGACCGCAACGACACCGAGGTAGCACCATGACCAACGACAAGCGGCGGCGGGCTCCCGTGGGCCACCTGGAGGCGGCCTTCGGGGTGTCGCTCGACCCGGAACTGCTGGAGCGCGCGCTGACCCACCGCTCCTACGCGTACGAGAACGGTGGCCTGCCCACCAACGAGCGGCTGGAGTTCCTGGGTGACTCGGTCCTCGGCGTGGTGATCACCACCGCGCTCTTCCACAACCATCCCGACCTGCCCGAGGGGCAGCTCGCCAAGCTGCGCGCCAGCGTGGTGAACATGCGCGCGCTGGCTGACGTGGCGCGCGGCCTCGGCCCGTCGGGGCTGGGCGCGTACCTGCTGCTGGGCAAGGGGGAGGAGACCACCGGCGGCCGGGACAAGGCCAGCATCCTGGCCGACACCCTGGAGGCGCTGCTCGGCGCGATCTACCTCCAGTACGGCCTGGACGCCGCGGCCATCGTGATCCACCGTCTCTTCGACCCGCTGATGGCCGAGTCGGCCGGCCGGGGCGCCGCGCTGGACTGGAAGACCAGCCTGCAGGAGTTGACCGCCGCGTTGGGGCTGGGCGTCCCGGAGTACCGGATCGAGGGCACCGGCCCGGACCACCTCAAGACGTTCACCGCCTGGGTGGTGGTGGCCGGCAACCGGTACGGCGGCGCCGAGGGGCGCAGCAAGAAGGAGGCCGAGCAGCGGGCCGCCGAGTCGGCCTGGCGGATGCTGACCGAGCAGGCCGAGAAGGAGCAGGCCGCGCTGGGTGCGGCGGAGGGCCTGCCGGCGGCAGCGGACGATGTCGGCAGCGGGTCGGCGGCCGATGCGGCCGGAGCGGGCGCGAGCCGTGCCTGAGCTGCCCGAGGTGGAGACGGTCCGGCAGGGGCTGGCCCAGTGGGTCATCGGGCGGACCATCGCCTCGGTCGAGGTGCGCCACCCCCGGGCCGTACGCCGGCACCAGCCCGGCGCCCAGCACTTCGCCGACGTGCTGTCCGGTCGGACGATCGCCGACGTCCGGCGCCGGGGCAAGTACCTGTGGCTGCCGCTGGACAGCGGGGACGCCCTCGTCGGGCACCTCGGCATGTCCGGCCAGTTGCTGCTCCAGCCGGTCGGGGCGGCCGACGAGCTGCACCTGCGGGTCCGGTTCCGGTTCGCCGACGACGGCCCGGAGCTGCGCTTCGTCGACCAGCGCACGTTCGGTGGCCTGTCGGTCTCGGCCGGGGGCGCGGAGCTGCCCGCCGAGATCGCCCACATCGCCCGGGATCCGATGGACCCGGACTTCTCCGACGCCGACTTCGTGGCCGCCCTGCGGCGGCGGCGTACGGAGGTGAAGCGGGCGCTGCTCGACCAGACCCTGGTCTCCGGGGTCGGCAACATCTACGCCGACGAGGCGTTGTGGCGGGCGATGCTGCACGGCGCCCGACCGACCGACGCGCTCACCGGCCCGGCCGCCATCCGCCTGCTCGGCCACGTCCGGGACGTGCTCGGTGAGGCGATCAAGCAGGGCGGCACCAGCTTCGACGAGCTGTACGTCGACGTCAACGGCGAGAGTGGCTACTTCGACCGGTCGCTCAACGCGTACGGCCGGGAGGGGGAGCCCTGTGGGCGGTGCGGCGCCCCGATCCGCCGCGAGGCGTTCATGAATCGTTCGTCCTACAGCTGCCCGCGCTGCCAGCCCCGCCCCCGGGGGGCCCTCCGGGGATGACCCGGAGTCGGCTCGGGGTTGCACCGGTGTGCCTCGCTGGGCGGCTTGCGGCGCGTCCCCCGGTCGTACCCTGAAAGTCCCGTTCTGTCCGCTTGGTGGAACCCGGCTGGGCCGACCGGTCGCGACCGCGCGGATCGGGGACGAGCCGGGGCCGTTCCCCGATGTCCGGGCGTCGCCCGCTCCCTAGCGTCAGCACAGTCGGTACAGGACCGGCGTGTGGAGGGGGAACCCAGGTATGGGCAGGCGACCGGTGACCGTGCGGTTGGCACGGTGGAGTGCGGAGCATCCGTGGCGAGCCATCGCACTGTGGGCGGTGTTCGTGGCGGTCTGCTTCGTCGGCGGCAACGCCGCGGGCCTGAAAGAGGCGACCAACGGCGACCAGGCGATCGGGGAGGTGGGACGGGCCCAGCTGATCGTCGACAGCGGCGGCTTCCACGAGCCGGCGACCGAGAACGTGCTGATCACGTCCCGCTCCGGGACGCTCGACCAGGCCGCGGCGAAGGCCGCCGCCGACGACGCGGCGGCCCGGCTGCGGCAGGTCGACGGCGTCACCTCGGTGGGAGCGCCGGTGCCGTCCCGGGACGGCACCGCACTGCTGTTGCCGATCACCATGTCCGGCGACCCGGAGACCGCGTCCGACCGGGTGCAGCCCCTGCGGGACACCACCGCCAAGGTGCAGGAGGCACACCCGGCGCTGCGGATCGAGGAGGTCGGGGGGCCCTCGATCAACAAGGCGCTCGACGACACCCTGGGCAAGGACTTCAAGCGGGCCGAGCTGCTCAGCCTGCCGGTCACCCTGGCCATCCTGATCATCGCGTTCGGCGCGCTGATCGCGGCCGGCGTGCCGGTGCTGCTCGCGCTCTCCTCGGTGGCCGCGGCCATGGGACTCTCCACCCTGGCCTCACACCTGGTGCCGGCCAACGACACCACGGCCAGCGTGATCCTGCTGATCGGCATGGCGGTCGGTGTCGACTACTCGCTCTTCTACGTTCGACGGGAACGCGAGGAACGGGCGAAGGGGCGCTCCGGGCTCGACGCGGTGGAGGTCGCGGCGGAGACCTCCGGGCACGCCGTGGTGGTGTCCGGCACCGCCGTGATCATCTCGATGGCCGGGCTGCTGCTCGCCCAGGACGCCATCTTCTCGTCGCTGGCCGTCGGCTCGATCCTGGTGGTCGCGGTCGCGGTGCTCGGCTCGCTGACCGTGCTGCCCGCGCTGCTCGCCAAGCTCGGTCGCTGGGTCGACCGGCCCCGGGTGCCACTGCTGTGGCGGCTCACCGCCCCGCGTACCGGCCGGGACGGCCAGCCGGCCCGACCCCGGTTCTGGCCGGCCGTGCTGAAGCCCGCGCTGCGGGCCCCGCGGGCCACCTTGATCGTCTCGGTCGGACTGCTGCTCGCCCTGGCCGCCCCGGCGCTCGGCATGAAGATGAAGTTCCCCGGCATGGAGGACGTGCCGCGCAGTACGCCCGCCATGCAGGCGTACGACCGGCTCACCGCCGCCTTTCCGAGCAACGGCACCAGCCACACGGTGGCGGTGCGGGCGCCGGCCGACCAAACCGACCGGGTGCACGCCGCGCTGACCGAACTGGCCGGGCGGGCCGCCGCCGATCCGCTCTTCGCGCCGGCCGAGGGGGACGGCCCGAAGATCAAGGTGTCGGCCGACCGCCGGGTGTCCGTGCTGGAGGTGGCCACCCCGTACGGCAGCCGCACCGACGAGGCCACCCGCTCCCTGCACGAGCTGCGCCAGGACCTGGCCCCGGCCGCGCTGCGCGACATCCCCGGGATCGAGTACGCGGTCGGTGGTGCGGTGGCCGCCAACGAGGACTACGCCCAGCACATCCGGGAGAAGCTGCCCGTCGTGGCCGCCTTCGTCCTGGCGCTGACCTTCCTGGTGATGGCCTGGACGTTCCGGTCGGTGGTGGTCGCGCTCACCTCGATCCTGTTGAACCTGCTCTCCGCCGGGGCCGCCTACGGCCTGTTGGTGCTGGTCTTCCAGAACGACTGGGCGGAGGGTCTGCTCGGCTTCACCTCGATGGGCGCGATCGTCACCTGGCTGCCGCTCTTCCTGTTCGTGGTGCTCTTCGGACTCTCCATGGACTACCACGTCTTCGTGGTCAGCCGGATCCGCGAAGGCGTCCGCGCCGGCCTGTCGAACCGGGACGCGGTGGCGTACGGGATCACCTCGTCGGCGGGCGTGGTGACCAGCGCGGCGATCGTCATGGTCGGCGTCTTCTCGATCTTCGCGACGCTGAGCACCATCGACATGAAGCAGCTCGGCATCGGCCTGGCGGCGGCGATCCTGCTGGACGCCACCATCATCCGGGCCGTGGTGCTGCCGTCCCTGATGACCCTGCTGGGCGATGCGAACTGGTGGGCCCCGCGCTTCCTGCGCCGCCGGGCGGACGCCCCGCCCGCCGACCCGCCCACCCCGACCCCGGAGCTGGTCGGCGCCCACTGACCCCGGCACCCGGAGGGCCGGACCGCGCAGCGGCCCGGCCCTCCGGCTCGCGGCCGGTGCGTCGCCGGGGCCCTCGTCACGGACGGGTCGCCTTCCACAGGCCTTACGGACAGTGACGGCGACGTGGAACGGTCACGGCAGGGGACAGGGCTGCCGCCAGGCGTCCAGCGCGTGGTCCTTGCGGATCGAGGCGAAGCCGTAGCCGACGGTGGTGACGCAGAACGCGGCCGGGTCGCCGGTGTACTCGACGTGGAAGACCGGCTTGTCCGCGTCGGCGAAGGGCAGCAGCTTCGCGCACTCCCGCCGCCGTACGCACTCCTGGTTGACGGCGAAGTCGAAGTCGGGAGCGAGGGCGGCCACCTGCGGCACGTCGTCGACCAGCCCGGGGGAGAGGTCGAGCTGGCGGGCGAGGGTGGCCAGCCGGCGGTTGAACAGCAGTTGGTCGTCGAAGTCGAGCGAGAAGCCGGGGCGGTGCTGGTAGCCGTCGGCGTCGTTGATCGCCACCGCGCCGAAGCCCTTGCCCCGGCACAACCGGAACCGGTCGGCGAGCACCGGCTCCAGCGCGTCCCACCGGCGCACGTCCAGCCATCGGCTCTCCGGCCGGCCCGCCACCGCCGCGCCGAGCACGTCCGCCGGGAAGCGGCTCGCGTCCGGATCGGTGGGCGCGTACGTCCCGACCCGCACCTGGCAGACCAGCCGGCGGTCCCGGGCGCGCAGCGCGGCGGTCTCGGTGGAGGTGGTGAGGACCGGGTCGAGCAGGAAGACGTCCGCGTCGACGGTGACGTCCACCGGGCCGGTGAGCTGCCACTGCCACTGCCACTGGTGGGCCAGCGCGGTCGGCCACGGGGTGGGTGCTCCCGGCGGGACGAGCGGCGCCCGGCAGCCGGGCACCGGGGCGAGCAGCAACATCGTCACCAGGGCCGCCACGCCCCGGCCCAGCCCGCGTCGCAGGACGCGGACCGGCCGGACGGGCGGCACGGCCCACGCCGGCCGGATCCACATCGACAGCTCCCGGGTCGCGGGCGGCGCCCCGCCGCCCCTGCCGGTACGCCGAGCCGACCCGGGCCTACCGGCCCAGCCGGCACGGTCAGGTGACCCTGGCGTACCTCACCCGGTCAAACGAGCACATACCCGGTCACGACGCGCCGTTCAGCGCGGGGTGCCGAAGTCCTGCGTCCAGTACGGCCCGTTGCTTCGCGCCACGCCCACGCCGATCTCGGTGAACGAGCAGTTCAGGATGTTGGCCCGGTGGCCCGAGCTGTTCATCCAGGCATCCATGACCGCGGCGGGGGTCTTCTGGTTCCAGGCCACGTTCTCGCCGTACGCCCGCCAGGTGTAGCCGACCCGGTCGAGCCGCTCGCCGGCGTCGCTGCCGTCGCTGCCGTCGTGCGTCATCGTCCGGTGGTCGGCCTGGTCCTGGCTGTGTCGCTGGGCGGCCAGCATGAGCTTGTCGTCGATGGTCAGCGCCTTGCAGCCGGCCTTGGCCCGCTCCTGGTTGACCAGGTCGACGACCTGCTGGAGCTCGGCGCTGATCCCGCCGGTCGAGGTGGGCCGGGTGGCGGTGCTGCTCGGCGCGGAGCTGCGCTGGAGCTGGCGGGAGGGGGCGGTGGACCGGCTGGACTTCGGCGTGGCCCTCCGGGTCGGGCTCGGGCGGGCGCTGCTCGGCGCGGCGCTGGGGGAGGCCGCGGGCGAGTCGGGGGCGAGGGCGTCGCCGGGGGCGTCGCCGGTGGTGTCCGGAACGACCGGGGCGGCGGCAACCATGCCGTCGGTGGCGGCCGGCTCGGTCCCTTGGTCGTCGCCGGGCAGCATCAGGGCACCCACTCCGAGGCTCACCGCGAGGGTCACCGCAGCGGCGGCCCCGCCGATCGCGAGGGGGCGCGGGAACCGGCGCCCCCGCCGCTGCCGGTGCCGGCCCGGCTCCTCGGCTGGGGCGTCGGGGTCCGGACGCCAGGTGACGGCGGGCTGCTCCCCGGCCCGAGCGCCGGCGGCCTGCTCGAACGGGGCGATCGGCACACCCGGCGCCCCCGGGTGGGTCGCCGGGTCGAACGCGGGGTGCCCGCCGGTCCGGTCGACCGTGGGCGTGAGCGCGGTCCAGTCGGCCTCGCCGGTGTATCCGGTCCGGTCGGCGTCGGTGAAATGACCGGTCCGGTCGTCGTCGGGGAGGTGACCGGACCAGGAGGAGCTGGGGAGGGAGCTGGTCCGGTCACCTCCCCGACGGGCATCGGCCGGGGTGGCCCGCCACTGGTCGTCCGGGGTGGCGGTCCGCCAGGTGCCGGCCGGGTCCGGGCCCGGCTGCTCCAGTTCGTCCCCGAAGAGGTACGCCGACCGCGGCTCGGGCCGGTCGGTGAGCCAGGCCGGGCCCTCGGCGGCCGGCGGCTCGGGGCGCCGGGAGACGCCATCCGGTTCGATCGGGTCGGTCCAGCGGTGCACGCCTGTCCCCTCCACGGGTCGGTTGCGGGGCCTCGGTGACGCTACGGGTGCCCCGCGAGCTGCGGCAACGTGGCTAAGAAAGAGTTAAGGGGAACCGGACGCCGAGGGTGAGGTGTTCGCACATTCCGGGGCGTACAGTTAACGGGTCCGGACAGAGCGTGTCCGCGCCTCACGGCAGCCCCCCGACAAGTGGACAGGTCGACGTGGAGATGATCTACGGCCTGCGGGAAACTTGACGAAGGAGGGGTTTGCGGCTCAATATATAGGTGTCGCCAGTCGCGCCCAGCCATGCCCGCATTTTGCTGGGATGGCAGCCGCGAACATGATGGGCGCGCGTTGGCCGGCCTTTCCGGCAGCGCATATCAAGGAGTCAGCATGGCGAAGGCCCTCTACGGCCACGTTGGTGCAGCGCCCGACCGGCGCCTGCTCGACGAGGTCACCCGACTGCGTGCCAGGGTTCAGGCACTGGAGTTCGAGATCACGCGTCTGCGCGCCGACAATGATCGGCTTGCGGCGGCAGCGGCGGAGGCTGATGACCTCCTCCGGCTGGCCGAGCCCGCGCTGACCTGATCTCCGGTTGTCGGAAAACTGAATCGCACCACACGAAAACGCGCGCCGACACCCCAGTGCCGGCGCGCAGCTTTGTGCGTACGTCTTTTGTTTTCGCGCCGCACTTCAGATCGGGTGAGCCGCCCGGAATTGCGTGGCGGCGACCGTGGCCGTAAATACGATCTTGTGGTTTTCCGCACTGTGCCGGGGTGCGCGGAAACCGGACACGGCCGGCCCGGGGTGGGTCGCGTACCGAGACCTCCCCTGCCCCGGGTTAGTCTGCGGGTTCAGGTCCGCGCAGCCGGCGACGGTACGGCGGCCACCGGACGAGGATCGAGAAGGTGCATCTCAAGAGCCTGACGGTGAAGGGCTTCAAGTCCTTCGCCTCCGCGACGACGCTGAAGCTGGAGCCCGGGATCACCTGCGTGGTCGGCCCGAACGGCTCCGGCAAGTCCAACGTCGTCGACGCCATCGCCTGGGTGCTCGGTGAGCAGGGCGCCAAGGCGCTGCGCGGCGGCAAGATGGAGGACGTCATCTTCGCCGGCACCGCCGGGCGGGCGCCGCTGGGCCGGGCCGAGGTCACCCTCACCATCGACAACACCGACGGCGCCCTGCCGATCGAGTACACCGAGGTCTCCATCACCCGCCGGATGTTCCGCTCCGGCGAGAGCGAGTACGAGATCAACGGCGACTCCTGCCGGCTGCTCGACATCCAGGAGCTGCTGTCGGACTCCGGCATCGGCCGGGAGATGCACATCATCGTCGGGCAGGGCCGGCTCGACGGCATGCTGCACGCCAAGCCGGAGGACCGGCGGGCGTTCATCGAGGAGGCGGCCGGCGTCCTCAAGCACCGCAAGCGCAAGGAGAAGGCGCTGCGGAAGCTCGACGCGATGCAGACCAACCTCAACCGGCTCACCGACCTCACCGCCGAGCTGCGCCGCCAGCTCAAGCCGCTGGGCCGGCAGGCCGAGGTCGCCCGCCGGGCCGCCGCCATCCAGGCCAACCTGCGGGACGCCCGGTTGCGGCTGCTCGCCGACGACCTGCACACCCTGCGGACCACCCTGGACAAGGAGATCGCGGACGAGACCGCCCTGCGCGAGCGGCGGGAGCAGATCGAGGCGGAACACGGCGAGGTGCAGGCCCGCCTCGGTGAGCTGGAGGCCGCCCTCGCCGAGGACGCCCCGCTGCTCGCCGCCGCCCAGGACACCTGGTACAAGCTCTCCGCGCTCCAGGAGCGGTTCCGTTCCATCGAGCAGCTCGCCCGGGAGCGGCTGCGCCACCTGGGCGCCACCCCGGACGACGAGCGCCCCGGCCGCGATCCCGACCAGCTGGAGGCCGAGTCGCAGCGGGTCCGGGAGCAGGAGGAGGAGCTGCGCGCGGCGCTCACCGAGGACCAGGTCCGGCTGGCCGAGGCGGTCGAGCACCGGCAGGAGCTGGAACGGCAGCTCGCCGCCGAGGAGCGGGAGCTGGTCGCCGCCGCCAAGGCGATCGCCGACCGGCGGGAGGGGCTCGCCAGGCTGACCGGCCAGGTCAACTCGGCCCGGGCGCGGACCACCAGCGCCGGCGAGGAGATCGAGCGGCTGGCCGCCGCGCACACCGACGCGATGGCCCGCGCCGAGAAGGCCCAGGGCGAGCTGCACGAGGTTGCCGAGCAGTCCACCGAGGCCGACCGGGACAACGCCGACCTCGACGCCCGGCACGCCGAGGCGGTGGCCGTCCACGAGCAGGCGCAGGCCGTCGTCCGCAGCGTCACCGACGCCGAGCGGGCCGCCGAGAAGGACGCGGCCACCTGGAAGGCCCGCGAGGAGGCGCTCGCCCTCGGCCTGCGGCGCAAGGACGGCGCCGGGGCGCTGCTGGCCCGCGCCGACCAGGTGCCCGGCCTGCTCGGCAGCCTCTCCGGGCTGCTCACCGTCGCGCCTGGCCACGAGGCGGCGCTCGCCGCCGCGCTCGGCGGGCTCGCCGACGCGGTCGCGGTCAGCGGCGTGGACGAGGCCGTCGAGGCGATGCGGCTGCTCAAGATCTCCGACGCCGGGCGGGCCGGCCTGCTGGTCGGCAGCCCCGCCGGGCCGGGCATGGCCGGCCCGGTCGACGCGCTGCGCCCGAAGCTGCCGGACGGTGCCCGCTGGGCGCCCGACCTGGTGGAGTGCTCGGTCGAGATCCGGCCAGCGGTGCACCGGGCGCTGCGCGACGTGGTGCTGGTGGACGACCTCTCCGCCGCGGCGGAGCTGGTCGCCGGCAACCCGGAGCTGCGCGCGGTGACCCCGGAAGGCGACGTGGTCGGGGCGTACGCGGCAGCCGGTGGATCGGCCAAGGCGCCCAGCTTCATCGAGGTGCAGGCGGCGGTCGAGGAGGCCCGAACCAACCGGCTCGCCGCCGAGCGGACCGGTGCCGAACTGCGCGAGCAACTGGTCGAGGCGCGCGCCGAGGTGGCTGCCGCGAAGGAGGCCGTGCAGCATGCCGCCGCCGCCAAGCGGGAGGCGGAAGGCCACCGTAACGCCGCCGCACGAAGGCTTGCCGAGCTGGGCGCGGCCGCCCGCTCGGCAAAGGCGGAGACCGACCGGCTCGGCGAGTCCCGGGCTCGCGCCGAGGCGGCCCGGGAACGCGACCTGACGGCGCTGGCCGAGCTGGAGGAGCGGCTGCGGCTGGCCGAGGCCACCCCGATCGACGCGGAACCGTCCGCCGACGAACGCGACCAGCTCGCCGCGATGGTGCCGCAGGCTCGGCAGAACGAGATGGAGGTCCGGCTCGCGGTGCGTACCGCCGAGGAGCGGGTCTCCTCGATCGCCGGCCGGGCCGACTCGCTGGCCCGGCAGGCGAATGCCGAGCGGGCCGCGCGGGAGCGTGCGGCGGCCCGGCGCGCGGCCCGCACCCGCGGCGCGGAGATCGCCCAGGCCGTGGTCGGCGGCGCCCGCGAGGCGCTGACCCGGCTCACCGTCTCCATCGCCCGGGCCGAGGAGCATCGCGACGCCGTGGCCCGCGAGCGCGCCGCCCGCGAGGCCGAGCTGTCCGAGGTACGCGGCGCGGCCAAGCGGCTCGGCGCCGAGCTGGACCGGCTGACCAGCCAGGTGCACCGGGACGAGGTGGCCCGCGCCGAGCAGCGGCTGCGCATCGAGCAGCTGGAGGCGAAGGCCGCCGAGGACTTCGGCCTCGACGTGGCGACCCTGATCGCCGAGTACGGCCCGGACCAGCTCGTCCCGCCCACCCAGGCGGACGTCGCGGCCGCCGAGAAGGAGGGCCAGCCGGTGCCCGAGCCGGTCCGCTACGAGCGGCCGGTGCAGGAGAAGCGGGCCGCCAAGGCGGAACGGGAGCTGGCCCTGCTCGGAAAGGTCAACCCTCTCGCGCTGGAGGAGTTCGCCGCGCTGGAGGAGCGCTACAAGTTCCTCTCCGAGCAGCTGGAGGACCTCAAGGCCACCCGCCGGGACCTGCTCACCGTGGTCAAGGACGTCGACGACCGGATCCTGGAGGTCTTCGCCAGCGCGTTCGAGGACACCGCGCGGGAGTTCGAGCAGGTCTTCACCGTGCTCTTCCCGGGTGGCGAGGGGCGCCTGGTGCTCACCGACCCGGAGGATCTGCTCACCACCGGCGTCGAGGTCGAGGCCCGCCCGCCGGGCAAGAAGATCAAGCGGCTGTCGTTGCTCTCCGGCGGGGAGCGGTCGCTGACCGCGGTGGCCATGCTGGTGGCGATCTTCCGCGCCCGGCCGAGCCCGTTCTACATCATGGACGAGGTGGAGGCCGCCCTCGACGACGTGAACCTGGGTCGCCTGATCACGCTGCTGGCCCAACTGCGGGAGAAGAGCCAGCTGATCGTGATCACCCACCAGAAGCGGACCATGGAGATCGCCGACGCGCTGTACGGCGTGACCATGCGCAGCGGGGTCACCCAGGTGATCAGCCAACGGCTCAACCGGGCCGACGACGACGGGCAGGAGACGGACGAGTGAGTCGGGAACGCGCGACGGCGCTGCTGGTGGACTTCGACGGCGTGCTGCGCCGCTGGGACCCGGCGGTGGCCGGCGCCGTCGAGCGGAAGTACGGGCTCACCGGGGGCGTGCTGGGCGAGATCGCCATGTCGTGGGGGCTGCTCCAGCCGGTGCTCACCGGGAAGGTGAGCCACGCCGACTGGATGACCAGCGTGGCCGACGCGCTCACCCCCTCGGTGGGTGACCCGGCGCGGGCCCGCGCGGCCGTGGACGAGTGGCAGCGCTACCGGGGCGAGGTCGACCCGGACGTGCTGGCGTTCATCCGGGAGGTGCGGGCGGCCGGCGTACGGGTCGGGCTGGGCACCAACGCCACCGACCTGCTCGACGCCGACCTGGTCGCGCTGGGCCTGACCGACGAGTTGGACGTGGTGGTCAACTCCTCGGTCGTCGGGGTGCACAAGCCGGCGAAGGAGTACTTCGAGGCGGCCTGCGAGGCGCTGAAGACCCCGCCGGCGCGGGTGCTCTTCGTCGACGACGAGGACCGGTCCGTCGCGGGCGCCCGGGTGGCCGGGCTCTCCGCGCACCGCTGGACCGGCTCGGGCGACCTGCGCTACCTGCGCGCCGCACTGGCGTACTGAGCCGCGTCCGGCGCTGCTTCGCCGAGGTGGCGGTCTCCGCTCCGCCGCGATACCGCCACCTCGCCGACATGGGGGCAGTCAGTCGCCGGTGACGCCGTCGATCCGCTCGCGGATGAGGTCGGCGTGGCCGTTGTGCCGGGCGTACTCCTCGATCATGTGCACGTACACCCAGCGCAGGTTGAAGGTGCGTTTCTTCGGCCCGACCTCGATGAAGGTCTCGTCCAGGGACCGGCCCGCCGCGGCGGCCCGGGCCAGCTCGACCTCGCGGTGGTACGTGGCGAAGTCGGCCTCGGCGTCGGCGGTGCTGACGTCGTGGTCGGCGTCCGGATTTTCCGAGGTGAAGTACGGGTAGTCGACCCGCTGCCCGGCGAAGTTCTCCCGGAACCACCAGGCCTCCACCTCGGCCATGTGCCGGACCAGGCCGAGCAGGGTCAGCGCGGAGGGCTCGACGCTCGCCGTGCGCAACTGCTCGGCGGTCAGCCCGGCGCACTTCATCAGCAATGTCTGCCGGTGGTAGTCGAGCCAGCTCTCCAGCATGGTGCGCTCGTCGCCGACGGTGCTCTCGTTGGTCCGGACGATCTCCGGTGCTCTCCAGGTCATGCCGGCCATCCTGGCCGGAAAACCGGACAATCCGCGACCGGATATCAGGGGACCACCACGACGGGCCAGCGGCCGGTGCGGACCAGCCGGGTGGCGACCGAGCCGACCAGGCGGTGCCCGGCCTGCTCGGACGCCCCGACCACCACCATGTCCGCGCGGAACTCGTCGGCCGCCGTGCACAGCTCGTGGTACGCGTCCCCGCGCCGGCACAGGAAGGTGACCGGCAGGCCCAGCTCCTCGGCGCCGCGCCGGCATTCGTCGCGCAGCTCGGCGGCCAGCTCGTCGTGGGTCTGCTGGACCGCCCCGGCCACCATGCCGGACATCATCGCGGCGTACGGGGCCGGCGAGCTGACGAAGACCACCACCAGCCCGGCGCGCTGCCGGCGGGCCAGCCCGGCCGCGTACGCGGCGGCCCGCAGCGAGGTGCGGGTGCCGTCCACCCCGACCAGCACCACCCGGGGCCCGTCCGTGCCGCGTTCGAACGGCAGCGGCCGGGACTCCGGACCGTACTTCTCGCGCTCGGCAGATGTGCTCATCGGGTCACTCCTGGATGCCGGTCCGGACCACCGGGGCCCCGCTGCCGACCGCGACGGCCGACTCCCGCTCGACCTCGGCGGAGATCGCGTCGCTGGTGTGCCGGCGCAGCGGCACCTCCTTGATGAAGATGACCGCGATCAGGGCGATCAGCCCGAACGGTGCGGCGGCCAGGAAGATGTCCCCGGCGCCGTGCCCGTACGCGGACTCGACCACCGCCCGGATCGGAGCGGGCAGGGTGTGCACGTCGGGCAGGGCCCCGCCGCCTGCGCTGGACGCCCTGATGCCGAGCCCGGCCAACCCCTCGGCGAGGTAGTCCTTGACCTTGTGGCCGAGCACCGCCCCGAGGGCGCTCACGCCGATCGCGCCGCCGAGGCTGCGGAAGAACGCCACCGTGGAGCTGGCCGCGCCGAGTTCGTGCACGCCGACGGTGTTCTGCACGGCGAGGACCAGGTTCTGCATGGTCATGCCGACGCCGAGACCGATCAGCGCCATGAAGATGGCCAGCCGCCAGTACGGGGTGTCCGCGCGTACCGTGCCCATCAGGGCGAAGCCGGCCGTGAGCAGGGCCGAGCCGGCGACCAGGTAGCGCTTCCAGCGGCCGGTGTTGGTGATGATCCGGCCGACCACCGTCGAGGAGATCAGCAGGCCGCCGATCATCGGCAGGGTCATCAGGCCGGACATGGTCGGGCTCGCGCCGCGGCTGATCTGGAAGTACTGGCCGAGGAAGACCGAGGCGCCGAACATGCCCACCCCGACCGCGATGCTGGCGACCACGGCGAGGGTGATGGTGCGGTTGCGGAACAGCCGCGGCGGGATCATCGGCTCGCTGGCCCGCTGCTCCACCCGGATGGCGAGCGCGCCGATCAGCAGCGCCCCGACCACCATGGCGGCGGACTGCCAGGAGATCCACTCGTACCGGTCGCCGGCGAGGGTGACCCAGATCAGCAGCAGCGACACGGCCGCGGTGATCAGGGTGGCACCCCACCAGTCGATCTTCGCCGGGTGCTTGACCACGGGCAGGTGCAGGGTCTTCTGGAGCACGACCAGGGCGAGGATCGCGAACGGCACGCCGACGTAGAAGCACCACCGCCAGCCGAGCCAGTCGGTGTCGACGATGACCCCACCGATCAGTGGGCCGCCGATTGTGCCGACGGCCATCACCGCGCCGAGGTAGCCGCTGTACCGGCCGCGCTCACGCGGGGCGATCATCGTTGCCATGATCACCTGGGCGAGCGCGGTCAGCCCGCCCGCGCCGACGCCCTGGAGCACCCGGCAGGCGATGAGCTCCCCGGTGGACTGGGATTGCCCGGCGAGCACCGAGCCCAGCACGAAGATCCCGAGAGCGAGCTGGACCAGGACCTTCTTGCTGGTCAGGTCGGAGAGCTTGCCCCAGATCGGGGTGGTCGCGGTGGTTGCCAGCAGCGTCGAGGTGACCACCCAGGTGTACGCGGACTGACCGCCGTGCAGTTCGGTGATGATCCGCGGCAGCGCGTTCGAGACGACCGTGGAGGAGAGGATCGCGACGAACATGCCCAGCAGCAGGCCGGAGAGCGCCTCCAGGATCTGCCGGTGGGTCATGTCGACGGCGGTCGCCCGGGCGGGCGCTGTCGCCTGCGTCATCGTGGATTGCCTCCGGAGAAAGACGGGGGAATATGTTGCTTCGGGCAACCGTATGACTTGGTTGCCTCAAGCAACAACCGGAGGTGGCGCAGGTCTTATTCCTCGCCCGAGCGGGCTCAGAAGGTCTCGTTGAACCGGTGCAACAGTCGGGCGAAGTCCTTGACGTCCTGTTTCGGCCAGTTCTCCAGGGTTCGGCGGATCTGTGCGAGCCGGGCCGCCCGCGCCGCGTCGAACCGCCGGGTGCCGTCCTCGGTGAGGCTGAGCTGGGCGGCCCGCCGGTCGGTCGGGTCCGGGTCACGGCGGACCAGGCCCAGGCCCTCGAGGCCGGCGATCTGCCGGCTGAGGGTGCCCTTGCCGATGCCCAACCGCGCGGCCAGGTCGGTCAGCCGGATCGAGCCGCACCGGCGCAGCCACAGCAGCAGGCCGTACGCGTTCGGCTCCAGGTTGGGGTGGACCTCCCGGGCGATCTCCCAGGACAGCGCCCGGCCGCGGCGCAGCAGCGCGGCCAGTTCGTCCTCCACCGCCCGCAGGGTCTCCGGCAGGTGTTCGTCCACCGGGAGAGCGTACTCACGCATCGTCGCTGAGTGGCTGCCGCGCCACCGTACGGAGGTGGCCGTCCGAGGTGGTGCCCTCGACCACCACCTCGGCCGACCGACCCCGGTGGGTCAGGGTGGACACCGCGTTGCCGAAGTACGGCCCGGCCAGCCTCTTCCACCGCACGCTCGCCCGGCGTACCCCGGCGGAGCGGGCCAGCGCCCGGGTGGCCGCGGCCGGCCCCGGATGCCAGCCCAGCCTCATCAGCGGGCGCATCGCCGCCGGCACCTGGTTGTGGATCGGGGAGCAGGTCAGCTGGTGCACCGGGGTGCGGACACTCCGGTCGGTGAACCGCGCCCGGGCCACGTACGAGTGGTGCACGTCACCGGAGAGCACGCTGATCGAGGCCGGGGGCGCGTACGCCGGCCCGGCGCCAACCCGCGCTCCAGGACCACCGGGGGCGCCGCTGCCCAGCCGGGCGAAGAGCTCGCCGAGGGCGTCGAACGAGCGCCGGAACGACGCCCAGTGCTCCAGGTCCAGGGCCCGCCGGAGCCGCTCGGAGACCTTCGCCACCCAGCGCCGGCGGGAGTCGGCGAGCTTCTCGTTCCACGCCTCGACGTGGTGGATGCCGGGCGGTAGCAGCCAGGGCAGCGAGGCGCCGATCACCAGGTGGTCGTAGACGCCGTGCGCCCGGTCGACGAACCAGGACCACTCGCCCGGCGGCAGCATCGCCCGGTTGCCGGACACCAGCACCCGGCTGGACCGGTTGTCCAGCATCACCAGGCGGGTACGCCCCAGGTCCAGCGCGTAGCTCCACTGGTACTGGACGGCCCGCCAGCGCTCGGTGTCGTGCGCGACGTCGGCCTCCCGGTCGACCCGCTCGCCGAACTCGTGCAGCACGCCGGTGGCGTCCTCGGCGGCCGCGACCTTGGCGTACACCGGGTCGGCGGCGATCTCGTCCGGGGACAGGTTGCCCAGGTGCTGGTAGACCCAGTACGAGGCGAGCCCGCTGCGGATCCGCTCCGCCCACCACGGCTGTTCGCGCATGTCCGCCCGCCACGCGGCCGAGGTGTTCCAGTCGTCGATCACCTCGTGGTCGTCGAAGATCATCACGCTGGGCACGGTGGAGAGCAGCCACCGGATCTCGGGATCGCGCCAGGACTCCAGATAGAGCTTGGTGTACTCGTCGAAGCTGACCACCTGGGTGGCCGGCGCGCCGGCCGGCCGGCGCCGGCGCCGCTTGAGCAGCCGGCGCACGGTCGGCGAGGTGACGTCGGCGTAGACCTGGTCGCCGAGGAGCACCAGCAGGTCGGGCCAGCGGGTGGGATCCGGGTCGGCCATCAGCCGCCGGGCGTAGGCGTCCAGCGCGTCCGGGGGCAGCTTCCGGGAGGTGGCGTGCTGGGTGGTCTCCCGGCACGAGCCGAAGAGCAGTCTGACGGGCTGGTCCCGGTCGTCCGCCGCCCGGGTGCGGATCACGCTGGGCGGGAAGCCGGTCTCCGGCATCGGCCAGGCGACCTCGTCGTCGATCAGCACCTGGTAGGTGGTGGCGCTGTCCGGGGTGAGCCCCGCCACCACCACGATCGCGTAGTGGTGCTCGTACGCCGAGAAGGTCGGTGCGGTGCCCGTGGCGCCGTCGGCCGTGCGGACGGTGACCACCGCGGGGGCGCTGGTCTCCACCCAGACCGTCGCCCGCGTGTCGACGACCCGGCGCAGCAACGGGCCGATGAGCAGGCGCGAGTTGGCCACGGGGCACCTCCGAGGGAGAAATGTGCCGCCTGTTCTACCCGGACGGCGAGTTCGGCACGCCTGGCTGCGGCGAGCCTACCCGCGGCTGGCTCGCCGACGGAGGCGGTGAGTGGGACGCCGCCGCCACCATCTGACAGGATTTCGGGCATGAAGGAATACCTCCTCATCATCATCGCCCTGCTCGGCGTGCTGATCCTCGGCGGCCTCAGCCTCGTGGTGCCCCGGCTGCGCCGGCGCCCCGCGCCGCCGCCGGAGCGGGAGGTCGAGACCCGGCCCGAGGAGGAGTTGGCCGCTCCGCCGGTCGAAGCGGCGCCGGAGGTCTCCACCGGGGTGCTGGTCGAGCCCCCGGTGGTCGAGATCCCGGCGATCACCATCGAGGTTCCCGAGCCCACCGCCGGCCGGCTGGTCCGGCTGCGCTCCCGGCTGTCCCGCTCGCAGAACGTCTTCGGCAAGGGCCTGCTCGGCCTGCTCAGCCGCGACCACCTGGACGAGGACGCCTGGGAGGAGATCGAGGACAGCCTGATCACCGCCGACGTCGGCATCGACGCCACCCGGGAGATCGTCGACCGGCTCCGCGAGCGGACCAAGGTGCTCGGCACCCGCTCCACCACCGAGCTGCGCGCCCTGCTCGCCACCGAGCTGGTCAACGCCCTCGACCCGGCCCTGGACCGGTCGCTGAAGACCGCACCCAAGGTGGACGTGCCGGCCGTGCTGCTGGTCGTCGGGGTCAACGGCGCCGGCAAGACCACCACCTGCGGCAAGATCGCCCGGGTGCTGATCGCCGACGGGCGCACCGTGCTGCTCGGCGCGGCCGACACCTTCCGGGCCGCCGCCGCCGACCAGCTGGAGACCTGGGGCAGCCGGGTCGGCGCGGAGACGGTCCGCGGGCCCGAGGCCGCCGATCCGGCCAGCGTCGCCTTCGACGCCGTCAAGCGGGGCATCGACACCAGGGTCGACGCGGTGCTGGTGGACACCGCCGGTCGCCTGCAGAACAAGATCGGCCTGATGGACGAGCTGGGCAAGGTCAAGCGGGTGGTGGAGAAGCACGGCCCGATCGACGAGACCCTGCTGGTGCTCGACGCCACCACCGGCCAGAACGGCCTGGAGCAGGCCCGGGTCTTCACCGAGGTGGTCAACGTGACCGGCGTGGTGCTGACCAAGCTCGACGGGACCGCCAAGGGCGGCATCGTGATCGCCGTGCAGCGCAAGCTCGGCATCCCGGTCAAGCTGGTCGGCCTCGGGGAGGGCCCCGACGACCTGGCCCCGTTCGACCCGGCGCAGTTCGTCGACGCGCTGCTCGGCACCGAGCCGCTCGCCCGGGACGCGTAGCCTCGAGTGACGACTGACGATCGCGCCTACGCGGGGTGGCGCGACCCCAGCCATCCGTCGCCGCGCCTCGGGAGACCGTACGTGACTTCACAGGAGATCCCGCTGCACGGCGGGAACGTGAGCACCGTGGTCCGGGTGGGCGACACGGTCCGGCGCAACGCCGGGCCGTGGACCCCCTCGGTGCACGCCCTGCTGCGGCACCTGGAGTATGTCGGGTTCACCGGCGCCCCGCGCGCCCTGGGCATGGACGAGCGCAACCGGGAGGTCCTGTCGTACCTGGAGGGGGAGTGCGGGGAGTACCCGCTCGCCCCGCACTGGGTCACCGACGAGGCGTTGGTGACCGTGGCCACGATGCTGCGGATGTTCCACGACGCCCAGTACGGCTTCACCCCGCCACCGGGAGCGGTGTGGCGCTCGTTCGGCCCGCCCCCGCCGGACACCGAGGTGATCTGCCACCACGACGCCGCCCCGCACAACGTGATCTGGCGGCCGGACGGCACCCTCGGCCTGATCGACTTCGACCTGGCCTCGCCGGGCGCCCGGATCTACGACGTGGCGTACGCGGCCTGGACCTGGGTGCCGATCTTCTCCGACCGGGACTCGATCACCCTCGGCTGGAAGCGCCCGGACCGGCCGCGCCGGCTGCGCCTGTTCGCCGACGCGTACGGGCTGATCCCGCGCGACCGGCACCGGCTGGTCCGGACCATCCGCAAGCGGGTCGTGGATCACGTCGAGGGCATCCGCCGGATGGCCGCCGCCGGGGAGCCGGCGTTCGTGCGGATCGTGCACAAGGGCCATCTGCGCCGTCCGATGCGCGACCTGCGGCTGCTCGACTACGAGCGGCACGCCCTGGAGTACGCCCTGCGGTGACCCGCCGGCGGGCGGAAGAGTGGCCGGTTCGTCTGCGGAACGGCCACTCTTTCCGTTTCCCGGGTCCATGATCGGCGTTCTTCACACGCCCGAAACAACCCGTCACGACGCGGAAATCGAGCGGTGTCGGTGGAGGTAACAGCCGGCGACCAAGCTTCCGCGCAACCGGCGTACGGGCGACGCTGCCCCGGAAGCCGCGAAGGAGGGAACTTCACCTTTAGGAGGCCAGCGTGCCTGAAGCACCGACGATCGACGGCGGCAACACGGTTTGGCTGCTGGTTTCGACCGCTCTCGTGCTGCTCATGACCCCCGGACTGGCGCTGTTCTACGGCGGGCTCAACCGGGGCAAGGGCGTGCTCAACATGATGATGATGAGCTTCTCCGCCATCGGGCTCATCTCGGTTCTGTGGTGGTTCTACGGCTTCAGCGTCGCCTTCGGGACCGACGTGAACGGACTCTGGGGCGACCCCACCGCCTACCTGGGCACCAAGACGTTCCTCGCCGAGACCGACCTCTGGGGCGCCACGGCGGACAACCCCAGCGGCATCGGCGTCCCGCTGTACGTGTTCATGGCGTTCCAGATGGTCTTCGCGGTGATCACCGTCGCGCTGATCAGTGGCGCCGTCTCCGACCGGGCCAAGTTCGCCGGCTGGGTGCTCTTCGCCTTCGGCTGGGCCACCCTGGTCTACTTCCCGGTCGCCCACTGGGTGTGGGGCGGCGGCATCATCGGCGGCAAGCTCCACGCGCTGGACTTCGCCGGTGGTACCGCGGTGCACATCAACGCCGGCGCGGCGGCACTCGCCCTGGCGCTGGTGCTGGGCAAACGGCTCGGCTGGCCCCGGGAGGGCATGAAGCCGCACAACATCCCGCTGGTCGCCCTCGGCGCGGGTCTGCTCTGGTTCGGCTGGTTCGGGTTCAACGCCGGCTCGGAGCTGACGGTTGACTCGGTCGCCGGTCTGGCCTTCATCAACACCCAGCTCGCCACCGCCGCGGCGGTGCTCGGCTGGATCGCGGTCGAATGGATCAAGGACCGCAAGCCGACCATGGTCGGGGCGTCCTCCGGCGCCGTGGCCGGTCTGGTCGCCATCACCCCGGCCTGCGGTTTCATCGCCCCGTGGGCGTCGGTCCTGCTCGGCATCGTCGCCGGCGTGGTCTGCGCGCTCGCCATCAGCCTGAAGTACCGGTTCGGCTACGATGACTCGCTCGACGTGGTCGGCGTGCACTTCGTCGGCGGTTGGATCGGGTCGCTCTGGCTCGGTCTGTTCGCCACCAACTCGGTCAACGGCGCGATCAGCGACGTGGTGGGCGCCTCGGACGGCCTCTTCTACGGTGGTGGCCTGACCCAGCTCGGTCGGCAGGCGCTCGCTGGCCTGATCGTGAGCGCCTGGTCGTTCGGCGTCGCCTGGCTGCTCGCCACGGCGATCGAGAAGACCATCGGCTTCCGGGTCGGCAGCGAGGCCGAGGTCGAGGGCATCGACGTCGCCGAGCACGCGGAGAGCGCGTACGACCTGTCGCCCACCACGGGCAGCAGCGCCGGTGGCGCGTTCGCGATGGCCGGGATCGGCGCCGCCAGGCCGACCCCGGAGCCCACCGGCGCGGCGGCGGAGCCCGTCGAGCCGGCCAGCGAGAAGGTCGCCGGTTAACGTTCCTGGGATGGAGGGGTTGGACATGAAGCTGGTGACCGCGGTCATCAAGCCGTACCAGCTGGACGCGGTGAAGGAGGCTCTGCACGCGCTCGGCGTGGCCGGCCTGACCGTCAGCGAGGTCCAGGGCTACGGCCGGCAGAAGGGGCACACGGAGGTCTACCGGGGTGCCGAGTACACGGTCGAGTTCCTGCCCAAGATCCGGGTCGAGGTGCTCACCGACGAGATGGACGTCGACAAGATCGTCGACGCCATCGTGGGAGCGGCCCGGACCGGCAAGATCGGCGACGGCAAGGTCTGGGTGACCGCCGTCGAGGAGGTCGTTCGCGTGCGCACCAACGAACGCGGCCTGGACGCCCTGTAAGGAACGCGTCGATGACCTCGTCGATCAGGGAGAACGCGTCCGGAAACTCCGGGAACGGCGACGCGCACTTTTTGATCAACGAGGTCGTCGGCGTGCCGGGCGGGATCGGGGCGGCGGCGCGGCGGGCGCGGGCGGACGCGCTGGACGCCTGGCTGGGCTCGATCTTTCCCCGCCGGGACGGGGTCGCCCTCGTCGCGGTCGGCGGGCTGGGGCGGCGGCAGTGCGCGCCGTACGGGGACCTCGACCTGGTGCTGCTGCACGCCGGGGTGCCCGGCACGGACGAGCTGGCCGCCTCGCTGTGGTATCCGATCTGGGACGCCGGGCTGCGGCTGGACCATTCGACGCGCACCGTCGCCGAGGCGCTCTCGGTGGCCCAGGACGACGTGAAGGTCGCCCTCGGCCTGCTCGACGCCCGCTACCTCGCGGGCGACCGGGCGCTCGCCGACCAGCTCATCCGTACCGCTGCCGATCACTGGCGGCGGACCGCCGTCCGGCAGCTGCCGCGGCTGCGGGAGATCACCACCGCCCGCTGGGAGGCCCACGGCGAGCTGGCCTTCCTGCTCGAGGGCGACCTCAAGGAGGCCGCCGGCGGGCTCCGTGACGTGGGCGTCCTGCGCGCCATCGCGACCGCCGGCGTCACCGACGCGCTGCGCCCGGCCGTCCACGCCGCCCACCTGCGGCTGCTCGACACCCGCGACGCCCTGCACCAGCAGGTCGGCCGCCGGGTGGACCGGCTGGTGGCCCAGGAGCGCGACGGCGTCGCCAAACTGCTCGGCCTGCGACAGCTCCAGCCGGGGCCGCCTGACGCCGCGCAGGGACCCGCAGGTGCCGTGGACGACCGCGACGCCCTGCTGCGTCGGGTCGCCGGGGACGCCCGCACGGTCAGCCACGCCCTCGACGACGCCTGGCGGGCCGGGGACCGGCTCCGGACCGACCGTCGCCGGGGCGCGGGCCGGCCGGCGCGCCGTCCGGTCGCCCGGGACGTGGTCGAGCACGGCGGGGAACTGGTGCTCGCGCGGACCGCCATCGGGGCCCGGCCCGACCCGAGCCTGTCGCTGCGGATCGCCGCCGCCGCGGCCGTCACGCGGCTGCCGATCGCCCGGGCGACCTGCGAGTGGCTGGCCGCGTACTGCCCGCCGCTGCCCGCGCCCTGGCCGCCGGACGCCCGCGCCGCGCTGGCCACCCTGCTCGGTGCCGGTCCCGGGCTGGTGCCCGCCTGGGAGACGTGCGACCGGTACGGCCTGATCGAGGGCTGGCTGCCCGAGTGGACCAGGCTGCGCAGCCTGCCCCAGCACAACCCCGTGCACCGGTTCACCCTCGACCGGCACCTGGTGCAGACCGCGTACGAGGCGAGCCGGCACACCCGCGAGGTGGACCGGCCCGACCTGCTGCTGCTCGGCGCGTTGCTGCACGACATCGGCAAGGGACTGCCCGGCGAAGGTGCCGCCGGGCGGGCCGGCAGGTCCGAGCCCGCCGGCACCTTCGTGGACCACAGCGTCGTCGGCGCGCCGATCGCCGAGGCGGTGGCCACCCGGATCGGACTGGCCGCGCCCGAGGTCGCGCTGATCGGGAAGCTGGTCCGGCTGCATCTGCTCCTGCCCGACGTGGCCACCCGGCGCGACCTGTCGGACCCGAAGACCATCGCCGGTGTCGCCGAGCAGGTCGGCGACACCACCACCCTCGATCTGCTGCACGCCCTGGTCCGCGCCGACGCCGTCGCCACCGGCCCGGCCGCCTGGTCCGACTGGAAGGGGCGGCTGATCGCCGAGCTGGTCGCCCGGGTACGCACCGCGCTGGACACCGGTGCGCTGCCCGCGCCCCCCGCCCCCGACCCGGCGCTGGTGGCGGGGCCGCTGCCGGTCGTACACCTGGCAGACGACCGGGTGGCGGTGGCCGCCGCGGACCGGCGGGGCCTGCTCGCGACGGTGGCCGGCTGCCTGGCCCTGCACCGGCTGGAGGTGATCTCCGCCGACGCCTCCACGATCGACGGGCGGGCTCTGGTCGAGTGCCGGGTGCAGCCCCGCTACGGCCTCGCGCCCGACCCCGTCGCGCTCAGCGCCGACCTGCGGCGCGCCGTCGCCGGGGACGTCTCGGTGACCCAGCGGCTGCGCGGCCGGGCCCTCGCCGCCCGCGGCCAGGGTGCCGCGCCCCGGGCGGTCTGGCACCGCGAGGCGGCCACCGACGCGGTGCTGCTGGAGCTGCGCGCGGCCGACGCGGCCGGGCTGCTCTACCGGGTCACCTGCGCCCTCGACGAGGCCGGCGCGCAGGTGCGGGCGGCCCGGATCTCCACCCTCGGCGGCGACGTGGTCGACGCGTTCTACCTGGTCGGCGGCTGGCCCGACGACGCCGAGCGGGCCCGCATCTCGGCCGCCGTCCTCGCCGTCGTGTAGGGGCATACGTCCCGGGGCGTAGGCGTGGAGCCGCTCGCGGGGCGACGCGCGAGGGCCGGGCGGCCGGCACGCTCGTGGCATGAACCTGCCAGTGCAGACCGAAGGGCTCACCAAACGGTACGGCGGCCTCACCGCCGTGCAGGACCTCGACCTGACCGTCCGGCCCGGCGAGGTGTACGGCTTCCTCGGCCCGAACGGCGCCGGCAAGACCACCACCCTGCGCATGCTGCTCGGGCTGGTCCGCCCCAGCGCCGGCACGGTACGGCTGCTCGGCCGGCCGCCCGGCGCGGGCCGGCTCACCGGGGTCGGGGCGCTCATCGAGGGACCGGCCTTCTACCCGTACCTCTCCGGGCGGGACAACCTGCTGGTGCTCGCCCGCTACGCCGGGGTCGGCGCCGACCGGGTGGCGCTGGTGCTCGACCTGGTCGACCTCACCGACCGGGCCGGCGACCGGTACGCCGGCTACTCGTTGGGCATGAAGCAGCGGCTCGGTGTGGCCGCCGCACTGCTCAAGGACCCGCGCCTGCTGATCCTCGACGAGCCGACCAACGGCCTCGATCCGGCCGGCATGGCGGACATGCGCACGCTGATTCGCCGGCTCGGTGCCGGCGGGTGCACGGTGCTGGTCTCCAGCCACCTGCTCGGTGAGGTCGAGCAGGTCTGCGACCGGGTCGGGGTGATCTCCCGGGGGCGGCTGGTCGCCGAGGGCAGCGTCGCCGAGCTGCGCGGCGCGGCCGTACTGCGGGTGCTCGCCGACCCGCTCGACCACGCGGCGGCGCGGGCCCGCGAGCTGGTCGGTGCCGAGCGGGTACGGGTGGTGGACGGCGGGCTGGAGTTGTCCGTCGAGCCCGACCGGGCCGCCTGGCTCAACGCCGAGCTGGTGGGCGTCGGGGTGGCGGTCCGGGAGCTGCGTGCCCGGGAACGGGATCTGGAGCAGGTCTTCTTCGACCTCATCGAGAAGGGAACGGCCGATGTCGCGTAGCTTCCGGGCCGAGGCGGTCAAGCTGGTCCGCCGGCCGGCGTCCTGGCTGCTGCTGGCCATCGCGCTGGTGCTCGCCCTGATCTTCACGTACGTCTTCCCGTACGCGAGCATCGCCGGCGGGACGACCGGCCCGAACACCGACCGGACCCTGCCGATGCTCCTGCCCGACCAGCTGGTCGGGAACTCGCTCGGCGGGCTGCCGGTCTTCCTGGGCGCGATCGTGCTGATCCTCGGCGTGCTCACGGTCGGCGGCGAGTACGCCTGGGGCACCTGGAAGACGGTGCTCACCCAGGGCCCCACCCGGCTGGAGGTGTACGCGGGCAAGCTGCTGGTCCTGGCGGCCGCTGCCCTCGTCGTGGTGCTCTCGATCTTCGCCGTCGGCGCGGTGGCGAGCGCGTCGATCGCGGTCGCCGAGTCGCAGCCGGTCCACTGGCCGTCGGCCGGCGACCTGCTCACCGGTATCGGAGCGGGGTGGCTCATCGCCACGATGTGGGCCATGCTCGGTGCCGTGCTCGCCGTCGCGCTGCGAGCGGTGGCGCTGCCCGTCGGGCTGGGGCTGGTGTGGATGCTCGCGGTGCAGAACCTGCTCGCCGCGATCGCCGCGCCGCTGCTCGACTGGGTGGCCCAGCTCCAGAAGGGGTTGCCCGGCCCGAACGCCGGTTCGCTGGCGGCCGCGCTCGGCGCGACTGGGGACACCCCCGGCGTCGCGGCGACGGTCGGGGGCGGGCGGGCGGCCATCGTGGTGGCGGCCTACCTGGTGGCCTTCATGGCGGTCGGCGGGGCGCTGCTGCGCCGGCGGGACATCGGCTGAGGCCGGCGGGGAGGGACGGCATGGACCGGAACCGGAGCGGCTGGGGCGACGGCGTCTTCGACGCCCTGGTCGCCCTGGCCCTGGTCGTCGTCGGGCTGTTCGGCACCGGGCCGGCCGGCCTCAACCAGGGGGTGGGCACCGGCCGGGCGACGTATCCGCTGGTCGTGGTGGCCGCACTGGCCCTGGCCGGACGGCGGCGGTGGCCGCTGGCCGTCCTGGCCGTGATCACCGCGGCGACCACGGCGTACCTGGTGCTCGGCTACCCGTACGGGCCGATCCTGATCTCGTTCTTCGTCGCGGTGTACACGGTCGCCGCGTACCGGCCGCTACGGACCGCGGCGCTGGCCGGCGCCGTCGCGCTGCCGGCGCTGCTGGCGCACGCCTTCGTCGGGGTACGCCCGTCCGGCCTGGTCGGCCTGATGCCGGTCGCCGCCTGGGTGGTCGTGCCGTTCGCGGTGGGCACGACGGTGCGGCTGGGCCGGGAGGGCGCCGCCCGGAACCGGGTCGACGAGGCCCGCCGGTTGGCCGATGCCGAACGGCTGCGGGTGGCCCGGGAGGTGCACGACGTGGTCGGGCACGGGCTCGCCGCCATCCACATGCAGGCGGAGATCGCCCTGCACCTGCTGGCGAGGAAGCCGGAACAGGCCGAGTCGGCGCTGACCGCGATCAGCCGGACCAGCAAGGAGGCCCTGGACGAGCTGCGGGTGACCCTCACCGTGGTCCGGCGGGACGAGGCGGCCGACGAGCGGGCTCCCGCCCCCGGGCTCGGCCAGCTGCCGCAGCTGCGCGACCGGCTGGCCGGTGCGGGGGTGCCGGTCACTGTCGAGGTCACCGGGGAGCCGCGCCCGCTCCCGGTCGCCGTGGACCTGGCCGCATACCGGGTGGTGCAGGAGTCGTTGACCAATGTGCTGCGGCACGCGGGCCCGGCCACCGCCACCGTCCGGCTCCGGTACACGCCGGCCGAGGTCGCCGTCGAGGTCACCGACACCGGCCGCGGCCCGGTCACCGGGCCGGGCTGGGCCGGCGGGTACGGCCTGGCCGGCATGCGGGAGCGGGTCACCGCACTGGGTGGGTCGTTCGCCGCCGGCCCCGGCCCAGGCGGGGGCTTCCGGGTGTCCGCCACACTGCCCGTCGAGGAGGTCGCATGATCAGGGTGTTGCTCGCCGACGACCAGGACCTGGTCCGGATCGGGCTGCGGGCCCTGGTGGAGAGCGAGGACGACCTCACCGTGGTGGGCGAGGCGGCCGACGGGCTCGGCGCGGTCGAGCTGGCCCGGCGGGAGCGCCCCGACGTGGTGCTGATGGACGTCCGGATGCCGGGCGTCGACGGCATCGAGGCGACCCGGCGCATCGTCGCCGACCCCGAGCTGGCCGGCACCCGAGTGGTCGTGCTGACCACCTTCGAGCTGGACGAGTACGTCTTCGACGCGCTCCGCCACGGGGCGAGCGGTTTTCTCACCAAGGACACCCGCCCGGCCGAGCTGCTGCGGGCGATCCGGCTGGTCGCCGAGGGGGAGGCGCTGTTGTCCCCGTCGGTGACCCGGCGGGTGGTCCGGGAGTACGCCACCCGGCCGGCCCGGGTGCCCCGACCGCATCCCCGGCTGGACACGCTCACCGACCGGGAACGGGAGGTGGTGGGGCTGGTCGGCGAGGGGCTGAGCAACGCCGAGATCGCCGAGCGGCTGGTGGTCAGTCCGGCCACCGCGCGTACCCACGTCAGCCGGGCCATGGTCAAGTTGGGTGCCCGGGACCGGGCGCAGCTGGTGGTCTTCGCGTACCAGTCGGGTCTGGTCGTGTCGTGACGCTAATTACCACAAAACGGTGCGTTTCACGCCGACTCGGCGAACTGACGTATCCGAAGTGGGGCTCTCGCGTTCACCTTTGTGTGCGCTGGGCGGATGGCACGGGGATGTGCTGTTTGCCCACCTTCTGAGCAGTCGGCATGGCACGTGCCGCTGAAGGGAACGTCTCACATGCGTGACCGGCACGGCTCGTCCTCGATCGCCACGGAGGACATCGAGGGCGTCCTGTACCTACCGCAGCCACCGACGGACCAGGAAAAGTACAGCTATTTCCAGAAGTCGAAGCCGTGGATCTTCGCGTGGATCTTCGTCAGCGCCCTCGGCATCCTGTACGGCTACGTGATGGTGGCCGTCAAGGCGCCGTGGACCACGCCCGCCCTGCTCTTCCTGCCGATCATGATCATGCCGGTGCTGGTGAACTTCTGGTTGCGCAGCCACCGTCCGCGGCTGACCCTGCCGAAGCACAAGGCGATCGTCTCGCAGTACCGCCCGGATCCGGCCGACACGGTCGACATCTGGGTGCCGATCTGCGGCGAGCCCATGGCCGTCCTGGAGAACACCTGCCGGGCGGTCGCCGCCGTCGAGTGGCACGCACCGGTCATGCGGTACCTGCTCGACGACGGTGACCGGCGACCCGAGGTCGAGCAGCTCGCCATCAAGCACGGCTTCGTCTACATGCGTCGCCGGGATCCGGTGCCCGGCCGCCCGCCGCAGGAGGGCGAGCGTGGTTGGTTGAAGAAGGCGGGCAACATGATCAACGCCTTCGAGTACTCGATCGGCCGCTTCGGTGCGGTCTTCGACGCGGACTTCGCGCCCCGCCCGGACTTCCTGTACGAGACCGTGCCCTACATGCAGGCCGAGCCGCGGATCGGCATTGTGCAGACCGCCCAGTACTTCGACGTCGAACCGTGGATGAACTACGTCCAGCGAGGCGCCGGCAGCCTCCAGGAGATCTTCTTCCGCTGGATCCAGCCGGCGCGGGACGTCTGGCGGGCGGCCATCTGTGCCGGCACGAACGTGGTCTACCGGCGGGAGGCGGTGGAGGCGGTGGGCGGGTTCGCGCGGGTTCCCCTGGGCGAGGACGTGAACTCCGGCGTGAAGCTGTGGACCGGCGGCTGGGAGACCCGGTACCTGCCGCTCGCGCTGGCCAAGGGTGTCGCGCCCGACACCTGGGCGGCGATCACCAACCAGCAGCAGCGATGGTGCCGCTCGTCGATGCTGCTGATGACGGAGAAGCATTTCCGCGACGCCAAGTTCAACTGGCAGCAGCGGATGGCGTTCTGGGCCGCCTTCCTCTACTACATGGCGTCCGCAGGCCTGTTGATCACCGGGCCGTTCCCCACCCTGACCATGCTCTGGTTCTTCCCGGAACGGGTCCTACCGCGCAACTACCTGCCGATGGTGCCCGCCGTGCTGGCCACCCTGCTCGTCTTCCCGATGATGGCCCGCGGCTGGCGGCCGTCCATCTTCCGGCTCTGTCTCATCAACTCCGCGTGTCACGTCATCGCCATCTGTGACGCGCTCCGGGCGAAGGTGCAGGAGTGGGTGCCGACCGGCGCCGCCGGCCGGACGCCCAAGGCGAAGAAGAAGGGTGCGCCGGAGCGGGTCTCCCGGCTGATCCGCAGCTGGATCGTCGCGGTGCAGGTGCTGCTCTGGGCTGGTCTCGCGCTCCGCTTCCCGCAGTACGGCATCGGTCCGCTGTGGACGACGGCACTCCTCGCCGGGGTGCAGCTGTACATGGTGGCACCGCTGCTCACCCCCTCCTACGGCGTCCGACCGGGCGTTCCACCCACCCCGCCCCCGATTCCTGTCTCCCCGGCTCCCGCTCCCGCCCAGCTGGCCCTGACTGCGCGAGTGGACGTGCCTCGCGTACCGGTCGGATCGGGTTCTGTGCAGGGCGCGCCGGGTCACGTCCCCGTCGCGGCGTCCGCGCCGCGGGGCGCCGGGACGGCCACCGCAACCTGGGCACCGACGGCCGCCTGGACGGCCGGGAACCGCCAGGATCCGGTGCGGCCGCAGCCGCCGGCGTCTCCCCGGGCGCATTCGCGGCCGGCAGCGCAGCCGGCGCTGTCCTACCAGCCGAGGCATGCGCTGGTGCATCCGCCCACGGTGGGGGGAAGGCGGTGAGCGACATGGCATCCCGATGGAGACGGCTGCTGGCGGCCACGGTGGTGCTCGCGGCGCTGCTACCGCTCGCGGCATGCGGCGGCGACAAGGACCGGGGCACCCGGAATCCGTCGGGTTCCCAGGCCCCGCCGCCCGGCTCCGCCCCGCAACCAGCGGGTCCCGTGGTGGCGGACGTGGACGAGTTGCTGGGCGACCGGGTCCTCTTCGGCATCACGACGCACGACCCCGCGGAGGCCGCGCTGGCTGACGTCGCGCTGAAGCTGAACTGCCGGCCCTCGGTGGTGCAACTCTTCGCCTCGGTGGAGAAGGGGATCTCGGCGAAGCGGCTCGCCGAGGTACCCGGAACCCCGTTGCTGGCGATGGAGCCGTGGCACAACACGTCGGGGCGTACGCAGCCGGCGTGGACGCTGGCAAGCACCATCGACGGGCAGTGGGACGAGCGCTACGAGGCCATCGCCCGGGCGGTGGTCGCCTACGGCAAGCCGATCCTCATCCGGTTCGGTCACGAGATGAACGGCCACTGGTATCCGTGGGGGACGCGCAACGGGAACCGCCGGGGTGAGTTCATCACGGCCTGGCGGCACGTCGTGGAGATCTTCCGGGCCGCGGGCGCCACCAACGCGCTGTGGGTGTGGTCGCCGAACATTCTGCGTGGCGCCGACAGCCGCACGATCAAGGAGTTCTGGCCCGGTGACCAGTACGTGGACGTCGTCGGCGTGACCGGGTACGGGGTGCGGGAGGCCACGCCGGAGACCACCTACCGGGCGACGTTGAAGCAGGTGTACGCGCTGACCCGGAAGAAGATCCTGCTGACCGAGGTGGGGGTGCAGCCGGGGCCCGAGAAGGAGAACTGGCTCAGACGCTTCGGCCCCTGGCTGCGGGACAACCCCCGCGTCGCCGGCTTCATCTGGTACCAGGTCGTCCGGCAGGGCGACTGGCGGTTCGACGACACCCCCGCGAACCTCGCCGCTTTCAGGTCCGGTCTGGCGGCGGCGGATCCGGCATGCTGACGAACGACAACGCCGCCCGGCCGCGTCCCCGATCCGACGCGGTGACCGAGTTCCTGCCGAGGACGACCGAGGGCACGATCATCATGCCCCGGGTGCGGCGGCCCATTCCACCGGCCAGGGAAAACGCGCCGATCGTCGCGGGGGAACGGGTCGTCCGCTACCCGGCCTGGCAACAGGCGCTGATCTTCCTGCTGTCGGCCTCGCTCACGCTCGCCATCGGCGCGCGGGGCATCGCTGACCGACAGCTGTGGAACGACGAGTACGCCACCTGGCACGCCGCCACCCTCGACTGGGCGGAACTGTCGAGACTGCTCGACCACGTGGACCGCGTGCTCGGGCTTTACTACGTGCTGATGCATGGCTGGGTGTCGCTGGTGGGTGACGACCCCGGCATGCTTCGGCTGCCCTCGCTCGTGGCGATGAGCTGCGCGGCCGGCTGCACGGCCCTGGTCGGTCAGCGGCTGTTCGACTGGTACGCCGGGCTGGCCGCGGGCGTCATCTTCGGGCTCGTGCCGTCGGTCAGCCGGTACGCGCAGGAGGCCAGGCCGTACGCGCTGTCCGTGGCCGCCGTCACCCTCGGTACCGCGCTGCTGCTGGTGTCGCTGGAGCGACCGCGCTGGCCGTGGTGGTTCGCCTACAGCCTCAGCATGGTGCTGGCCTGCGCGTTCCACCTCGTCGCCGGGCTGGTCCTCGCCGCGCACGCGATCATCTTCTGGCTGCGCTATCAACGGTCCGAGCGGGACGTGCGGTTGTGGAAGTACCTGGGGGCGCTGGCGCTGATCGCGGCCGTGGCGCTGCCGTTGATCTACTCCGGCTCGGACCAGTCCGGCGCCATCGACTGGATCAAGGCGGACGGGACGACGATCGTCGAGCTGCCCAAGCGGCTGTTCGGCTCGTATCAGGCAGCAACGGCGGTCTGCGCTCTCGCGTTGCTCGGCCTCCTCGCGCTGCCGTTCGTCCGACGCCGTGGAACGTTGGCCGCCCTGCTCGTCTGGGCGCTGTTTCCGCCGCTGTTCACGTTCGTCACGTTCCCGCTGCTGCACCTCTTCCTCTACCGGTACTTCCTGTTCACCCTCCCGGCATGGGCGCTGCTGGCGGCGGGCGGCCTGCATGCCATGACCCGGCTGAGCTTCCGCCGGTCGTGGCCGCAGCTGCTGCTGCTGGTCGCGGCGTTGCCCGGATTGATCCTGCTGACCCTCGCGGGGCAACGCGAGGCACGCGAGCCGGTCCTCGAGTGGGAGCCCGACTTCCGGTCCGCCGCCCGGGTGATCGCCCCCGACGTGCGTCCGGGGGACGCGATCGCCTACGCCGGGCTCGCCCGACCGCCGCGGTTGGCCATGACCTACGAACTGCGCGACGGTGGCCTTCCGGCGGACATCTTCCTGACCCGGTCGGCCGCCGAGCGAGGCAGCTTCGCGGGGCAGGAGTGCGACGTCGCCCTCAGCTGTCTCGGTGATCACAAACGGATCTGGCTGGTGAGTACCAGCGCCGATCAGCAGCCCTGGTCGGAGATGTCGCCGGACCGGGCGGCGACGTTGGGCAAGCTCTTCCAGATCGAGCGGGAAGAGCGGTTTCAGCACGTGCAGGTGTACCTGCTGGTCCGCAAGCCCAAGCGCTGAGCGAGACCCACCGCGCCTCGGCACCGCCGCCGGCGCGGGTGCGGATGCCCGTGACGGTCGCGGCCGCGCCGGCGGGAAGCGTCGGGGAGGTGGGACCGTTACCCTTGCGGGTAGCCGGCCTTGTGCGTGCCGGCTGATTGTGCCCCGCCAAAGACGACAAACGGGATGTTCGCGTGTTTGACACCTTGAGTGACCGCCTGTCCGGGATCTTCACGAAGCTCCGCGGCAAGGGTCGGCTCACCGACGCCGACATCGACGCCACCGCGCGCGAGATCCGCATGGCGCTGCTGGAGGCCGACGTCGCCCTGCCGGTGGTCAAGGGCTTCATCGCGAACGTCAAGGAGCGGGCCCGCAGCGCCGAGGTCTCCCAGGCGCTGAACCCGGCCCAGCAGGTCGTCAAGATCGTCAACGAGGAGCTGGTCGCCGTCCTCGGTGGCGAGGGGCGGCGGCTCCAGTTCGCCAAGCACCCGCCGACCGTGATCATGCTGGCCGGTCTCCAGGGTTCCGGTAAGACCACGCTGGCCGGCAAGCTGGCCCGCTGGCTCAAGACCCAGGGCCACCAGCCGCTGCTGGTCGCCGCCGACCTCCAGCGTCCGAACGCCGTCGGGCAGCTCCAGGTGCTCGGTGGCCGGGCCGGCGTCGAGGTGTACGCCCCGGAGCCGGGCAACGGCGTCGGTGACCCGGTGCAGGTCGCGCGTGCCTCGATCGAGCACGCCAAGCGGGCCGCCCGGGACATCGTGATCGTCGACACCGCCGGTCGGCTCGGTATCGACGCCGAGATGATGCAGCAGGCCGCCGACATCCGCGACGCGGTCCAGCCCGACGAGGTCATCTTCGTCATCGACGCGATGGTCGGTCAGGACGCCGTCCGCACCGCCGAGGCGTTCCGCGACGGCGTCGGCATCACCGGTGTGGTCCTCTCCAAGCTCGACGGTGACGCCCGCGGTGGCGCCGCGTTGTCGGTGCGGGAGGTCACCGGGCAGCCGATCCTCTTCGCCTCCACCGGCGAGAAGCTGGAGGACTTCGACGTCTTCCACCCCGACCGGATGGCCAGCCGGATCCTCGGCATGGGCGACGTCCTCACGCTGATCGAGCAGGCCGAGGCGGCCTTCGACGCCGATCAGAAGGAGAAGATGACCGCCAAGCTGATCGGCGGCGAGACCTTCACCCTGGAGGACTTCCTCGACCAGCTCATCGCGGTTCGGCGGATGGGCCCGATCGCCAACGTGCTCGCCATGATGCCCGGTATGGGGCAGATGAAGGACCAGCTCGCCGAGCTGGACGACAAGCACTTCGACCGGGTCACCGCGATCATCCGGTCGATGACCCCGGCCGAGCGCACCACCCCGAAGATCATCAACGGCTCGCGGCGGGCCCGGATCGCCAACGGTTCCGGCGTGACCGTGATGGACGTCAATCAGTTGCTCAACCGCTTCGCCGACGCGCAGAAGATGATGAAGCAGATGGGCGGCATGATGGGCCTGCCCGGAGCAGGCCGGCGCAAGGCGACCAAGTCGCCCAAGAATAAGCGGAAGGGCACCAAGGGTGGCGGCCGGCCGCGGACCGGCGCCGGGGTGCCGGGGGGCTTCCCGGGCGGCATGCCGCAGCTCCCGCCGGGCCTGGACCCGGGCGACCTGGCCGGCGGCCAGGGCCTGCCGCCGGGCTTCAAGCTGCCGAAGATCGACTTCAACAAGCTCGGCAAGGGCGGTGACAACCGCCCCCGCTGACGCCTGTCGGTGACGGGCGGGGATCCGCTCACCCGCCCACACCGCCCGTCGGGACGACCTCCTCGCCGCCGCCGAGGAGTGATCGGGTAGGACTGTGCACATGGCTCTGCATGTGCGCGGTGTGCTCCTGCCGGACGACGAGGTCCGGGATCTCTGGCTGGTCGGCGACCGGGTCACCTTCGAACCGGTGCCCGGCGCGGAGACGGTCGTCGACGGCGGCTTCGTGCTCCCCGGCCTGACCGACGCCCACTGCCACATCGGCATCGCCCACGGTGGTGCCCCGGTCACCTCCCTCGACCAGGCCCGGGAGCTGGCCCGGACCGACCGGGACGCCGGGGTGCTCGCCATCCGGGACGCCGGCTCGCCGTACCCGTACCCGGAGCTGGACGACGACCCGGAGCTGCCGCGACTTGCCCGCGCCGGCCGGCACGTCGCGCCGCCGAGGCGCTACCTGCGCGACATCGGGGTGGAGGTGGGCGCGGCCGAGGTGGCCGCGACGGTGGCCGAGCAGGCCGCCGCCGGCAACGGCTGGGTCAAGCTGGTCGGCGACTGGATCGACCGCGGCGTGGGCGACCTCGCGCCGTCGTGGGACACCGACACCATGACGGCCGCCGTCGCCGCCGCGCACGCCGCCGGGGCACGCGCCGCCGTGCACACCTTCTCCGAGTCGGCCGTGGAGATCATGGTGCGGGCCGGGGTGGACTCGGTGGAGCACGGCACCGGGCTGAGCCTGGACCTGATCGACCTGATGGCCCGCCAGGGCACCGCGCTGGTCCCCACGATGATCAACATCCAGACCTTCGGCGGCATCGCCGACCAGGCCCGCCCGAGGTTCCCCGGGTACGCCGACCACATGCTCGCCCTGCGGGACCGCTTCCCCGACGTGGTCCGGGCCGCGTACGAGGCCGGGGTGCCGATCTACGTCGGCACCGACGCCGGCGGGGGCATCGACCACGGGCTGGCCGCCGAGGAGATGCTGCTGCTGCACGAGCGGGCCGGCATGTCCACCGAGGACGTCCTCGCCGCCGCCTCCTGGCGGGCCCGCGAGTGGCTCGGCTTCCCCGGTCTGGTCGAGGGCGGCCTCGCCGACCTGGTCGTCTACCCCGAGGACCCGCGCCGCGACCTGCGGGTGGTCCGTACCCCGTCCCGCATCGTCCTCCGCGGCCGCGTCCTGCGCTGACCGGGGCTCAGCTCACGGTCAGCTGATATCGCGCCTTCACCCAGAACTCGCCGCCGTCGGTGCCGCCGAAGGTCAGTTCGTGCTCGCCCGGGGCCAGCGCCGGCAGGCTCGCCCAGAGCCCCCAGCAGGTGACCGGGTACGGCCGGGACCGGGCGGTGACGCCGTTGCCGAACGCCCCGCGTACCTCGAAGGGAGTCGGCGTGCCGATGGTGGCGAGCGGCACCCGCTCCCCGTCGAGCTTGGCGTGCCCGGTCGCCGAGCTCACCACCGGTACCTCGCCGGGGCCGGAACCGACCTGCCACATGTTGAAGGCGGGGAAGAAGAGCGGCCGCCCGGCGGGGATCGCACAGCGCCGCCGCACCGTCCCGCCGTACGTGCCGGCCAGGAACCAGACGTCGTCGGGCTGGTGGTGTCCGGCGTCCTCGCCGGTGCTGTCGTGGATCGGGTCCTTCGTCGGCCCGTGCGCCGCCACCCAGCGCACCCAGCGCGCGACGGAGCCCTCGGGCGAGGACGGTGGGTAGGGCAGCGGGGCCGGCTCGGAGGAGCGGCTGAACAGGGAGAACAGCGAGGGCATGGCCGCAGATGCTAGCCAATGCCCGCGCGGGCGTGCCCGATCGCGCCGCCCCGCCGGGGGCGGCATAGGATGTGCGGTCATGGCACGCGTGCTCACTCCCCGTGCGGAGGACTTCCCCCGCTGGTACCAGGACCTGATCGCCAAGGCCAAGCTGGCCGACAACGGCCCGGTGCGGGGCACCATGGTCATCCGACCGGCGGGCTACGCCATCTGGGAGCGGATGCAGGCCGAGATGGACGCCCGGATCAAGGCGGCCGGCGCGGAGAACGCGTACTTCCCGCTCTTCATTCCGGAGAGCTATCTCAAGCGCGAGGCCGAGCACGTCGAGGGCTTCTCGCCGGAGCTGGCCGTGGTCACCCATGGCGGCGGCAAGCAGCTCGCCGAGCCGGTGGTGGTGCGCCCCACCAGCGAGACGGTGATCGGCGAGTTCATGGCCAAGTGGATCGACTCGTACCGGGACCTGCCGCTGCTGCTCAACCAGTGGGCGAACGTGGTCCGCTGGGAGCTGCGGCCCCGGATCTTCCTGCGCACCAGCGAGTTCCTGTGGCAGGAGGGCCACACCGCGCACGCCACGCGGGAGGACGCCCGCGCCTACGCGCGCCGGATCCTGCACGAGGCGTACGAGGACCTGATGGTCAACGTGCTCGGCATCCCGGTGGTGGTCGGCCTGAAGACCGCCCGCGAGCGGTTCGCCGGCGCGACCGCCACCTACACCTGCGAAGGCATGATGGGCGACGGCAAGGCGCTCCAGCTGGGCACCAGCCACGAGCTGGGCCAGAACTTCGCCAAGGCGTTCGACATCAGCTTCTCCTCCGCCGAGGGTGGCCGGGAGCTCGCCTGGACCACCTCCTGGGGCACCTCGACCCGGATGCTCGGCGGTCTGATCATGTGCCACGGCGACGACAACGGCCTGCGGGTGCCGCCGAAGCTGGCGCCGGTCCAGGCGTACGTGATGGTCGTCAAGGACGGCGAGGGCGTGGGCGAGGCGGCGGCCAAGCTCCGTGACGCGCTGCGCGACGCCGGCGTCCGGGTCGCGCTGGACGACCGGACCGACACCGCCTTCGGCCGCCGGGCTGTCGACGCCGAGCTGCGCGGCTACCCGGTCCGCGTCGAGGTCGGCCCCCGCGACCTGGCCGCCGGCAACGCGGTGGTGGTCCGGCGTACGGACGGCTCGAAGGCCGCGACCCCGGTGGCCGACGTGGTGGGCGCGGTCCTCGCCGCGCTGGAGGCCGACCAGCAGGCGCTGCACGACCAGGCCCTCGCGGTCCGGCAGTCCCGCACCACCGACGTCGCCACGCTGGCGGAGGCGATCGAGGCGGCGGCCACCGGGTGGGCCCGGGTGCCGTGGTCGGCGGTCGGCGTCCAGGGCGAGGCCGAGGCGAACGGCCAGGGGGTCACCGTCCGGTGCCTGCTGCGCGCCGACGGCTCGGTGCCGGACTCCGAGGACGAGCCGGACCTGGTCGCCATCCTGGCCCGCGCCTACTGAGGTGTGCGGAGGGCCCCTTCGTCGCGACTGGGTGGGAGGAGGGGCTCCGCTGACCGCCTGGGGTGGTGACGTGCGTTTCGAGCCGGGCCGGCTGATCATGCACCGGAACGTGCGCAACGGCCGGATCGGCTGGGTCCGGCCGGCCCGCGTGGTCCTCGACGACGACCGGGGGTTGCTGCTCTGGGTCGCCCGGGACACGCCCGTGGCCAACGAGGTGACCGAGGCGGGGCTGGGCATGCGGGCCGTGCCGTTCGCCGAGTGGATCACCTCCCGCTACCGGCTCGCCCGGGGCAGCTGGAACGGGCCGCCGCTGCTCAAGTTCCTGCCCACCGGCGCGGCCCACTCCGTCTGGTGGTTCCGCGACGTCCGGGGCGGGTTCCGGAACTGGTACGTCAACCTCGAGGAACCGGGCGTGCGGTGGGACGACGGCGCGGTGGCCGGGGTCGACGTGGTGGACCAGGATCTCGACGTGGTGGTCCATCCCGACCTCAGCTGGGAGTGGAAGGACGAGGACGAGTTCGTCGAACGCCTGGCCTTCCCGGACCACTACTGGGTGACCGACGAGAAGGCCGTCCGCGCCGAGGGGGAGCGGGTGATCGCCCGTGCCGAGGCCGGCCTCTTCCCCTTCGACGGCACCTGGTGCGACTTCACCCCACCGGCCGAATGGGACGTACCGGACGGATTGCCGCCCGGCTGGGACCGGCCGCCGGTCCGCTGACCGTGTCGTACGTCACCCGACGGGCGACCCGGGTGACCTGTCCGGGTCCGGTGCGAGAGATCGGGGCCGGATCTGGCAGAATGGTTCGCTGGTATCCGGCGCGCGTCCGGCGCCCTCTAACCCGGGCGCGTCGCCAGTTGACCGAGCAGTCTCCGGCCCAACCCCACTGTGCCGGTCGGCGCTCACCCGCCACACCGCCCGTACCGGGCCGGTGAGATCGCAACAGGAGCGAAACAACTGTGGCCGTAAAGATCCGGCTCCTGCGGATGGGCAAGATCCGCAACCCGCAGTACCGCATCGTCGTCGCCGACTCGCGCACCAAGCGTGACGGCCGGGCGATCGAGTTCGTCGGTGTGTACCAGCCGAAGGAGGACCCTTCGGTGATCGAGGTCAAGTCGGAGCGGGTCCAGTACTGGCTGTCCGTCGGCGCGCAGCCGAGCGAGGCGGTACAGCGCCTGCTGGAGCTGACCGGTGACTGGCAGAAGTTCAAGGGCCTGCCGGCCCCGGCTCCGCTGAAGGTCGCCCCGGAGCGGGCCGACCGCAAGGCGGCGTACGAGGCCGAGGCGAAGGCCGCCGCCGGCCTGGCGGAGACCCCGGCCAAGCCGGCCAAGAAGGCTGCGAAGCCGGAGGCCGCGAAGCCGGAGGCCGAGGCGCCGAAGGCCGAGGAGCAGACCGGTGCCGAGTCCGGCGAGCAGGCCTGACATGGCGCTGCGTCCCGCCCTGGAGCACCTGGTCAAGGGGATCGTCGACCACCCGGACGACGTCCGGGTGCGGATGGTCGATTCCCGCCGGGGCAAGCGGCTCGAGGTCCGCGTGCACCCGGAGGACCTCGGCACGGTGATCGGGCGGTCCGGCCGGACCGCCAAGGCGCTGCGCCAGGTGATCGGCTCCATCGGTGGGCGTGGGGTACGCGTCGACATCGTCGACTCGTACTGATGCTTCTCATCGTCGGCAGGATCGGCAAGCCGCACGGAATCCGCGGTGAGGTCACCGTGGAGGTGCGGACCGATGAGCCCGAAGCACGGTTCGCCCCGGGCATGGTGCTGCGCACCATGCCCGGGGCGGTGCCCCGGTCTGAGCGCATCACGGGTGTGCTGCACACCATGCCCGGGGCGGCCGCGCCCGCGGAGCCCGGGGCCTACCGGGTGCCGGAGGAGCTGACCGTCGAGGCCGCGCGCTGGCACCAGGGCCGGCTGCTGGTGGCCTTCGAGGGAGTGCTGGACCGCGACGTCGCCGAGGCGCTGCGCGGCACCCTCGTCGGGGTGGACAGCGCCGACGTCGCGCCGCCGGAGGACCCGGAGGAGTTCCACGACCACCAGCTGGTCGGTCTCGCCGTGGTCACCCCGGCCGGCGAGCCGCTGGGCGAGGTGGCCCGGATCGACCACGCCCCCGCCTCCGACCTGCTGGTGCTGCGCCGCCCCGAGGGGCGGACCGCGCTGATCCCGTTCGTCAAGGCGATCGTGCGCGAGGTCGATCTCGCCGGCGGTCGCGTCGTCGTCGACCCGCCCGGCGGTCTGCTCGACCTGTAGCTGGAGCCACCCGTCATGCGCGTCGACATCGTGTCGATCTTTCCCGAGTACTTCGCCCCGCTGGACCTGTCACTGATCGGCAAGGCCCGCGCGAACGGCACGCTGCGGCTTGCCGTGCACGATCTGCGGACCTGGACCCACGACGTGCACCGCACGGTCGACGACACGCCGTACGGCGGCGGCCCCGGCATGGTGATGCGGCCGGAGCCGTGGGGTGCGGCGCTGGACGCCCTCGCGCCGGCGGAGGCACCCCCGCCCCGGCTGCTGGTGCCCTCGCCGGTCGGCGTCCGGTTCAGCCAGGCCATGGCGCACGAGCTGGCCGCCGAGTCGCACCTGCTCTTCGCCTGCGGCCGGTACGAGGGCATCGACCAGCGGGTGCTCGACCACGCGGCGACCCGGATGCGGGTGACCGAGGTCTCCCTCGGCGACTACGTGCTCTTCGGCGGTGAGGTGGCGGTGCTGGTGATCCTGGAGGCGGTCACCCGGCTGCTGCCCGGGGTGCTCGGCAACGCCGGTTCGCTGGACGAGGAGTCGCACGCGCACGGGCTGCTCGAGGCGCCGATGTACACCAAGCCGGCGACCTGGCGCGGGCACGAAGTGCCCGAGGTGCTCCGCTCCGGCGACCACGGGAAGATCGCCCGCTGGCGGCGTGACGAGGCGCTGCTGCGCACGGCGGCCCGCCGGCCGGACATGATCGCCGCGCTGCCGCCGGAGAGCCTGGACAAGCGGGACCGGGCGGCGTTGGACCGGGGTGGATTTCAGCTGCCGCCGGGGGATGTGGCAAAGTAGGGGGGTTGCCGCATCCGTCCACGCCGTGGGCGGCTGCGAGGACCCTCGACCGGGGTCGGCGTCGCCGGCCACCACCCGGGGGTCAGAATCACCCATTCGCGCATCGACTGACGGTGCGCCGTGAGCCTCACGAGGACGCAGCGATGAACATCCTGGACGCCCTTGACGCACAGTCGAAGCGCGTTGACCTCCCCGACTTCCGTGCCGGTGACACCGTCAAGGTGCACGCTCGGGTCGTCGAGGGCAACCGGTCCCGGGTCCAGATCTTCCAGGGCGTCGTCATCCGCCGCCAGGGTGACGGCCTGCGCGAGACCTTCTCGGTCCGCAAGGTCAGCTTCGGTGTGGGTGTGGAGCGGACCTACCCGCTGAACAGCCCGGCGATCGACCGGATCGAGATCGTGACCCGCGGTGACGTGCGGCGCGCCAAGCTCTACTACCTGCGCGAGCTGCGCGGCAAGAAGGCCAAGATCAAGGAGCTGCGCGAGAAGCAGCCGGCGAGCTGAATCTTCCTTCGCCACGCCGCCTCACCTGCGTGGATGTCGTATCGACCGGATCGCTTTACCCTGGTCGTACGGGCGCAGGAGGACGGCGCGCTGCGCTCGTTCGACGCGTGGCACGACGAGTCACTACCGCCCGCGGGGTCTCCGGCGAGACTCCCGGGCGGTAGTGTCGTTTCTGCGGACCGGAGAGTGGCATGGTGCAGATGCTTGACGAGGACGGCACCGTCGATCCGTGGCGCCGGCGAGCCCGGCGCACCCGCCGGTCGATGCCCCTCTGGCAGGAGCTGCCCCTGCTGCTGGTCGTCGCCTTCTGCCTGGCGGTGCTGATCCGCACCTTCCTGCTCCAGGCGTTCTTCATCCCGTCCGGGTCGATGGAGAACACCCTGCTCATCGGCGACCGGGTGCTGGTCAACAAGGTCGTCTACGACGTCCGCGACCCGGTCCGCGGCGAGGTGGTGGTCTTCCGGGGCACCGACAACTGGGTGGCCCAGGAGGCCCCGACGCCGCCGACCAACTTCGCCGGCAGGATCGGCCGGACCCTCGGCGACCTGGTCGGCGTCAGCCGTCCCGGCGAGAAGGACTTCATCAAGCGGGTCATCGGCGTGCCCGGCGACCGGATCTCCTGCTGCGACGACGGCCGGGTCGTGGTCAACGGCGTACCGCTGGACGAGAGCGCCTACGTGTCCGAGGATTCGCCGGCCGAGCTGCCGCCGAATGCGAAGGAGTGCCGCTCCCGGCAGTTCACCGAGGTGGTCGTACCCCCGGGGCAGATCTTCGTGATGGGAGACCACCGGCTGGTCTCGCAGGACGCCCGGTGCCAGGGTCCGGTGCCGATCGACAACGTGGTCGGCCGGGCCTTCATGATCGTGTGGCCGTCGCAGCGGTGGGCCACGCTGCCCGTCCCGCAGGCCTTCGCCGACCTGACGCAGCCCCACGCGGCACCGGCCGGGCCGGTGCCGGTGGATCCCGACCCGGTGGGCGGTGTGATCCTGGTCCTCCCCGTCACGGCCACGCTCTCCGTTCTCGCGCGTTCGGGGCGACTGCGCCGCACCCGGGGACGTAGGCTCCTCCCGTGATCGACGAGCAGACCGAAAAGCCGCGCAGCTCCTTCTGGAAGGAGCTGCCCATCCTCCTGGGCGTGGCGATCCTGGTCGCAGTGCTGGTACGTGCCTTCGTGCTGCAGACCTTCTTCATCCCCTCGCCGTCCATGGAGAACACTCTCAAGATCGACGATCGGGTGCTGGTCAACAAGCTGGTCTACGACTTCCGCTCGCCGCACCGGGGCGAGGTGATCGTCTTCAAGGCGCCCACCACCTGGAGTGGAAACCCGGAGGGCGAGGACTTCATCAAGCGGGTGATCGGAGTCGGCGGCGACCACGTGGTCTGCTGCGACCACACCGGCCCGCAGGAGCGGCTGGTCATCAACGGCAAGCCGATCGACGAACCGTTCGTCTTCCCCGGCAACAAGCCGGCCGACCGGGACTTCGACATCACCGTGCCGCAGGGACGGCTCTGGGTGATGGGTGACCACCGGGAGGCCTCCGGCGACTCGCTGGAGCACTGGCAGCAGTCCGGCGAGGACATCACCGAGGCCACCATTCCCGAGGACCAGGTGGTCGGCCGGGCGTTCACGATCTTCTGGCCGCCCAGCCGGGCGACCTGGCTCACGGTGCCGAAGCAGTTCGACGGGATCCCCAATCCCTGACCCTGGAGGGCGTGGGCGTTCGTCGGACGCGTCTGGCAGGCTTGGGCGGTGACCGTCTACACCCCTCGCCGTGCGGCCCGTGTGCTGCTCGTCGACGCGTCCGATCGGGTGCTGCTCTTCGCCGGCACCGACCCGGGCCGACCGGGGCACGCCTACTGGTTCACGCCGGGCGGCGGCCTGAAGCCGGGGGAGAGCACCGCCGAGGGCGCGGCCCGCGAGCTGGCCGAGGAGACCGGGCTGCGGCTCGCCCCGGCCGCGTTGGGCGCGCCGGTCTGGTCGGAGACGGTCGAGTTCCCGTTCGACGGCGTCTGGTACCGCCAGGAGCAGGAGTTCTTCCTGTTGCGGGTGCCGTCCTGGGAGGTCGACACGGCGGGCTTCGACGAGATCGAGCGGGCCAGCGTGTCCGGCCACCGGTGGTGGCCGGTGGCGGAACTGGCCGCGACCGCGGAGCGGTACTACCCGCCGGACCTGCCGGACCGGCTCACCCGGGCGCTCGCCGGAGGTGCGCCGTGCTGACGCCCCCGCGCACCGTGGTGCGCCGCGACGGCGGCCTCTACGCCTTGGAGCGGGCCCTGCAACGGCGGGGATTCCGGCACGTGGCCGGTGCCGACGAGGCCGGCCGGGGGGCGTGCGCGGGCCCCCTGGTGGCCGCCGCGGCGGTGCTGCCCGAGGGGCGGCGCGGCGAGATCGAGGGGCTGGCCGACTCCAAGCTGCTCACCCCGGCCAGCCGGGAGCGGATCTACGACGAGGTGGTGGCACGCGCCCTGGCGTACGCGGTGGTGGTCATCCCCGCCGACGAGGTCGACGCGCGGGGGCTGCACGTGTGCAACCTGGCCGCGATGCGCCGGGCGCTCGCCTCGCTGACCACCCGCCCGGATTACGTGCTGACCGACGGCTTCGGCGTCGACGGGCTGGACGTGCCGGGGCTGGCGGTCTGGAAGGGGGACCGGGTGGCCGCCTGCGTCGCGGCGGCCAGCGTGCTGGCCAAGGTCACCCGGGACCGGATCATGGTGGAACTGGACGAACGGCACCCCGGCTACGGCTTCGCCGAGCACAAGGGCTACATCACGCCGGAGCACACCACCGCGCTGCGGGAGCTCGGACCGTGCCGGGAGCACCGCTTCTCGTACGTGAACGTGGCGGCCGTCTCCGGGCGGGACGGGCAGCCACCCCGTTCCCGCCGGCCGGTCGTCGGTGGCCCGGACGAGCCGATGGAGCAGTCCGGCGCGCCAGGGGGTACCGTCGGCGTGGCGTTGGGCGAGCAGCCGCGACCTCCGGCGCCGGTGGGGGAAGATGTGGTCATGGAAGGCGGAGTGCGATGAGCGCGGAAGATCTCGAAAAGTACGAGACCGAGATGGAACTGCAGCTCTACCGGGAGTACCGCGACATTGTCCGCCAGTTCTCCTACGTGGTGGAGACCGAACGCCGCTTCTACCTGGCCAATCAGGTCGACCTGCACGTTCGCAACTCGGACGGCGAGGTCTACTTCGAGGTGGAGATGCACGACGCCTGGGTGTGGGACATGTACCGCCCTGCCCGATTTGTCAAGAACGTGCGGGTGATGACGTTCAAGGACGTCAATGTGGAAGAGCTGGAAAAGCCCGACATCTCCCTTCCCGCAGACTCCGGATTCGGCAGCTGACCCGACCGTGGGCGGCCCGATCGGCCGCCCACGGCGGATCACTCCGCCAGCACCATCACCTCGACCCGCTGCACCAGGTTGTTGGCGAACCCGCCACGGTTCCACGGCTGCTCAACCGGCTGGGTACGCCCGGAGGCGTCGACCGCCCGGGCGCTCAGCACGTGCCGGCCCGGCGTCGGGTGCCACTCGACGTGCCAGCGCCGCCAGGCCCAGGCGCCCCCGGTCGGCTCCTCCAGCGTCGCCGGCACCCAGGTGGTGCCGCCGTCGAAGGTCACCTCCACGGCCGTGACCGGCGCGTGGCCCGACCAGGCCCGACCGTCCACCGTGCACCGCCCCGGCCGCAGCACCCGGGTGCGCGACATGAAGTCCGGAAAGCCCGGCGGGCGGACCAGGGCGCGGGGCTCGATCCGGGTCACCGGCACGCCCGGATCGTCGGCGTCCTGCCGCAGCCGGTACGCCACCGCGTTCTGGTAGCCGTCGAACGGCTCGGTCGACACCTGGATGTTCCGTAGCCACTTGACGTGCGCCATCCCGTACCAGCCGGGCACGATCAACCGCAGCGGCGCGCCGTGCTGCGGCAGCAGGGGAGCACCGTTCATCTCGTACGCGAGCAGCACCTCCTCGCGCAGCGCGTCCGCGACCGGCAGCGCCCGCTGGTAGTCCTGTTCGACGCCGCGCTCCACCCCATGGTCGGCGCCGGTGAAGACCACGTCCACGGCGTCCGCGCTGAGCCCGGCCTCGCGCAGCAGCGGGGCCAGCGGTGTGCCGGTCCACTCGGCGTTGCCCACCGCCTCCACCAGCCAGGGCTGGCTCACCGGGCGTGGGTGCAGCAGCGCCCGGCCGTTGCCGGCGCACTCCAGCGTGACCCGGTGGGTGACCCGGGGCCGCTCCCGCAGCGCGGCCAGAGCCAGGGCGAGCGGGCGCTGCACCGCGCCGTCGACGGTCAGCGTGTGCGCCGCCGGGTCGACGTCCGGAATGTCGTAGTGGATGAGCAGGTAGTGCAGGCCGGCCGGGGTCACGTCGTAGCGGAGCGCCTCCAGCGGAATCCCGTGGTTGCGCGCGGCCAACTGGAGTTCCTCGGCGCTGATCGCCTCGTCCGGCCCGGCCACCCGGGAGGGCAGACTGACATCGTCCACAGTGGTCATCGTGGCTTCCTCCGGGCGGTCAGGGGTGGGTGAGGTGGTCGTGGCCGACGAACTCGAACATCGTCACGCCGGGCTCCAGCGGGCGGGGCGCGCCGGTGAAGCGGTGCACCCCCACCCCCACGCCGTCGGCGGGGCTGCTCACCGCCACCGGGGTGAAGCCCTCCTCGGCGAACCAGTCGCAGATCGCCGGGACCAGGTCCGGCTCGCGGCGGTGCCGGGTCCAGAAGACCGTGCCCCCGGTGGCACAGAGCGCCGCGCAGTGCCGGACCGTGGTCCGGATGTCCGCCTCGGCGATGTTGCCGAACACCCCGCAGACCAGCACCAGGTCCGCCGGGACGAGATCGGCGTACCGGTCGGTGAGTGCCGCGTCCCCGACCACCACCTCGACCCCGCAGAGGCCGGCCTCGGCGGCGGCCTTCCGGGCGACCTCGGCGTTGCGCGGGTCCAACTCGACCAGACGGGCGGTGACGTCGTCGCGCCGGGAGTGGGTGGCGAGCACCGGGATCAGGTCCCGCCCCTGGCCGGCGCAGAGGCTGATCACCCGCAGCGGGCCGGCCGGCGCGTGATCCAGGACCTCGCGGATCCGGTCCCACAGCTCGGTGAGGCGCCGGTGCAGGCCGGAGCCGGGCTGGTCGTAGTCGGCGTGCCAGGCGTACCAGTCCTTCGTCACGCGGCCAGCATAGGCGTCGCGCCCATACCAGATCCGCTTCCCGCCCGGGGGCCGTCCACAGCCGGTCCCGTCGTCCACAGTCCCGACTCCGGCGCCAGCGGGACACCGCTGGTGGCGGCAGGGTGCATGGCGTGCGGACTCTCCTGCGACGGGCCAAGTCGGCCCTCGGCGCCCTGCTGCTCGTGGTCGCGGTGACCGGCCCGGTCATCGCGCCGCCCCGGCCCGTCGCGGCGGTCCACCCGGCGCTCCCGCCTCCGGCGGGTGGGCGAGCGCCGACCGCCGGGGCGGTCCCGGCGGACGGGCCGGCGACCGCTGCCGGTGCGGCGGCCGGAGCACGGTCGCGGTTCGGCTGGCCGCTGTCCGGAACACCCCGACCGGTACGCCGGTTCGACCCGCCACCGCAGCCGTGGCTGCCCGGCCATCGCGGCGTCGACCTCGCCGCCGCGGCGGGCGCCGAGGTCCACGCCGCCGGCGCCGGGGTCGTCCTCTTCGCGGGCATGGTGGCCGGGCGACCGGTGGTGACCGTCGGGCACGCCGACGGCCTGCGGACCACCTACGAGCCGGTGCTCCCCGTGCTGCCCGTCGGCGCCCCGGTCGCGGCCGGCACGCCGGTCGGCACCCTCCTCCCCGGCCACCCAGGCTGCCCGGCCGAGGCGTGCCTGCACTGGGGGCTGCGCCGGGGCGAGGAATACCTGGATCCGCTGGCCCTGCTCGGCCTCGGCCCGGTCCGGCTGCTCCCGCTCGACCCGCCGCCGCCGACGCGGCTCAGCCCAGGGCGAGCAGCGTGGGCAGCCGGACCGCCAGCCGGTCGTATTCGTCGGGGGTGTTGTAGACCTGGCCGCACAGCCGCAGCCAGCCCTGCCCCTTCCAGGACGCCACCTGCACCTCGGCGGCGAGCCGTTCGGCGATCCGGGCGCGCAGCGCCTGCGCGGCGTCCATCGTGGTGGCGAGGCCGGCCGGCAGCGGGATGAGCCGCATGGCGACCGTCGGTCCGCCGGGCTCCGGCAGGTCGGCCGGCGCCACCCCGAGCGCGTCCCCGACCACCCGTTGCCCGTACGCCGCCAGCGCGGCGTTGTGCGCGCGGACCCGGTCCAGGCCGAGGCTGCGCAGGGTGAACAGGCCCACCGGGGCGGCCAGCCAGGGCGTGTAGTCCAGCGTCGCCTGCCACTCGACCCGGGTCGGGAAGCCGCTGTCCTGCTCCCACGACACCACCAGCGGTTGGATCCGCTCCCGCCACGGCTCGGCCACCACCAGCGCGGCGGTGCCCCGCGGCGCGTACGCCCACTTGTGCAGGTTGCCGACCCAGAAGTCGGCGCCGATCGAGGCCACCGTGATCGGCAGCATGCCCGGGGCGTGCGCCCCGTCGACCAGCACCGGCACCCCCTGCTCCCGAGCCACCCCGACGATCGCGGCCGTCGGGAAGAGTCGCGCGGTGGGCGAGGTGAGCTGGTCGACGATCAGCAGCTTGGTCCGGCCCGGGCGCAGCCCCGCCCGGATGATCTCGACTACCTCCTCGTCGGTGGCGGTCAGCGGCACGGGCACGGTGCGGGACACCGCCCCGGTGCGGCGGCACTCCCGCTCCACCGAGAAGGCGACCGCCCCGTACCCGTGGTCGGTGGTCACCACCTCGTCGCCGGGCCGCAGGCCCAGCGACTGGAGCACCACGGCCACGCCGGTGGTGGCGTTGCCGACCAGCGCGGTGCCATCCGGATCGGCCCCCAGGAACGTGGCCAGGTGGCGCCGGGTGTGGGTGATCCGGTCGACGAGGCCCTGGGTGAAGAAGCGGAGCGGGTTGGCCTCCATCTCGTCACGCAGGCGCTGCTGGGCCCGCTGCACCGCGATCGGGACCGCGCCGAACGAGCCGTGGTTGAGGTGGCTGACCGACGGGTCGAGGGAGAAGAGCAGCCGAGCCCCGGGGATCGGCTCGGGCGGCTGCGGGACCGTCATCGACTTCCTTCCGCGGATACCCCTGCCTTCGGGCGGGGGAGGAAACGGAACCCTTGCCGGGCATGGCAGGGGCAGCAGGTCCGCCGCCAAGGCGGATATGCGTCGGCCCACACCCGTTGCAGCAGGCGTTGCGGCACTTGCAGGCGGCGTTCACGAACTTCTTCGCCAAGCGTGCCCGCTACCCCACCTTCAAAAGCAAGAAGAAATCTCGTCGATCGGCGGAGTACACCCGCAGCGCGTTCCGCTACCGCAACGGAACTCTCACCCTGGCGAAGATGACCGAACCCCTGAACATCGTGTGGTCGCGTCCCCTGCCGGAGGGCGTGTCCCCGTCCACGGTGACTGTCTCCCAGGATGCGGCTGGCCGCTGGTTCGTGTCCCTGCTCTGCGCCGACCTGATCCCGCACGCCCCGGCCGTGAACGCCGCCGTCGGGGTTGACGCGGGGCTCGACAGCCTGCTCACCTTCTCCACGGGGGAGAAGATCGTCAACCCCCGGCACGAACACGCTGACCGGGCCCGGCTCGCCCGCGCCCAGCGGGACCTGTCCCGCAAGCAGAAGGGCTCGGCGAACCGGGCCAAGGCCCGGCTCCGGGTGGCGCGGGTGCACGCCCGGATCGCCGACCGGCGGCGGGACCACCTGCACAAGCTGACCACTCGACTCGTGCGTGAGAATCAAACGCTCGTGATCGAGGACCTGGCAGTGCGGAACATGGTCAAGAATCACCGCCTGGCCCGTGCCATCTCGGACGCGGCGTGGCGGCAGTTCCGCACCATGTTGGAGTACAAGGCCGACGGGTACGGCCGTGAGCTGATCACGGTCGACCGCTGGTTTCCGTCCTCCAAGCTGTGCTCGGCCTGCGGGGCGCTGGCCGAGCAGATGCCGCTGGACGTGCGGTCGTGGACGTGCCGATGCGGCACGACCCATGACCGGGACGTGAACGCGGCGCGCAACATCCTGGCCGCCGGGCTGGCGGTGTCTGCCTGTGGAGCTGGTGTAAGACCTCAAAGGGAGTCCTCCCGAACAGGGCGGCCGGCGGTGAAGCAGGAAACCTCTGGGGCGACCCAGGGAATCCCTTCCCTTTAGGGGAGGGAGGATGTCAATCGCTGATCGTAGCCCGACCGTGGATCATCAACTCGCGGTTCTCCCAGGTCGCCCGGCACCCTGCCGACCGGGCGCGTTGCCCGGATCGCCCGCCCGCGAGTCAGGCCCGCGGGTGCGCCTGCCGGTACGCCGCCCGCAGCCGCTCCACCGAGACATGCGTGTAGATCTGGGTGCTGGCCAGCGAGGAGTGGCCGAGCAGTTCCTGCACGGCCCGCAGGTCCGCGCCGCCCTCCAGCAGGTGGGTGGCCGCCGAGTGCCGCAGCCCGTGCGGGGTCGTCCGGGGCAGGCCGGCGGCCTCGGCGTACCCGGCGACGATTCGGCGGGCGGTGGTCGGGTTGAGCCGCCTACCCCGAGCGCCGAGCAGCAGTGCCCTCGCCGAACCGGGACCGGTGAGGGCGGGCCTGCCCCGGCTCAGCCACGCGTCCAGCGCGCGTTGTGCCGGCACCCCGTACGGCACGGCCCGCTCCCGCCCGCCCTTGCCCAGCACGCGTACCACCCGACGGGCGTGGTCGACGTCGGTGACGTCCAGCCCGCACGCCTCGCTGACCCGTACGCCGGTGCCGTAGAGCAGCTCGAGCAGCAGCCGGTCGCGGAGCAGCAGCGCGTCCTCTTCTCCGCCGCCATCCGGGCCGGTGCGCACGGATCCGCCTGCCGCGTACGTCCCGCCCGACACGGCGTCCGCGTCGCTGCCCGGCACGGCGTCCGCATCGCTGGCTGGTGTCCGGTCGACGCCCCGGCGCGGGGCGTCCATCAGGGCGGCGGCCTGGTCGGCCCGCAGGACCGTGGGCAGTTCCCGGTGGGCCCGGGGACTGGCCAGCGGTGCGGCCACGTCGGCGGCGAGCAGGCCGGTCCGGTGCGCCCACGAGCTGAACGTGCGCGCGGAGGCGGCTCGGCGGGCCAGGGACGTCCGGGCCGCGCCCATCGTCCGCTGCTTCGCCAACCAGCTCCGCAGCACGGTCAGGTCCAACTCCGACAGGTCGGCGCAACCCATCCGTACCGCGTGGTCGAGCAGGGAGACCAGGTCGGTCACGTACGCCCGTACGGTGTGCGCGGACCGGTTGCGAACCGTCGCCAGGTGGTCGGCGAAGGCGTCCACCGCCTCACGTAGCTCCGGCGGCAGCGCCTCATGGGCAGCTCGGGTATTGCGTCGCTCGTCGCTCACCGGCGCCCCCGGTCCTGCCGGGTGATCGAGGTCGGCGTGGTGAACCGGGACGATCGACCGGCGTCGTCCGGAGCCGTCCCGCAGCCGGTGCGCACGGTGCTGTCGGCGGACACCGGCCCAGCCTACGGGCACGACCGCGCCCCAGCGGGCCGCCGTTCCGACGCGCGCCGGAAGCCGGCTTGCCGGGTCCGGTGCGTCGAGCGGGGCGGCATGCCGATCCGGGGTGGCTGACCTGGGCCCGGACGGGAGAAACTGGTCGTACGAAGAGGACGGTGGCCGCGCCGGGCGGGCGTTCGGCGGTCAGCTCGGTGCAGCCGCCGGCTGGTGCCGCCAGCGCCGCTGTCCATAAAGCGGCTGTTCCGTCCGCACGGCGGGCGGCCGGGGCGGTGCGGCGTACCGGCACAGCGGCGGCACGCAAGGGTGACTCGCACGTCGGAACGGGGCGTCGACCGGGTAGAGCGACGCCGACGGGAGGAGGAACGAGCGTGGGTGTGGATGCCGTCCTCTACCGGCTGGTACGGGCCGGGCCCGCTCGCCGCCAGCCGTCGTACGTCGCCGTCGCGGTGGTGGCGGACCCCGACGACGTGCTGCTCGACCTGATGAGGCGGGTCCGGGGTGGGGGCCGTACGCCCCTGCTCGACCGTGTCGACCCTCTCGGCGAGCTGGTCGTGAACGCCGAGGCCGTCCCGCAACTGCTCCCCGAGCTGCGCTGTCTGGCCGAGGCGGCCCGGGCACCCGCGGAGGTCGAGCAGATTCGCCAGCTGGTGCTGCTCGCCCGACGCTGCCTGAACGGCCGGGATGTCGAGATCCGGTTCGAGAGCGACTGAACGGACGGCAGCCCCTCCCGATCGACGTCGGCCGGGAGGGCCGCAGTGCGACAGGCTGTGCCCGCCCCGCCGTCGCGTATCGCGTCCGGGTCCCGGCGCTCGCCGCGTCGTCCGGCTCGTCCGGGGCGTCGGGCGCTGGTCATGCCGGCCGGCCCGGGGCGGCGCCCGCGCCCTTGGCGGGGGGCGGCGCGAGGGCGTACCCGTCGTCGCGGCGGACCACCAGGGCCAGCTCCTCCAACATGGACAGCTTGCGCATGGCGGTGCGGAGATCCACCCCGGCGCGGGCCGCGACGCTCTCCAGGCCCAGCGCCTTGCGCCGTGGCAGCGCCTCCAGCACCTGGGTCGCCTCGTCGTCGAGCCGGTCCCGGGGGCGCTCCGGTGCCCGGGTGGGTGGGGCCAGGTCGTCCCCGATCCGGCCCACGTCCTCCAGCACGTGTGCGACGCCGGTGACCAGCCGGGCCTCGGGCTGCTCCCGCAGCAGCTCGTGCGCGCCCACCGACATTGCCGAGGTGACCGGGCCCGGCACCACCATGCCCGGCCGGCCGACCCCGATCGCCCGGTTGAGGGTCTGTGTGGCGCCGCTGCGGGCCGCCGCCTCCACCAGCACCGTCCCGAGCGTGCCGGCCGCGATGACCCGGTTGCGGATGAGGAACCGGGGCCGCAGCGGCTCGGCGCCCGGCAGCCACTCGCTGACCAGCAGGCCCGTCTCCGCGATCCGGTCGAAGAGCGCCGCGTTGCCCATCGGGTACGGGCGGTCCAGCCCGCAGGCCAGCACGGCGACGGTGAGCCCACCCGAGGTCAGCGCGCCCCGGTGCGCGGCGGAGTCGATGCCGAAGGCGCCGCCGGAGACCACCGTCCAGCCCCGGTCGGCCAGCCCGTAGCCGAGTTCGGTGGCGACGTGCGTCCCGTACGGGGTCGCCGCCCGGGCGCCGACGACGGCGACCGACCGGTCGAACGCCTGCCCGAGGGGCCAGGCGCCGCGTACCCAGAAGCAGAGCGGTGGCGCGGTCTCCAGGTCGACCCGGCGTTCGGCCCCCGGCAGCACCAGCCTTCGCAGGTCCGCGACCCGGGCCGGCCACTCGTCGTCGTCAGGGGTGACCACCCGCGCGCCGAGCCGCTCGGTGCGCGCCAGCGCCTGCTCCGCCACCGCCCTGGCGTCGTCGCCGGCCGACCGGGCGGCCACCGCGGACCGGAGCGCCCGGTCCGGAGCCCCGCCGTCGAGGAGCCGGTCCAGCGCGGCGACCGGGCCGAGCTGATCGACCAGCCGGTGCACCGACCAGGTCCCCGGTTCGGTGAGCCAGGTCAATGCCACCCGCGCCAGCAGGCGGTCAGCCACGGCGGTCATGCGCCCTCTCCCGTCCTGAGCTGGATGGCCTCCGCGATGTCGCCGCCGTCGGGGCGGTCGCGCCCGTCGAGGTCGGCGATGCTCCAGGCGAGCCGGATGACCCGATCGAACCCGCGGGCGGAGAGCGAGCCGGAGTCGAGCCGCTTGCGCAGCTCCCGGGTGTCCCGCCCGGGCAGCTGCCACGGTGGCCGGCGCAGGTACGGGCCGGGGATCTCGGCGTTCACCCGACGACCGGTGGACGCCCAACGGTCGGCGGCGGCCCGGCGGGCGTCGGCGACCCGGGCGGCCACCGTCGCGGACGACTCGTGCGGCGTGCCCGCCTCCAGCAGCTCCGCCGCCCGCACGGGCAGCAGCCTGACCTGCACGTCGACCCGGTCCAGCAGGGGCCCGGAGAGCCGGCCCAGGTAGCGCCGCCGGGCCAGGGGAGTGCACTCGCAGTCGACGTCGCCGGACGGCTTCGCGCAGGGGCAGGGGTTGGCGGCCAGCACGAGCTGCATCCGGGCCGGGTATTCCATGGCGCCCCGGGTCCGGGCGACCCGCACCCAGCCGCTCTCCAACGGCTGGCGCAGCGCCTCCAGCGCCCCCTTGCTGAACTCGGGTGCCTCGTCGAGGAAGAGCACGCCGCGGTGAGCCAGCGACACCGCGCCGGGCCGGGCCAGCCCCGACCCGCCGCCGACCAGGGCGGGAACCGTGGCCGTGTGGTGCGGCGCCTGGAACGGGGGCCGGCGCAACAGCCACCCACCGGGCGGCAGGAGCCCGGCGATCGAGTGCAGGGCGGTGACCTCCAGCGCGGCGTCGTCGTCGAGCTCCGGCAGGATCGACGGGAGCCGCTCGGCGAGCATGGTCTTGCCGGCGCCCGGAGGGCCGAGCAGCGCCAGGTGGTGCGCGCCCGCCGCCGCCACCTCCACCGCCCGCCGGCCGAGCCGCTGCCCCGCCACCTCGGCGAGGTCGGGACCCTCCGCGACCGTGGCCGGCGCGTTCGCCGTCGGGGGGAGCAGCGGCGAGCCGTCCCGGACGAAGGCGACCAGCCGGTGCAGGGTGTCGACCGCGCGTACCTGCATGCCGGGGATCACGGCCGCCTCGGCGGCGTTGCCGGCCGGCACCACCACCCGCGCGACACCGGCCCTGGCCGCGGCGGCGACCATCGGCAGCACCCCCCGTACCGGGCGGACCGTGCCGTCCAGGCCGAGTTCGCCGAGGACCACCGTCCGGTCCAGCGGCAGCAGCGGCAGCTCGCCCGAGCCGCCGAGCACCGCCACCGCGATGGCCAGGTCGAACGCGGACCCGTACTTCGGCAGGGTGGCCGGAAGCAGGTTGAGGGTGATCCGCCGGTTCGGCCACTTCTGGCCGGAGTTGACGATGGCCGCGCGTACCCGGTCCCGGGCCTCGTGCAGGGCCGTGTCGGGCAGGCCGGAGATCGTGACGCCCGGCAGCCCGGCTGCCAGGTCGGCCTCCACCTCCACCACGTGCCCGGCCACCCCGACCAGGCCCACGCACAGCACCTTGGCGTAGCTCATGGCTAGAACGCGCCCTTGAGGTGCTCGACGCGGGCCGGGCCGGCGGCGGAGAGCCGGACGGCCAGGACGTCGAAGCGGACCTCCTCGGCGGTGGTGCCGGTCTCGGCCAACCATCGGGCGGCCAGGCCGCGCAGCCGGCGCGCCTTCGCCGGCACGATCGCCTCGGCCGGGCTGCCGAAGTCCTCCGTACGGCGGGTCTTCACCTCACAGAAGGCGAGCACCGCGCCCTCCCAGGCGATGATGTCGATCTCCCCGTCCGGGCAGCGCCAGTTCCGGGCGACCGGGCGCAGCCCCGCCTCGATCAGGTGCCGGACGGCGCACCGCTCCCCGTACGCGCCGACGGCCTGGTTCCGCTTCGTCATGCCCGCCACGGTGCGCGCCCACTTCCCGGGCGGCGGGGTTCCACCGGACCTCCTGTGGACGACGGAGCGCCCTGTGGACGGGCGGACGATCATGCCCTGGCTGTGCTAGCGGGCCGGCCCGGAGCGTGCCGGCATGGCGCGCGCGGAGCCGGTCGCATACCGTGCCGGTCGTGGACGGACGACGGAGCTATTCCGAGGATCAGCAGGGATCGCACTGGGGCGACCGCGGGTACGACGAACCGGACTGGCGTGGCACCGGCGAGGCGCGCTACGGCGACGATGACTTCCGAGCCCCCGAGCAGCGCACCGGCGGCGAGAGCCGGTACGGCGACCCGGGGCGGTTCGGCGCGGCCGACCCGCTGGGCGACGACACCGACAGCTACCGGCGGGCGCGGCGGTCGGACGACCCGGAGATCTCCGGTGAGCTGCCGGGCGAGCGCGTCGGCCGCCGGGCGGCGCGCGAGGTCGGCGACCTGGGTGCGCGCGAGAGCGCCGCTGATCCGCTCGGCGTGGACCGCACCGGCGACGCGCTGCGCCCCGGCCCACTGGGCGGTTACCCGATCGTGGAGCCGACCCGCCCGGCGGACGCAGCCCTCGCCGCCCCGGCGCCGATCACCGCCGGTGACCGGCCGACCCACGGCGCGCCCACGCCGCTGACCGTCGGGGAGCGGCCCGGTGCGCCGGCCGAGGCGGTCGGCGGCCCGGTGCCGCACCCGCTGGACATGCCGACCGGCCCGATGCCGGCGGTCGTGCCCCGGCTGGACGGGCCGCCGCCCGGGGACGGCGTCTACCGGACCCGCCGGCCGGTGCTCGCGGTGCTGCTGACGGTGCTGGTGCTGGTGTTGGAGGTCCCGGCGCTGCGGGTGCTCCTGCGGGGCGTGGTGGGCAACCCGGTCTCCGCCTCGCACGTGGTGGTGGGCACGTTCCTCGTGCTGGGGCTGCCGATCTTCGGCACCGGCCTCTACGGGTTGCGCACCGGCGGGCTGGCGCTCGCCGACGGCAGCCGCGGCTGGCTCCGGCCGCCGACGGCGTATCTGACCGTCGGGCTCGTGCTCTTCGTCGCGGCGGCGCTCGCCGCCCGCTGACCGGACGTACGTCCGCCAGGGCGACCCGGGCGGACGTTCCCGCACCCCGGGACCGGCGGACGGAGAAGGGGCGTACACTGGTCGACTGGCGACCGCCTCGCGCGGTCGACCTCGCGCGCCTTCTCCACGGACACCTCGTGGGGCGACGGCCTCCCTGGTCCCGATCATGATCGGGTCCGCCACGGCCGGCGAACGGGCGCCAGGACGCCCGGCCGCCGGCCGGGCGGGACAACCAGGGATCGCAAGGAGTACCCCATCATGGCCGTCGTGACCATGCGTCAGCTGCTGGAGAGCGGTGTCCACTTCGGGCACCAGACCCGGCGCTGGAACCCGAAGATGAAGCGCTTCATCTTCACCGAGCGCAACGGTATCTACATCATCGACCTGCGCCAGACCCTCGACTACATCGAGAAGGCGTACGACTTCGTGCGCAACACCGTCGCCGAGGGTGGCAGCATCCTCTTCGTCGGCACCAAGAAGCAGGCCCAGGAGGCCATCTCCGAGCAGGCGACCCGGGTCGGCCAGCCGTACGTGAACCACCGCTGGCTCGGCGGCATGCTGACCAACTTCCAGACGGTGTACAAGCGGCTCCAGCGGATGAAGGAGCTGGAGGCCCTGGGTGACCTGAGCGGCACCGCGGCCGGCTACACCAAGAAGGAGACGCTGCAGCTCTCCCGCGAGAAGGACAAGCTGACCCGCACCCTGGGCGGTCTGCGGGACATGCAGAAGCTCCCGGCCGCGGTCTGGGTGGTCGACACCAAGAAGGAGCACATCGCTGTCGACGAGGCCCGTAAGCTGGGCATCCCGGTCATCGCGGTGCTCGACACCAACTGTGACCCGGACGAGGTCGACTTCCCGATCCCGGGTAACGACGACGCCATCCGCTCGGCCGAGCTGCTGACCAAGGTCGTCGCCGCCGCCGTCGCCGACGGTCTGATCGCCCGTTCCGGCCGCCGCCGCGGCACCGACGAGAAGCCCGAGGCGGGCCAGGTCGGCGCCGACGAGCCGCTGGCCGAGTGGGAGCGCGAGCTGCTCGAGGAGCCGAAGAAGGGCGACGAGCAGCCGGCGCCCGCCACCGCGGAGTGATCGCACCGTCGCGTCCCCACCGTCCGAATTTCCGGCCGGTGGGGCGCGACGGGCACGCCGGGCACAACCGGCCCGGATCCGGGTAACCGGGACCCAGACCATCCCACCGCAGTCTCAAGACCCGAAGAGAGAGCCATGTCCAACTTCACCGCCGCGGACGTCAAGAAGCTCCGCGACCTCACCGGCGCCGGCATGATGGACTGCAAGAAGGCCCTGACCGAGGCCGAGGGTGACTTCGACAAGGCCGTCGAGATCCTGCGCGTCAAGGGCGCCAAGGACGTCGGCAAGCGGGCCGGCCGCACCGCCGCCAACGGCCTCGTCGCGCACTCCGGCCAGGCGCTGCTCGAGCTCAACTGCGAGACCGACTTCGTCGCCAAGAACGACGCCTTCATCGCGCTGGCCCAGCAGTTGGTCGAGCACGGTGTGGCCAGCGGCGCGAGCAACGCCGAGGAGCTGCTCGCCAGCACCGTCGACGGCAAGAGCGTCGCCGAACTGGTCCAGGAGCAGTCCGCCAAGATCGGCGAGAAGCTGGTGCTCAGCCGCTTCGCCAAGCTCGACGGCAGCACCGCGGTCTACCTGCACCGCAAGAGCCAGGACCTGCCGCCGGCCGTCGGCGTGCTGGTGCAGTACGCCGGCAAGACCGACGAGGCCGCCGACGCGGACGCCCGCGGCGTGGCCATGCAGATCGCCGCCATGCGGCCGAAGTACCTCACCCGCGACGAGGTGCCGGCCGAGGTCGTCGAGTCGGAGCGGCGCATCGCCGAGCAGACCGCCCGCGAGGAGAACAAGCCCGAGGCGGCGCTGCCGAAGATCGTCGAGGGTCGGGTCAACGCCTTCTTCAAGGACTTCGTCCTGCTGGAGCAGTCGTCGGTCGCCGACAACAAGAAGACGGTCAAGCAGGTGCTGGCCGAGGCCGGCATCGAGGTGACCGGCTTCCTGCGGTTCGAGGTCGGACAGGCCTGAGCCGCCGCTCCGGGCGTATGACGCGCCCGGGGGGAGGGAAACGTCGACGAGGAGGCCGCCGGTGTACGTGACAGGCACCGCGGCCTCCTCGTCACATAGGGTCGGCAACGGCAGGTTCGGCGTACGCGGCGCACCCGGGGTGCGCAACGGAAGGGGCGGGGCGGATGACGCAGGTTGTGAGTGACCGGAGCCTGGCGGCGGATGATCCGACCGCCCCACCGCCCGGCCGGGCCCGCCGGGTGGTGCTGAAGCTCTCCGGTGAGGTCTTCGGCGGCGGCGCGATCGGCGTCGACCCGGACGTCGTGCAGGGCATCGCCCGGCAGATCGCCACCGTGGTCCGTCGCCGTGTGCAGGTTTCCGTGGTGGTCGGCGGCGGCAACTTCTTCCGCGGCGCCGAGCTGCAGAAGCGCGGCATGGACCGGGCCCGGGCCGACTACATGGGCATGCTCGGCACGGTGATGAACTGCCTGGCCCTCCAGGACTTCCTGGAGAAGGAGGGCATCGAGACCCGGGTGCAGAGCGCGATCACCATGGCACAGGTCGCCGAGCCGTACATCCCGCTGCGGGCGATCCGGCACCTCGAGAAGGGCCGCGTGGTCATTTTCGGCGCCGGTGCCGGCATGCCCTACTTCTCCACCGACACCGTCGCCGCCCAGCGGGCGTTGGAGATCCGCGCCGACGTGGTGCTGATGAGCAAGAACGGCGTGGACGCGGTGTACACCGCGGACCCCCGGGTCGACCCGACGGCGAGCAAGCTCGACTCGATCACCTTCTCCGAGGTGCTGCGCCGCAACCTGCGGGTGGCCGACGCCGCGGCGTTCAGCCTCTGCATGGAGAACGGCCTGCCGATGCTGGTCTTCGGCGCCCAGGGCGACGACACGATCGTCCGTGCCGTCGGCGGTGAGAAGATCGGCACCCTGATCACCGCCTGAGCGGCCCGCCGAGCCGGCAGCGGTCCTCCGCGACACCACAGCAGCAGCACAGCCCACGACGAGCAACAGAAGGAGGCGAGGAGACCGGTGATCGACGACACCCTCCTCGAGGCCGAGGAGAAGATGGAGCGTGCCATCGAGCACGCCAAGGAGGAGTTCGGCGGCATCCGCACCGGTCGCGCCAACGCCGCCATGTTCTCCCGGATCGTCATCGACTACTACGGCAGCCCCACGCCGCTGCCCCAGATGGCGTCCATCGCGGTTCCCGAGCCGCGCATGGTGATCATCAAGCCGTACGACAACTCGCAGCTGGGCGCCATGGAGAAGGCGATCCGCGACTCCGACCTCGGGGTGAATCCGAACAACGAGGGCAACCAGCTCCGCATTCTGCTTCCGCAGATGACCGAGGAGCGCCGTCGCGAAATGATCAAGGTCGCCCGGCACAAGGGCGAGGAGGCCAAGGTGGCCGTCCGCAACATCCGCCGCAAGGGCAAGGAAGAGCTGGACCGCCTGGTCAAGGACGGCGAGGTCGGCGAGGACGACGGCCGGCGCGCGGAGAAGGAGCTGGACGACCTGACCCAGCGTTTCGTCGCCACCGTCGACGAGCTGGTCAAGCACAAGGAGAACGAGCTGCTCGAGGTCTGAGCTCTCGTCCACGCGTCACGGCACCGGTGTGCCGCCATCCGCTCCGGGTAGCGGACCCGGTGCCGTCGTCGTGGTGGGCCATCGTCCGCCGTGCCGGGTTCCCCGGTGCAGTAGGCTCGGCACGATTCCCGACCACCACCGGGTGAACGGCGGGGATCGGCCGACCGTCTGGTCGGTCAACCGGAACAGTCACGCCTGTAGGGGATGGTCTTGGTCTTGCGTCATGTGGTGGCTCTCGTACCGCTTCCGCTCGGTGCGTGATGTCCCGCCCCGACCCCTACGGCGCCGCCGAGTCGCGCGGCTGGGATTCGACCCCGCTGCCCTGGCCGGAGACCGACCTCGAACCGCAGCCCTGGCACCAGCCGGGCGGGCCCGAGGCGTACGCGGAGTCGACCGGCCGTCGTCGTCCCGCCGCTGACCCGTACGGCCGGCCCCGACCGGACGACGACGGGTACGACGCACCGCGCGGCCGCCGCCCCTACGACGACCGCCCGGGCCGCGGCCCGGGCGAGCGGGTGCACCGGGGGGCGGATCGCGGCTGGCGCGACCAGGCCGGCTACCACGACGACCGCGGCCAGCGGGATCCGGGCCGCGACGACCGAAACCACTGGGACGCGGGCCGCGACGACCGAGGTCACTGGGACGAGGGCCGCGACGAGCGGGACCACCGGGATACCGGCTCGGCCTACCGCGACGCGGACCCGGACCACCAGGACGATCCCTGGTACCGGGACCCGGGCCGGGATCCGCACGGCCGGAGCCACGACGACGCTCGCCGGGACAGCCGCCCGCACGTACCCGACGACGAGTACCCCATCGCGCAGATCGACCCGGTCCGGGACGAACCGACCGACCAGCTCCCGGCGGTACGGGACGCGCCCGCAGCCGAGCCTGCGCCGGCTCGGCGCGGGCGCGGCCGCCGTCGCGCCAGCGCCGACCGACCGGCCACCGCCCAGCCGGCGACCGGCCGGGCGGGCCGCAACCTGCCGGCCGCTGTCGCGGTCGGGCTGGCCCTCGGCGCGGCGATCGTGGTGCCGCTCTTCTTCTACCTTCCGGCGTTCCTCGCCGTGATCACCGCCGCGGTGGCGATCGGGACCTGGGAGATGGCCCGGGCGGTCCGCCGTGGCGGAGCCCACCCGCCGTTGGTGCCGTTGATCGCCGGCGGCGTGATCACCGTCGGGTTGGGCTGGTTCGCCGGCCCCGACGCGCTGAGCCTCGGCCTGCTGGTCACCGTGCTCGGCACGATGATCTGGCGGTTGGGTGACGGCCCCGGCAACTATCAGCGCGACCTGACCGCGGCCACCCTGATCGCGGTGTACGTGCCCTTCCTCGGCGGGTTCGCGGCCATGCTCGCGGCCGCCCCCGGCGACGGGCATCTGAGGGTGCTGGTCACCCTGGTCGCCGTGGTGCTCTCCGACACCGGCGGGTACGCGGCCGGCGTCGCCTTCGGCAAGCATCCGATGGCGCCCAGGATCAGTCCGAAGAAGTCCTGGGAGGGCTTCGCCGGCTCGGTGACCGCCGCCGCGGCGGGCAGCGCCCTGCTGCTCCGGCTGCTCTTCGAGGTGTCGCCTTGGTGGGGTGCGCTGTTCGGGGTGGCGATCTCCTGCGCGGCGGTTCTCGGCGACCTCGCCGAGTCGATGATCAAGCGGGATCTCGGGGTCAAGGACATGAGCAACCTGCTCCCCGGGCACGGTGGCCTGATGGACCGGCTCGACTCGATCCTGTTCGCGGTGCCGGCGGCGTACCTGCTGCTGGCGGTCTTCGTGCCGATGGCGGGCTGAGGCATGAATCACGCGGGCGGAGCCGCATCCGCCGGCCGGTCGGGGCCGATTCGGCACCTACGGACGGGTGCGCCTCGCCCCCGGCGTGTCAGACTGGACGCGCCATGACGAGCCTCCCCCTGATCTCCGTAGACCCCGACGCCCGCGGCCGACGGCCGGCGTTGCCGCCCCGTCACCTCGCCGACCTGGACCTGCCGGGCCGGCAGGCGCTCGTCGCCGAGCTGGGGGAGCCGGCCTTCCGCGCCAAGCAGGTCTCCAACCACTACTTCGGCCGTCTGGTCCGCGATCCCGCCCAGATGACCGATCTGCCGGCGGCCACCCGGGAGCGGCTGGCCGGGGCGCTGCTGCCCACCCTGCTCAACCCGGTACGCGAGATGGCCTGCGACGACGGCGCCACACGCAAGGCGCTCTGGCGGTTGCACGACGGCTCGCTGGTGGAGAGCGTGCTGATGGGCTACCCGGACCGGGTCACCGTCTGCATCTCCAGCCAGGCCGGCTGCGGCATGGCCTGCCCGTTCTGTGCCACCGGCCAGGCCGGGCTGACCCGTAACCTGTCGACCGCGGAGATCGTGGACCAGGCCGTCTATCTCGCGGGCGTCGCCGCCTCGGGGGTGGTGGCAGGTTCGCCGCCGCGCCTGTCGCACGTCGTCTTCATGGGCATGGGCGAGCCGCTTGCCAACTACTCCCGGGTGGTCGCGGCCATCCGGCGGCTGGTGGCGCCGGCCCCGGAGGGGCTCGGCCTGTCCCAGCGGCACATCACCGTCTCCACGGTCGGCCTGGTGCCGGCCATCCGCCGGCTGGCCAGCGAAGACCTCTCGGTGACTCTTGCGCTGTCGCTGCACGCCCCCGATGATGAGCTGCGCGACGAACTCGTCCCGGTGAACCAGCGCTGGAAGGTGTCCGAGGTGTTGGACGCGGCGTGGGACTACGCGGCCACGACGGGGCGTCGCGTGTCGATCGAGTACGCGATGATCAAGGACGTGAACGACCAGCCGTGGAGAGCCGATCTGCTCGGGCGGCTGCTGGCCGGCAAGCTGGCCCACGTGAACCTCATCCCGCTCAACCCGACGCCGGGCAGCCGCTGGGACGCCAGCCCGAAGCCGGTCGAGCGGGAGTTCGTCCGGCGGTTGCGCGATGCCGGGGTGTCGACCACGGTGCGGGACACCCGGGGGCGCGAGATCGACGGCGCGTGTGGGCAGCTCGCCGCCGCCGAGGACAGGGACAGCGAGCCACCGCGCGAAGCCACGGTGTGACCGGGCGTAGCGAACGAGACCAGGAGACATAGTGGCGAGTCAGGGTCAGCGTTTCCGGCGTAAGGCGCTCCGCCGGGGGTACAAGGTCGACGAGGTGGACGCCTTCCTCGACCGGGTGGAGGCGACGCTCGCCGGTCAGCCGGTCGGCGCGCCCGTGGCCTCCCAGGAGGCCCACGACGTCGTCTTCCGGGTCCGGTTCAACGGCTACGACGAGTGGCAGGTCGACCTGCACCTCGACCGGGTGGAGCGGCAGTTGGCCGAGCTGGAGGAGCGCGGCGGTGCCCCGGGCGGGCGCGCTGGCGATCCCCGGACGGTCGACCGGCTCGGTCCGCCGATGCGCGACGACTTCGGCCCCCCGCCCGGGTCGCAGCCGCCCATGCCGCCGCGACCGATGCCCGCGCAGGCCGGCCCGCCCGGCGACCGCTACGGCAGCCGCTACGACGAGCCGACCGGCGCCTTCGCCGGCGGATACGACGGCCCGCGCGGCGGGTACGACGCCCCGCGCGGTCCGGCCGGCCCCGGCCCGATGGGGCCGGGTGCACCGATGGGGCCCGGTGCCCCGATGGGCCACGGTGGCCCGCCGCCCCGAGGCCTGCCCCCGGGTCCTGGCGGCTTTGGCCCCGATGACCGTTTTGGCCCCGATGACCGGCATGGCCCGGACGATCGCTTCGGGCCGGACGGCCGGTTCGACGGGTTTGAGGCCGGTCGGCGCGGCCGTCCCGACATGACCGCCGAGATCCGGATGCCCGAGCGGGACCTGCGTGACCTGCGTGGTCGTGGCCCGGCCGGCCCGCCGCCCGTGCCCCAGCAGGGTTTCGGGGGTGGCCCTGCGATGTCCGGCCCGCCGCTGGCCGGCCCACCCGTCGCCGGCCCGCCCATGGCCGGTCCGCCCGGCAGTGACCTCTACCGGGTGGACCAGATCCGCCGCAGCTTCCAGGTGCGCCGCTTCGGCAGCGGGTACGACCCGGACCAGGTCAACCGGTTCTTCGACAGCCTTCTCGGCGGCATGCAGGGTCGTAACCCGATGCCGGTGAACCCGCAGGACCTCGACACCCTGCGCTTCGGGCTGGTGCCCGGCGGCTACTTCGAGGCCGAGGTCGACGCCGCGCTCAAGGACGTGCAGGACATCCTGCTCGGCCGCTGAACCGTCGACGACGAGGGCCCGCCCCCGGCCGGGGGCGGGCCCTCGCGCGTATCGGGTCGAGTGCGTGACGCCGGATCAGGACCGCAGGCCGTTGCGGCGCAGCACCGCGTCGGCGATCACGATGCCCAGCAGCAGCGCGGCGATCCCGATCAGCCAGATGTCCTCGACCTTGCCCTCGTGGTTGCCGCAGATCGCCATCAACACCAACATCGCCGCCGACAGCACCGCCAGGATCCGTCCGGACTTGCGGTGCCCGGGCTTGTGCTGATCTGGCGCGGTTACCGGCTCGCTTCCTGCCACTGTCGGTCCTTCCCTCGCGATCGGATCTCCGGTTAGTCTGGCACGCCCCGTGCCGGGCCCGGCGCAGGGCCTCACCTGATGGGGGACGCAATGACCCGCGAAGACGACCGGGAGCTGTACAAGCGGGCGCAGCAGGCATGGGACGCCGAGGACTGGCCGGTCGCCGGGGAGCTGTGGGAGCGCCTGGTGCGCCGGTACCCGGACATCCCGGCGGCGGAGACGTGGTGGTACAACGCCGCGCTGGCCCACAAGTTCCTGCGCAACTGGGCGAAGGCGTACGAGCTGGGCCGGGAGGCGGCCGCGCGGGCCAGGCGGGGCACCGAGGACCCGGCGTTCTGGAACCTGGGCATCGCGGCCACGATCATGGAGGACTGGGCGACGGCCCGCGACGCCTGGCGGGGATACGGGTTGACCGTCCCGGACGGCGACGGCGAGATCGTGACGGACTTCGGGGCCACGCCGGTCCGGCTGGAGGGCGGCGAGGTGGTCTGGGCCCGCCGACTCTGCCCCGCCCGGGCCCAGGTGCTCAACGTGCCGACGCCGCATTCGGGTCGCCGGTTCGGCGAGGTGGTGGTGCACGACGGCGCCCCGAACGGGGAGCGGGAGGTCGATGGGCAGATCTTCCCGGTCTTCGACGAGCTGCTGCTGTTCCGGGCTTCCGAGCTGCCCACCACGGCCGTCGAGGTCGTCGCCGGCACACCGGAGGACGTTCGTGCCCTGGCCACGCTCTTCGACGAGCACGGGTACGCGGCGGAGCCGGCCAGCGGGGCACGGGTCATCTGCGCGTGCTGCAGCGAGGGCAGTGTGACGCAGGACCGGGACCACCAGGTCGCCGGCGGGCAGCGGGTCCACCTCGCGGCGCCGGTCGACCGGATCGCGGCCCTGATGGATGCCTGGTGCGCCGCCGCGCCGGAGCGCAGGAGCTGGACGGGGCCGGTCCAGGGCTGAACCCGGGCCGTTGGACCTGTCCCGGGCGGGGCGGAGAGCACTAGCGGCGTCGCGGGACGGGGACCACACTGCCTCCGGTAGCGTCTGAACGTACGCCTGATTGCCTTTTGAGGGGGACTGCGGTGCGAGTGACCGGTACGGGACATGCCAGCATGCGGATCGACACGGCCGCGGGCAGCATCCTGTGCGACCCGTGGGTCAATCCGGCCTATTTCGCCTCCTGGTTCCCTTTCCCGGACAATTCCCAGCTCAACTGGGATGCCCTGGGCCAGGTCGACTACCTGTACGTGTCGCACCTGCACCGGGACCACTTCGACGCGAAGCACCTGCGGGACTTCGTGTCCAAGGAGGCCACCGTCCTGCTGCCCGAGTTCCCCACCTCCGAGATGGAGGACGAGCTGCGGGAGCTGGGCTTCACCAAGTTCCTCAAGGCCCCGAACGAGCAGGTCGTGGAGCTGCCCGGCGGTCTGAAGATCATGATCCAGGCGCTGACCAGCCCGACCGACGGCCCGATCGGTGACTCCTCGCTCTGGGTGGAGTACGACGGCGTCCGGCTGCTCAACCAGAACGACGCCCGCCCGACCGACCTGAGCGTCTTCGCCGAGCTGGGCCACGTGCACGCGCACATGCTCCAGTTCTCCGGGGCGATCTGGTATCCGATGGTCTACGAGCTGCCGCAGGCGGCGAAGACCGCGTTCGGCAAGCAGAAGCGGGACCGGCAGTTCGACCGCACCTGGCGCTACATCGACGACCTGAAGGCCGACCACGTCTTCCCGATCGCCGGCCCGCCCTGCTTCCTCGACGATTCGCTCTGGCAGTTCAACGACATCCACGGCGACGAGGGCAACATCTTCCCCGACCAGTCGGTCTTCCTGGAGGAGTACGCCAAGGTCGGCGGCACCAACGGCATCGTGCTGCTGCCGGGCAGCGTCACCGAGATCACCACCGAGGGCGCGACCACCACCCATCCGGTGCCGGTGGCGGAGTTCTTCGCCAACAAGGCGGCCCACCTGGAGGAGATGCGGGAGCGCAAGCGGCCGATCATCGAGGCGGAAAAGGCGTCCTGGCGGCACCCCGAGGTCGACGTGCTCGGCGAGATGAAGCGCCGGATCGAGCCGCTGCTGGACGAGTCGATCTACCTGGCCAAGGGTGTCGGTGGCCCGGTCCGCTTCGACCTCGTCGGCTACGACGGTGACAGCGTCGAGTCGATCGTGGTGGACTTCCCGGAGAAGGAGGTCCGGCCGTACGCCGACGAGAAGGTCCGCTACCGGTTCCGGACCGAGCGGTCGCTGATCGAGCACCTGCTGCACATCGGCGAGGTGGACTGGGTCAACTCGCTCTTCCTCTCCTGCCGCTTCTCCGCGGCCCGGATCGGTCAGTACAACGAGTTCGTCTACGCGTTCTTCAAGTGCCTGTCCGAGGAGCGCCTCCAGTACGCGGAGGGCTGGTACGACGAGCACGAGCGCGCCGTCGACGCGGAGGACATCACGCTGGACGGCTGGGTGGTGCAGCGCCGCTGCCCGCACCTGAAGGCGGACCTGAGCCGGTTCGGCATCGTCGAGGGCGACCAGCTCACCTGCCAGCTGCACGGCTGGAAGTTCGACATGGCCAGCGGCCGCTGCCTGACCAGTGTCGGCCACAAGATCCGCGCCCACCGCGCAGACGCCGCCAGCTAAGAGCTGCGGGAGCGTATCCCCTGGTCGAAGGAACGCAGTCAGTGAGAAGGGCCTCCGATTCGGAGGCCCTTCTCACGTGCTACGTGCTGTCGCCAGCGGCCACGTCGGGTCAGTGAGCGAGGTCGGCGAGGATGCGCCGGGCGGCGTTGTGCCCGGCGGCGCCGATCACGCTGCCGGCCGGGTGGCAGCCGGCACTGCCCGCGTAGACGCCGTCGATCCCGGTGGCGTACGGCATCCGGTCGGTGAACGAGACCGTGTTGTCGACGTGGTGGATGTGCCCGCCGGTGATGCCGAAGTGGGCCTCGATGCCGGGCGGGGGCAGCGGCACCGCGTCGGCGATCAGGTCGCCGGTGCCCGGCGCGTACCGCTCGCAGATCGCCACCAGCTTCTCCACGTAACCGGGCAGCGCCTCGTCCCAGGTGGTGCCGGCCAGCTCGTACGGCACCGACTGCACGAACAGCGCGGAGGAGTGGTGCCCGGCGCCGTCGGCCAGCGACGGGTCGACCGTGGTGTGCAGGTACCACTCGATGGTCGGCTCCTCGGGCAGCCGCCCGGCCTGCACGTCCGCCCACATGGCGCGCAGCGCGGCCATCGGCGACTCGCCGCCGGCGCCGACCAGCGACGCCGAGCCGGGCAGCAGGTGGATGGTGGAGCCGAACGGGCTGGGCGCGTCCGCCGGCAGGCAGGAGAACCGGGGCAGCCCGCTCAGCGCCAGGTTGAGCTTGAGTGTGGTGCCGGGGCGGCGGACTGCCGCCATCCGCTCGCCCAGCGCCGCCGGGAGCGCGCCGTCGGGCAGCAGCTCCATCAACCGGTACGGGTCGCACGCCCCGAGCACCACGGAGGCGGCCACCTCCCGCCCGTCGGCCAGCACGACACCGGATGCGGCGCCGCCGTCGAGGGTGATCGCGCTGACCGGCGTGCCGGTGAGGATGGTCGCTCCGGCGGCGCGGGCGGCCTCGGCGAAGGTCCGGGAGACGGTGCCCATGCCGCCCTGGGCGATCATCCAGGTGCCGCCGGACCCGGGCAGCCGGCACATGTTGTGCACCAGGAAGTTGTGCCCGGTGCCGGGGTCGTCCGGGCCGGCGTTCAGGCCGGAGAGGCCGTCGGTGACCGCGTACATGCTGACCAGCAGCTCGGAGCGGAAGTCGAAGCGGGCCAGGTAGTCGACGACCGAGCCGCGGACCAGGTCGATGAAGACCTGCCGCAGGGCCGGGCGGACGTACCGCTCGGCGGTCTCCTCCACCGGCAGCGGCTCGGTCAACCAGGCCGGCGCCAGGTCCTCGCGGAGCTGGGCCAGTTCGGCCTGGAGCGCGTCGTCGGCGGCCGCGTCGGCGGCGGAGAACATCTCCGCGACCTGCCGCCGGCTCGCCGCGGCGTCGCTGCCGAAGAGCAGGTACGGCGAGCCGAGCCCGCCCGGGGTGGGCAGGAAGTAGTGCGGGTCGCGGCGCAGCACCGGGATGCGGACGTCCAGTGTGGCGAGCAGCTCCGGCGGCATCAATCCGAGCAGGTAGGAGCCGGTGGAGTGGCTCAGCTCCGGGACCTTGGGAAACGGGTTCTCCGTCCGGGTGGCCCCGCCGATCACCTCGGCCGCCTCCAGCACCAGCACGTCGAGGCCGGCGCGGGCCAGCAGGACCGCCGAGACCAGACCGTTGTGCCCGGAGCCGACCACGACGACGTCGGCGCGGGCCGGCAGCTCACTAGCTTCGCTCATGCCCGGGCAGCCTAGTGGCGCGCGCCCCCTTCGGGGAGGGCATCGCCGGGTTCGACCGGGCGGAGCTGGAGGAGCAGACCGATCAGCTCGGTCTCGAAGAGCGCCTCCGGCTCGTCGACCGCCCAGCCGAGGTGGCCGAAGACCTCCATGGCGACCAGGCCGTAGAGCCGGGTCCAGGCGGAGAGGAAGGCGTACGCGACCTCGATCGGCAGCACGCCGTGCTTGGTCGCCAGCGGGGCGAGGTGGTTGCCGAGCCGTTCCTGGAGCAGTTCGGCCGGTGGGGTGGGCAGCCGGTGGCCGCGGGTGAGTTCCACGAACGGGGCCAGGAAGACCGCGCCGAGGCGCGCCCCCGGGTGGTCGGGGTCGACGCAGTGGTCGGCGAACTCGATCACTCCCGGGACCGGGTTGCCGAAGATCAGGGTGAACTCGGCGGGGTGGCCGACCGCCCAGCGCCGCATCGCCCGGCACATCTCGAGCAGCTGGCCGGCCGGGTCCGGTCCGGTCGCGTCCCGGGCCGTCTCGACCTCCCGGCGCAACTCGTCGTAGAGGTCGCCGGCGAGCCCGGCGACCAGCGCCTCCAGGCTGGGGAAGTACCGGTAGATCGCGGGGGCGGTCATGCCCATGTCCCGGGCGATCGCCCGCAGCGAGACCGCCTCGATCCCGCCGGTCACGAGCAGCCGCCGCGCCCCGTCCTTGATCTCGGAGAGGGTCGCCGTGCGCAGGCGCTCCCGCCGGGTGGGTGCGGTCATCCGTCAGGCTCCCTTGACTGGCGCGAACGGTGTTGCAATAGTTAACGCCGTTCACTCAGATTATCGATGGTTACAAGATACGACCTTAACGGTCGGTGAGGGGGAAGGGCGATGTTCGCCTGGTGGGGGCGGGTGGTCGTACGCGCCCGGTGGGCGGTGCTGGCCGCCGCCGTGGCGCTCGTGGTGATCGGTTCGACCTGGGGCGCCGGGGTGTTCGGCGAGCTGACCGGGGGTGGCTTCCAGGACCCCGCCAGCGAGTCCACCCGGACCGCCGAGCGGATCACCGCCGAGTTGGGCCGGCAGGGCGCCGACGTGATCGTCCTCTGGTCCAGCGACACCGCGACGGTCGACCAGCCCGCCTTCCGCGACCCGGTCACGGCCACCGTCGCCGGGCTGCGCGGGCGGTCCGAGGTGTCCAGCGTGACCACGTGGTACGACAGCCCGGCCCCGGCCCTGGTCGCCACCGACCACCGGGCCACGTACGCCCTCATCCGGCTCGCCGGCGCCGACGAGGACGCGCGGGCCGGGCAGTTCGAGGCGCTGCGTCCCGCGCTGGACGCCCCCGGGCTGCGGACCGAGGTCGGCGGGGCGGTCGCCTTCCAGCACTACGCCAACACCCAGACCACCGAGGACATCACCCGGGCCGAGATGCTGTCCATGCCGGTGTTGCTGGTGCTCCTCGTACTGATCTTCGGCGGGCTGGTCGCCGCCACCACCCCGCTGCTCATCGGCGGGCTGGCCATCCTCGGCGCCTTCGTCGCCGTACGCGTGGTGAACCTCTTCACCGACGTGTCGATCTTCGCGATCAACATCATCACGCTGATCGGTCTCGGCATGGCCGTCGATTACGCCCTCTTCGTGGTGAGCCGGTTCCGGGAGGAACTCGCCGCCGGGCACGACACGGCCGAGGCGATCCGCCGCACCATGGCCACCGCCGGCCGCACCGTGCTGGTCTCCGGGCTCACCGTCGCCCTCGCCCTGGCCAGCCTGCTGATCTTTCCGCAGGCGTTCCTCCGCTCGATGGGGCTCGGTGGCGTGGCCGCCGTCCTGGTCGCGATGCTGGCCGCGCTGACCGTGCTGCCCGCCCTGCTGGCGGTGCTCGGCCACCGGATCGACGCGGTGCGCGTACCCCTGCCGTGGCGGCGTGGGGCGCGGCGCGCCGGGCCGACGCAGCCCGCCGGGGGCGGTGCCTGGGCCCGGATCGCGCGCAGCGTGATGCGCCGTCCGGTGCGCTACCTGGTCGGGGTCGCGGTGCTACTCGGCGTGCTGGCCACCCCGTTCCTGCGGATCTCCTTCGGTGGCTTCGACGAGCGGGTGCTGCCGGCGGACGCCGCGCCCCGGGTGGTCTCCGAACGGATCGCTGCCGAGTTCCCCGGTGGCCAGGTCGCCCCGATCGACGTGCTGGTCTCCGGGGCGCCGGCCGACGCGGCGCGCGGGTTCGCGGACCGGATCGCGGCGGTGCCCGGGGTGACCGGGGTGCGGGTCGCCGCCAGCCAAGGGGAGACGACGCTGCTCGCGGTGAGCTACCCGGGGGAGCCGACCGGTGACGTGGCCCAGGACGTGGTGCGCGACCTGCGCCAGCTGCCCGGGCCGGCCGGGGCCGAGGTGCTGGTCGGTGGGCGGCCCGGCGCGGACCGGGACCTGCTGGACGGCCTCGGCGACCGGCTGCCCTGGATGGCCCTGTTGATGGCCGGTGCCATCCTGCTGCTGCTCTTCCTCGCCTTCGGCTCGGTGGTGCTGCCGGTCAAGGCGGTGCTGATGAACCTGCTCTCGATCGGCGCCTCGTTCGGCGTGGTGGTCTGGATCTTCCAGGACGGCCACCTGGCCGGCCTGCTCGGTTTCACCTCGACCGGCTTCATCGAGCCGAGCAACCCGATCCTCATGCTCGCGGTGCTCTTCGGGCTGGCCACCGACTACGAGGTGTTCCTGCTCTCCCGGGTCCGTGAGGAGTGGGATCGCACCGGCGACAACACGGTCGCGGTGGCCGGCGGGCTGCAGCACACCGGGCGGATCATCACCGCTGCCGCGTTGCTGCTGATCATCGTGGTGGGCGGCTTCACCACCGGCGGCATGTCCTACATCAAGCTCATCGGGGTCGGCATGATCGTGGCGATCGTGGTCGACGCGACCCTGGTCCGGGCCCTGCTGGTGCCGGCGACCATGCGCCTGCTCGGCCGCTGGAACTGGTGGGCACCGGGCCCGCTTGCCCGGGTCTACCGCCGCTACGGCATCCGCGACTCCGACCAGCCCGCCGCCACCCCCCACACCCCCGTCCCGGTCCCCTGACGAGGCGTTAGCATTCATGGCCATGATGATCGCCTCGACCGACCGGCTCGTGGTCCGGGAGTGGACCGACTCGCCGGACGACCTGGCCCGGATCTATGACATCTACTCGCGGGACGAGGTGATGCGCTGGCTGGGCGGGGGAGCCGGGCTGATGACCGACCCGGCCCAGGCGGAGGAACGCCTGCGCGCCTGGCAGGACCGGTACACCCCGTACGCCGGCCGGTGGGGCATCTGGGCGATCGAGCCGCGCGACGCCGGGCGGGCGGTGGGCAGCGTCCTGCTGAAGGCGCTGCCGGGGCGGGACGGCGTCACCCCCACCGACGACATCGAGGTCGGCTGGCACCTGCACCCCGACTCGCAGGGCCACGGCTACGCCACCGAGGCGGCCCGGGCCGTGCTGGACCGGGAGTTCGCCGCCGGCACCCGGGAGGTCTTCGCGGTGGTGATGGCGGGCAACGAGGCGTCGATGGCGGTGGCCCGGCGGCTCGGCATGACCCACGTCGGCATCCGCACCGACTGGTACGCCGGCGCCGAGCTGGAGACCTTCGTGCTGCGCGGGCCGGCCTGACCTCCTGGCGTAGGCCGCCCCGCGGCACGGCGTCATCGACGTGACAGCGGGCCTGAGCAGATGACTGCTCAGGCCCGCTGTCGTACGGGGGCTCAGCCGAAGGCTTTGACGCTCGTTTTGGAGGTGCCATGGAATACATTGATCTTTCGCCTTATGAATACAGGGCTTTCCCGGTTCCGATGCGCTCGGTTGGCTGGCTGGGAGGCAGATACGGGGTGCGGGGTGCTGGCGCACCTCCGGTGGCTGAAGCTGAGCTGCGGCTGCGTTCGAGGGAAATGGTGAATACCATTACTACGCTGCCAATGGCGATACATATTCTGCCCCGATGATGATCCTGCATTACGTAGAGGACCACGGATACCGCCCGCCCGAGGAGTTTCTGAAGTCCTTGACCGATGCGGAGCGATTGACGTGGGACTGGCGCGCCGAGCGTCTGGCCACAGTACTGCTGGACAAGTCGGAGGATCTGGATTTCCGCTGCGAGGCCATCGCCGATCTGGCGCACTGGAAGGATCCGCGGGCGTTGGATGCGCTGACCCGCGCGGCCCGGGACGAAGAGTTGGTCGATGTGGCCGGTGTAGACCTCGGCCGGTCCCTGGGGGGTGTTGCTGTCCGGTGATCTCGCGAGCGGTCTTCGCGTCGACGGCTTCTCCGCTGATGTCAGATTTGGGATCGATCAGGCTCTTCGGCAGTGATCCACCGGCCCGACCATCTCCGGCGCGCCAAATGTCGGAGAAGCGGGACCTGCGGCGGCGATTGCTGGACAAGCGCCGCCCGGTGTTGCCGCCTGATCACCGCTACTGAGCGGAAGCATGATGGCGGTGCCGGCCACCAGTCGGTCGAGTGAGAACTGCCCTACCTGCTGCGTGGCTCCGCATCGGCGAGTCGACCTCGCGCCATGGGGGCGCTGGCGGCCCGAGTCGGCGCCCATAGCCGACTGATGAGGCGCTGTTCGTGCCGGCAGTTCCCGCTGTCTGCCGAGCAGCACGAGTGGATCTCCTTCATTTGCGGTGGAGGCTTGGTGGCGGGGCCCCGCCCGCGCCGATCGATCAGGGCAGCGTCGGCAACTCGTCCGACTGATCATCAGGGCTGTGCGCCGCTCGGCCTGGCCTGGAAGATTGGCAGCGCGAGGCGGGACGGGTCGGCGACGTGCCGTCAGTCGAGGTGGCGGCGGGCCGAACCGGGAGTGCTGTGGCAGGGTGGCAGGGCGTGATGAGGGGGTGGCCGAAATCACCGGGTTTGCCGGGCTGGCGGCGAGCCGGCCGGCTGAGCCGGATCAGACGCAATCGGTATCGAGGCATCGTCCGCAGCGGCAGTCTTACCCGTCCGGTGGTCGTCCGGGGTGCCCCGCTCAGCCCGTTCGCCCTGCCTGACGTGCGGATGGGGCGGTGCGTGTGCGAGTCTCGTTTCACGATTTCTCCTTCGGGGTGGACGGGGATCCCCGCGGAGGCCCGTGCACTGCGCGGGCAGATATTTCAGTCGAACCTGGAGACAACGTGGGCAACCTCGACACCGCCCTGAAGGACGCGATGACCATCGACGGCGCGATCGGCGTCGCGCTCGTCGACTACAACAGCGGGATGACCCTCGGCGTGGCCGGTGGCACTCCGGAGATCGACCTGACCGTCGCGGCCGCCGGCAACACCGACGTGGTGCGCGCGAAGATGCGCACCATCGAGATGCTGAAGCTGAACGACGAGATCGAGGACATGCTGATCACCCTCGGCGGTCAGTACCACATCATCCGGCCGCTCAGCGGCCAGACCGGCAAGGGGCTGTTCCTCTACCTGATGCTCAGCAAGTCCCGGTCCAACCTGGCGCTCGCTCGGCACCAGCTCCGCACCATCGAGGAGCGGCTGGAGCTGTGAACGCCCTCGGTGGATTCCTGCCCCGCCGTGCCTCGCGGCGGCCCGACCTTCCGCCACCGGCCCCACTCCCTCCCTCGCTCGCTGGCAACCCGTCGTTGCCGTACCCGGCGATCGGCACCGAGCTGGCCGAGCTGCGCCTGCAGATCCCCGGGGTGCGGGGGAGTGTCCTTGGCGGCGTGGACGGCCTGCGCATCGCGCACGACGTGCCGGACGAACTGGATCCCGACGACCTGGCCGCGATGGCGGCGGCGACCTTCGGCCTGGGCCGGCAGGTCAGCCTCCGCCTCGGCCAGGGCGAGTTCTGCCAGTCCACCGTCCGCAACCAGGCCGGCTACTTCGCCGTGTACGCGGTGGGCCCGGAGGCGCTGCTCTCCGTGGTCGGCCAGGACGCGATCAACGTGGCCCGGCTGCACCTGCACGCCCCACCGGTGGCAGAGCGTATTGCCAAGCTGATCGCCCAGGTCTGACCAGCCCGGCCGCGTGGGGGTGGCCCGTCGCCGGCGCGTCCGCCCTCGTCCCGGCCCGCCTGCGACGATTGCGGCCGAACTGACGAGCCGCTATCGTTCCGGGCCGGAACCCGACCTTGAGGAACGTGATGACTTCCCCGTCCTTGACGACCGTTGCCGCCCGGGGGAGTTCGGAGGCCGAGACGTCGGACGCGGGGATCTCCCCGGCAGCCGCCGGCGCCGGGGCGGAGACCACATCCGGGCGGGAAAGCGGCGGGCAGCACTCCTCAAGCCGCTTCCGGGGGGACGTCGCCGGGCTTCGCGCCGTGGCCGTCGGGTTGGTGCTGCTCTATCACGCCGGGCTGCCGTTTCTTCCGGGCGGCTTCGTCGGCGTCGACGTCTTCTTCGTGATCTCCGGCTTCCTCATCACCGGGCAGCTCGTCGCCGAGATCGAGCGCACCGGCCGGGTCTCGCTGCTCGGGTTCTACGCGAGGCGGGCCAAGCGGATCCTGCCCGCCGCGACGGTGGTGCTGGCGGCCACGGCCGTGGCGGTTTGGCTGTTCGTCCCCGGCGACCGGTGGGAGGACATCGGCGGCGACATCGCCGCTGCCGCGATCTACGTCGTGAACTGGCGATTCGCCGACCGGGCGGTCGACTACCTGGCTGCGGACATTTTGCCCTCGCCGGTCCAGCACTTCTGGTCGCTCGCCGTGGAGGAGCAGTTCTACCTGATCTGGCCGCTGCTGATCATCCTCGCGATCCTGGTGGCGAGGCGGATCCGGCGGGCCAACGTCCGGCCGGTGCTGTGGGTCGGCCTCGCGGTCCTGGCGGTGCCGTCGTTCGCCTGGTCGATCGTGGCGACCGCGGCCTCGCCGCAGCGCGCGTTCTTCGTCTCCACGACGCGGATGTGGGAGCTCGCGGTCGGTGCCGCCATCGCCTTGATCGGGGTAAACGCCGTGCGCCTGCCACGGGGACTGGCTGTCGTCCTCGGGTGGCTCGGCCTCGCCGCGATCGTGGCCTCCGCGGTGCTGGTGAGCGCGGAGACGGCGTGGCCCGGGTACGCAGCGGCGCTGCCCACGCTCGGTGCCGCCGCGGTGATCACGGCGGGGGCCGCGGCGGGTTCGCGCGGCCCGGTCCTGCTGCTCGGCACCCGCCCCTTCCGCTGGGTCGGCGACCTGTCCTACTCGCTGTACCTGTGGCACTGGCCGATGCTCATGGTGGCGGCCGCGCACTGGAACGGGCTGTCGTTGACCCGTGGCCTGGCGGTGGCGGCCGCCTCGGTGATCCCCGCCTGGATCACCTTCCGGCTCGTCGAGAACCCGCTGCGATACTCGCGGGCGATCTCGACCTCCCCGCGTCTCGCGCTGAGCCTCGGCGGCAACTTCACCCTGGCGGGGATCTGCGCCGGCCTCGCGCTGCTCCTGGTGAACACGTGGGCGGCCGGCCCGACGTCGGGTCGAACCTACGCCCCGGGCGCGGGGCTGCTGGCGGCCGCGTCCGACACCGTGCCGATCGGGCCGGTGCCCGAGTCGTACGACTTCATCACGCCGGACCCTCGGCGGGCAACGAAGGACGTGCCCGACAGCACCCCGGACGGGTGCTTCCAGGACATGGTGTCGGCCGAGCTCATCTGGTGCACCTACGGCAAGCCCGACGGCGCCACCACGGTCGCCCTCGTAGGCGACTCCAAGATGGACCAGTGGCTGCCGGCGTTCCAGGTGCTCGCCGCGGAGAACGACTGGAAGCTGGTGGTCGCCTTCAAGGGCGCCTGTCCGTTCACCACCGCCAGCACCCTCAAGGGCGACGATCCCACGAAGCCGTACCCCGACTGCACGGAGTGGAACAGGACCCTGCTGCAGCGGCTGGTCGCGGAGCGCCCCGACTATGTCGTCACCAACCACGTGTCGGCGCGCGCGATGGACGACGCGGGGCGGGCGTCGGTCGACGGGATGGTCGCGGGCATGCGGTCGGCCTGGAAGACGCTCGACGAGGCCGGCAGCAAGGTGATTGTCCTGGCCAACAATCCCCATCCCGGCGGCAACATGCCGCAGTGCGCCGGCAAGAACCGGGACCACCTCTCCGCCTGCGCGTTCGACCGCAAGCGGCACGAGCAGAACGAGGCCTACCAGACGCAGCGCAAGGCGGTGGCCGGGGTGGCCGAGGTCGAGATGATCGATCTGTTCGACGCCATCTGCCCGACCGAGAAGTGCCCGGTGGTGTTCGGCAACGTCATGGTCTATCGCGGGGGTTCGCATCTCACCGCGACCTACGTCAGGTCCTTGGCCCCCCAGCTCGCGAAGGCGTTGTCGGAGGCTGACGTGCCGGTGCGCTACATCCCGTCGAACTGACCGCCTCGGCGATTCCCCGGCGAGCCGTCCTCCTCGACGAGGAGGCCCCAACTGAGGAACCGGACAAGTGCAAACCGAGGCTCCCAGCAAGCGCCCAGCCGGTCTGAGGAAGAATGTCCGGGTGACGTCTCCCCGCGATCTCGTCCTGCTCGGCTCGACCGGCTCGATCGGCACCCAGGCCATCGACATCGTCCGGCGCAACCCGGACCGGTTCCGGGTGGTGGCGCTCGGCGCCGGCGGTGGCAACGTGGAACTACTCGCCGCGCAGGCCCTCGAACTGGGCGTCGAGGTGGTCGGCGTGGCCAAGGCCTCCGCCGCCCAGGATCTCCAGCTCGCGTTCTACACCGAGGCGAGCCGACGCGGCTGGGCCACCGGCGACTTCAAGCTGCCCAAGATCGTGGCCGGCCCGGACGCGATGACCGAGCTGGCCGGGTGGCCGTGTGACGTGGTGCTCAACGGCGTGGTCGGCTCGCTCGGGCTGGCACCGACGCTGGCCGCGCTGCGCTCCGGTCGTACCCTCGCGCTGGCCAACAAGGAGTCGCTGGTCGCCGGCGGCCCGCTGGTGAAGGCCGCGGTGACGCGGCCGGGGCAGATCGTTCCCGTCGACTCCGAGCATTCGGCGCTGGCGCAGTGCCTGCGCGGCGGCACCCGGGGCGAGGTGCGCCGCCTCGTGGTCACCGCCAGTGGCGGCCCGTTCCGGGGCCGCCGCCGGGACGAGTTGACCGAGGTCACCCCGGAGCAGGCCCTGGCCCACCCCACCTGGAACATGGGGCCCGTGGTCACGATCAACTCCGCCACAATGGTCAACAAGGCCCTGGAGGTGATCGAGGCGCACGAGCTGTTCGACGTCCCGTACGCCGACATCGAGGTGATGGTCCACCCGCAGTCGGTGATCCACTCGATGGTCGAGTTCACCGACGGCTCCACCCTCGCTCAGGCCAGCCCGCCGGACATGCGGCTGCCCATCGCTCTCGGCCTCGGCTGGCCGGACCGGGTGCCCGGGGCCGCCGCCGCGGTCGACTGGACGACGGCCCACACCTGGGAGTTCTTCCCGCTCGACGACGCCGCCTTTCCGGCGGTCGCCCTGGCCAAGGCGGCCGGGGAGGCCGGACGCTGCCGGCCGGCCATCTACAACGCGGCGAACGAGGAGTGCGTGGCGGCGTTCGTGGCCGGGCGGCTGCCGTTCCTCGGCATCGTGGACACCCTGCGGCGTGTGCTGGAGGACGCTCCCGACTTCGACGAACCAGGTACCGTCGAGGACGTGCTCGCCGCCGAGTCGTGGGCACGGGGGCACGCCCAGGAGATCATCGTCGGTTCGGTGGAAGGAGCTTGATGAGTTACCTGCTCGGGGTGGTGCTCTTCGCCGCGGCGATCCTCATCTCGGTGAGCCTGCACGAGGCGGGGCACATGCTCACCGCCAAGGCCTTCGGAATGAAGGTCACCCGCTACTTCGTCGGCTTCGGCCCGACGCTGTGGTCGTTCAGGCGGGGCGAGACCGAGTACGGCATCAAGGGCATTCCGCTCGGCGGCTTCTGCAAGATCGTCGGGATGACCCCGCAGGACGACGACGTCGACCCGGCCGACGAGCCGCGCGCGATGTGGCGGTACCCGGTCTGGAAGCGGACGATCGTGATGTCCGCGGGCTCGATCACCCACTTCATCCTGGCCCTGGTGACGCTCTGGCTCATCGCGGTCACCGCCGGCCTGCCCAACCCGAAGTTCCCGAGCACCGAGGCGCAGTTCCGGGCCGAGCCGGCGGTGATCGGCCTCGCCGACTGCGTGGTGGTGGAGAACGTGAGCCGCCCCTGCCAGGCCGGCGACCCGGCCAGCCCGGCCGTGACCGCCCAGCTCAAGAACGGTGACCGGATCACCGCGGTCAACGGCAAGGCGGTCTCCACCTGGGGCGACATGCTCGACGTGGTCCGCGCCACCAAGCCCGGTCCGGCCACCGTCGGATACGTCCGGGACGGCGTCCCGGACACCGCCACCGTCGACTTCGCCGCCGTGCAGCGCCCGCCGCTGGGCGACCCGAAGGGCGCCACGTCGGCGGTCTCCGCGCTCGGCGTCGCGCTCCGGCCCAGCACGCCCGCCCTGCTGCAGTACGGCCCGGGTGCCGCGTTCGGCGCCACCGCCGACTTCACCGGCAACATGGCGGTGCAGACCGCGCACGCCATGCAGCGGATCCCGCAGAAGGTCCCCGCCCTCTGGACCGCCGTCACCGGTGGCGAGCGCGACATGGACACCCCGATCAGCGTGGTCGGCGCCAGCCGGCTCGGCGGCGAGGCCGTGGAGAACAGCGCCTGGCTGGTGTTCTTCATGCTCTTCGTCTCGCTGAACTTCTTCATCGGGGTGTTCAACCTGCTGCCGCTGCTCCCGCTGGACGGCGGCCACATCGCGATCGCCTGGTTCGAGCGGGTCCGCTCCTGGATCTACGCCCGCCTGCGCCGCCCCGACCCCGGCCGTGTCGACTACCTCAAGCTCATGCCCATCACGTACGCGGTGATCCTGATCGGCGGCGTGTTCACGCTGCTGACCGTCACCGCGGACGTCGTCAACCCGATCACGCTCTTCTCAAGGTGAGTGCCTGAAGTGACCGCTGTCAGTCTCGGGATGCCTCCCGTACCGCCGCCGCCGCTCGCCCCGCGCCGGGCCAGCCGCCAGATCATGGTCGGCTCGGTGCCGGTCGGTGGGGGAGCGCCGGTCTCGGTGCAGTCCATGACCACCACCCTGACCGCCGACGTCAACGCGACGCTCCAGCAGATCGCCGAGCTCACCGCATCGGGCTGTCAGATCGTCCGGGTCGCCGTGCCGTCCCAGGACGACGTGGAGGCGCTGCCCGCGATCGCGAAGAAGTCGCAGATCCCGGTGATCGCCGACATCCACTTCCAGCCGAAGTACGTGTTCGCCGCGATCGACGCCGGCTGCGCCGCGGTCCGGGTGAACCCGGGCAACATCCGCCAGTTCGACGACAAGGTCAAGGAGATCGCCAAGGCGGCCGGTGAGGCCGGTGTGCCGATCCGGATCGGCGTCAACGCCGGCTCGCTGGACAAGCGGCTCCTCGCCAAGTACGGCAAGGCCACCGCCGAGGCGCTGGTCGAGTCGGCGCTCTGGGAGTGCTCGCTCTTCGAGGAGCACGGCTTCCGGGACATCAAGATCTCGGTCAAGCACAACGACCCGGTGGTGATGATCCGGGCGTACCGGCAGCTCGCCGAGAAGTGCGACTACCCGCTGCACCTGGGCGTCACCGAGGCCGGGCCGGCGTTCCAGGGCACCATCAAGTCGGCGGTCGCCTTCGGCGCGCTGCTGGCCGAGGGGATCGGCGACACCATCCGGGTCTCGCTGTCCGCCCCGCCGGTCGAGGAGATCAAGGTGGGCGCCGCGATCCTGGAGTCGCTGGGTCTGCGCGAGCGGGGCCTGGAGATCGTCTCCTGCCCGTCCTGTGGCCGGGCCCAGGTCGATGTCTACAAGCTCGCCGAGGAGGTCACCGCCGGCCTGGAGGGGCTGCCGGTGCCGCTGCGCGTCGCGGTGATGGGCTGCGTGGTGAACGGCCCGGGCGAGGCCCGCGAGGCCGACCTCGGCGTCGCCTCCGGCAACGGCAAGGGGCAGATCTTCGTCAAGGGCCAGGTCATCAAGACCGTGCCCGAGGGGCAGATCGTGGAGACGCTGATCGAGGAGGCGCTGCGCCTCGCCGACGAGATGGGCGCCGAGATCCCCGAGGAGCTCCGCGACCTGGTCCCCGGCGCCACCGTCACCGTGCACTGACCCACCGTTGCGCCGACGTGCGGCCGTCCCCGCCCGGGGGCGGCCGCACGCGTCGTCTCAGACCCGCGCCGGCCGGGGGACGGTGGCGAAGTCGGAGAGGGTGAACCACCCGGGCAGGGCCCGCCGGAGCGTCTCCGGGCCGGCCACCTCCACCGCGCCGCTGCGCAGCGCCTCGGGCCAGCCCAGGTCGCCCAGCCACACCCGCACCAGGGCGCGCAGGTTGGCGGTCACCGTCACGGACACCTCGTGCCCCGGGTCCACGTCGCAGACGTCGGCCTCCCCGGTGGCGATGACCAGCCACCAGGCCCGCAGGCCCGCCGGCACGTCCCGGAAGCGGAAGTGCACGACGGTACGCTCCGCCGGCACGGCGGCGTGGTCGACGTGCCGGTGCATGTCCCAGAGCAGCAGCTTCGGGTCCAGGTCGGCGTCGCCCAGCTCGCCGATCCAGCGCACGCCCCAGACGCCGAGGGCCTCGAGCACCGGCCGCAGCTCCCGGCCCGCCTGGGTGGGGACGTACCGCACGTCGGCGCCGTCGACGTGCCGTTCCACGACGCCGGCCCGGACGAGCTGGTGCAGCCGCCGGGATAGCAGGGTCGGCGACATCCGCGGCAGGCCCCGGCGCAGCTCGTTGAAGCGCTCGGACCCGCTCACCAACTCGCGGATCACGAGCAGCGTCCACCGCTCGTCGAGCAGCTCCATGGCCTTCGCGACGGGGCAGAACTGGTGGTAGGAGGCCCCCATGGTGGGGACGGTACGCCGGGGCCGGCGGCCGGACCAGGAACCTGTCGGGACCGGTACACATCTCGTACTAGGTCGGCCCGCTCCCGCTGCCTACCGTCCGTTGGAGAGGACGACGCAGAGGAGCACGCCATGATCGACGAGATGGAGCGGGACCGGGCCGTGAAGGCCCGGCACCGGCAGATGTGGGCGCTCGGCAGCTACGCCGCGGTCGCCGCGGAGGTCATCCCGGAGCTGGGGGCGACCCTGGTCCGGGCGGCCGGGGTGGGTCCCGGTGACCGGGTGCTGGACGTGGCCGCCGGCACCGGCAACGCGGCCATCCCGGCGGCCCTGGCCGGCGCCGACGTGGTGGCCAGCGACCTGACCCCGGAGCTGCTGGAGATCGGGCAGGCGCTCGCCGCGGAGCGCGGCGCCCGGCTGGAATGGCAACAGGCCGACGCCGAGGCGCTCCCGTACGCCGACGGCGAGTTCGACCGGGTCCTGTCCTGTGTGGGCGTGATGTTCGCGCCCCGGCACCAGGCCGGCGCCGACGAACTGGTCCGCGTCTGCCGGCCGGGCGGCACGATCGGCCTGGTCAGCTGGACCCCCGAGGGGTTCATCGGGCAGATGTTCGCCACCATGAAGCCGTACGCCCCACCGCCACCGCCGGGCGCGCAGCCTCCCCCACTGTGGGGGAGCGAGGACCACGTCCGTGCGCTGCTCGGGGACCGGGTCACCGACGTCGTCACCCGCCGTCAGGCGGTCACGGTGGACCGGTTCGCCAGCCCGGAGACCTTTCGCGACTTCTTCAAGGCCCACTACGGGCCGACGATCGCGGCGTACCGGGCGATCGCCGGTGACCCCGAGCGGGTCGCCGCCCTGGATCAGGACCTCGCCGACCTGGCGCGGCGGCACCTCGAGGCCGGGGCGATGCGGTGGGAGTATCTGCTCGTCACCGCGCGCCGGCGCGGCTGACCGCACTGGCGCCGGCAGGGGTGGTCGGTTCGTGGCCACCCCTGCCGGCACCCAGGTCGTGCGGGCCCGTGCTCACTCGGATTCGGCGAGGATGGCGTACAGCTTGCGGCGGGTTTCGTCGAGCACCTGGGCGGCGCGTTCCCGCTGGTCGTCGGTGCCGGTCATCATCACCTGGCGCAGCGCGTGCATCGCCTGCGCACCCGCGTCGCGGATGTCGTGCCAGCTGTTGACGGTCGTCTCGGCGTACTCGGCCCAGGGCGGGGTCTGCGCCGCTGTGGCCGCCTCGTCACGCCCCTGCTCGGTGAGGGTGAACCGCTTCCGTCCCCCGTCGGAGTCGGCGGCGGCGGCGATGACGCCCTCGTCCTCGAGCAGTTGCAGGGTCGGGTAGATCGAGCCGGGGCTGGGCCGCCAGGCCCCGCCGGTCCGGGAGTCGATCTCCTGGATCATCTCGTAGCCGTGCATCGGTCGCTCGGTGAGCAGGGCCAGCACGGCGCCCCGCACGTTGGGTCGGCGTCCCCGCCCCCGGCCCCGGCCGCCCCGGCCGTGCCCGTGCGCTCCGGGCGGTCCGGGCGGGAACGGCGGGCCGGGCGGGAACGGCGGGCCGGGCGGTACGGGTGGGAAGCCGAAGCCGCGCATCCGCATCTCGTGCATCGCGTGCATCCGTCGGTGGAAACCCATCGGGCTCTCCTTCTGTTCGGGTTATCGCTGATGTATTGACGATATATCGGCAACGCATCGCCGACAACACGAAATCTGGGCGAATCACAAACCGTACGTACGTCTTGCTACGCTCCTCGGCGTGCGCCTGCTTCCCGAACCGGGCCCGGCCCGGACCCTCGCCCTCTCCACCCTGGTCAACACGGTCGGCCGAGGCACCTGGCTGACCGTCAGTGCGCTGTTCCTGACCCGTTCGGTGGGGCTGACCGTGGCGCAGGTGGGCCTCGGTCTCACCGTCACCGCGCTGGTCAGCCTGGTGGCGAGCACCCCGATGGGCTATCTCGCCGACCGGTACGGGCCGCGCGGGATGCAGCTCGCGGCGTTGCTCGCCTCCGCCGCCTGCACCGCCGCCCTGGTGGCCGTCCGGTCCTTCTCGGCGTTCCTGGTGGTCGGCATGCTGATGGCGGTCGCCGACGCGGTCAGCCGGGGCGCCCGGGGTGCACTGATCGCCGGGGCGGTCCCGGCCGACCAGCGGGTCCGGACCCGGGCCTGGCTGCGCGCCGTCACCAACGTGGGGATCTCCGTCGGGGCGGTGGCCGCCGGCTTCGGCATCGCGGCGGACACCCGTACCGGGTACGTCGCGCTGATCCTGCTCGACGCGGTGACCTACCTCGGCGCGGCGGCGATCCTGCTCCGGCTGCCCGCCGTTCCGCCGGTGTCCGCGCCGGCGCACGGCCCGCGCCTGATCGCGCTGCGCGACCGCCCGTTCCTCGCCTTCACCGTGCTGGACGGGCTGATGTCCATGCACTTCGGGCTGCTCAACATCGCCCTGCCGCTCTGGATCGTCGAGCACACCACCGCGCCGGGGTGGCTCGTCTCGGGCTGCATGCTGGTCAACACGGTGATGGTCGTCCTCTTCCAGGTCCGGGCCTCGCGCGGCACGGAGGAACTGGCCGGAGCCGCCCGGGCGGCCCGGCGGGCCGGCGTGGTCATCGCGGCCGCCTGCGTCCTCTTCGCGGCCAGCGGCGGGGTGTCCACCCCGGTCGCCGTCGCGCTGCTGCTGGCCGGGGCCCTGGTGCACGTGGTGGGTGAGCTGTGGCACGCCGCGGCCGGCTGGGGCATCTCCTTCGGCCTCGCCCCCGCCCACGCCCAAGGCCAGTACCAGGGCGCGTACGGGATGGGCATGCAGCTCGGTTCGATGGTGGCGCCGGTGGTGGTGACCACCCTGGCGGTCGGTTGGGGCGTGCCGGGCTGGTTGCTGCTGGGTGTCCTGTTCCTGCTGCTCGGGGCGCTGGTGCCGCCGGTGGTGGCGTGGGCCGGACGGACCCGCCCGGCCGAGGTCGCCGCGCCGGTTGCGGTTGGCTGAGTCGCCGCTCGGCGGCCGGCCCCGCCGATCCCGGCCGGGGTGCTCAGGTCGGCCCGCGCGCCACGGTCCGTATCTGGCAGGCTGGTATCCGTGCTCACGGTGCCGGTACGCCAACTGGGGGAGTCGGAGCGCCGTGCGGTCGAACGGCTGCTCGACCTCGACCCGTTCGCCGGCGCGCAGGTCGCGGAGCGGGTGGCCGCCCGTGGTCTGGCCTGGTGGCGGGCCGAGGGGCGGATCCTGGGCTACGGCGCCCGGCGCAACCTGGAGTCGATCTGCTGGCTGGGCGGCAACCTGACTCCGGTGCTCGCCTCGGAACCGGCGGTGGCGGCCTTCGCCGACCAGTTGAGCACCGAGGAGCGGCTCTGCTCCTCGATCGTCGGGCGGGCCGACGCGGTGCTCGGTCTCTGGGATCGCCTCTCCGCCTACTGGGGGCCGGCCCGGGACGTACGCCCCAACCAGCCCTTGCTGGCCACGGACGCCCTGCCCCCCGTGGCGGCCGACCCGGAGGTCCGCCGGGTGCGCGGCGGTGAGGTCGACCGGCTCTTCCCGGCGGCGGTGGCGATGTACACCGAGGAGGTCGGGGTCTCGCCGCTGGCCGAGGACGGCGGCCGCGGCTATCGGCGGCGGGTGGCCGACCTGGTCCGCACGGGCCGGGCCTACGCCCGGTTCGTGGACGGCAAGGTGATCTTCAAGGCGGAGCTGGCCGTGGTGACCAGGCGGACCGCCCAGGTGCAGGGGGTCTGGGTCGCGCCGGAGTGGCGTGGCCGCGGGATCGCCACCGCGGCGATGGCGGCGGTGGTGCGGGACGCCCTGATCCGGGTCGCCCCGACCGTCAGCCTCTATGTCAACGACTTCAACCTGCCCGCCCGGCGGGTCTACGAGCGCTGCGGCTTCCGCCCGGTCGGCACGCTCGCCACCGTTCTGTTCTGAGCCGCTCCCGGCGGCATGGCCGGAATCACGTCCCGCCGCATTGCGTCGAACCGGACAGCCGTCGTTATGCTGGCCATGTTTTTGTACTGACTGGTCGGTCTAATTTTGTGGATGGGACGATGAAGATCGTCGAGGCCGGCGGACTGGGGCTGCGCACCCGCCGCGGCTGGGTCTACCGGGGTGTCGACCTCACCGCCGAGGCAGGGGAACTGCACGCGATCACCGGCCCGCCCGGCAGCGGGCGTACCTCGCTGCTGCTCGCCCTGGCCGGGCGCTTCCCGCACACCGAGGGAGAGCTGCGCCGCCGGGGACCTGCCGCGCTCGGGCAGGTCGCCGGGGTGCACGAGCCCGACCCGACGCTGACCGTGGCCGAGCACATCCAGGAGCGGCTGCTGCTGCTCGGGCCGGTACCGCGTCGCCGGCGGCAGCTCGTCCCGGTCGCCGCGGTGCGGGCGCGGCGGGCGTACCGCCGGGACGCCTTCGCCGCCGCGATCGCCGGTGCCGGCTTCACCGGGACCCCGCTCGACCCCGACCGGTACGGCCGTGACCTCACCCCCGTCGAACGGCAGATGCTCGGCCTGGTGCTGGCCAGCCTGAGCGGCCCGAACCTGATCGTCGCGGACGACGTGGACGCCGGCTCCGACGCCCCCGAGCGGGAACGGGTATGGACCGCCCTGGGCCGCCTCGCCGACCAGGGATACGCGGTGATCGCCACCGCCCGCGCGGTCGAGCCGGGCACCACGGCGATCGTGCACCGGATCGGCGACCCGGCGCTGCCCACCCGTACCGAGCCGGCCGCGCCCCCGACCGCCACGCTCGCCGCGCCCCGTGCGGCGACCCACGAACAAAACTCCGAGGTGACCGCGTGAGCGTCGTCCGACTCGCGCTGTTCGAGCTGCGCCGGATGACCCGGGGTCGGCTGCCGCGCGCCGCGCTCGCCGTCCTCACCGTCATCCCGCTGCTCTACGGCGCCCTCTACCTCTACGCCTTCTGGGATCCGTACGGGAACCTCGACCGGATCCCGGTCGCCCTGGTCGACGAAGACCGGCCGGCGTCGGCCGGCGACGGCACCGAGGTGCACGCCGGCCGGGACCTCACCGACGAGCTGCTGGCCCGCAAGGTCTTCGGCTGGACGGTGACCGACCAGACCGACGCCACCGAGGGCCTGCGCGACGGCCGCTACCACCTGGTCTTCGCCATCCCGGCGGACTTCTCCGCCGCCCTGGTGGCCGGCCCGGAGCCGGACCAGCCGGCCCGCCGGGGCGAACTGAAGGTGGTCAACGACGACGCCACCAACTACCTCTCCGGGCTGCTCGCCCGCTCCGCCTTCAGCGAGATCCGGGCTGCCGCCGCGGAGAGCACCGCCGCGTCGTACTTCGACAAGATGCTGATCGGCTTCACCGACGCCAAGGCCGAGACGGGCCGGGCCGCCGACGGGGCCGGAAAGCTCCACGACGGGCTCGGCGCGTCGGAGGATGGCGCCGGGAAGCTCGCCGACGGGCTGGGCACCGCCGGGGACGGCGCGGGGCAGCTTGCGAGCGGCCTCGACCAGTCCGTCCAGGGCGCGGACAAGCTGGCCAACGGACTCGACCAGCTCTACGCCGGCGCGGCCCAGCTCGCCGACGGCACCAGCCGCGCGGCCACCGAGACCCGGGCCGCCGCGGCCACGGTGGACGCCGCCGCCGACCGGTACGAGCCGTTGCTCCGGCAGAACGCGGCCGACATTCAGCGCGCCGCCACCGCGGTCGCCGAGGGCGCGCAGGCGCTCGCCGACGGCATCGACGCATTACCGGACCGGGCGGACCAGGTGGTGACCCAGGCGGAGGAGGTCCGCGACCGCCTCGACGCGGTGGTGCGGGCCCACCCCGAGCTGGCCGACGACCCGAGCCTCGTCGCCGCCCGGCAGGCCGCCGACCGGGCGGCCACCACGGCCCGGGCCATCGCCACCACACTCGACCGGACCGACCTGGCCACGCTCAAGAAGAAGATGACCGAGGTCGCGCAGACCGCCCGGGAGGTCGCCGCCGCCGCTCCGCGCCTCGCCGACGACGTCGCCGCCGCCCGCACCAAGGTCGACCAGCTCGCCGCCGGGCTCAGCTCGCTCGCCGACGGCAGCGCCAAGCTCCGCGACGGCCTCGGCGACGCCACGAGCGGCGCCGACCAGCTCCGCGGTGGGCTCTATCGCCTCGCCACCGGCGCCCGCCAGCTCGACGGCGGCCTGGCCCAGCTCAGCGCCGGTAGCGACCGGCTCGCCGACGGACTGACCAAGCTGGAGAGCGGGGCCGGCGACCTGGCGGACGGGCTCGCCGCCGGGGCGAAGAAGCTGCCCGGATACCACGACACGGACAGCCGCTCCGGCATCCTCGGCGACCCGGTCGGCCTGATCCGCTCCGCGCACAACCCGGCCGGGTCGTACGGCGTGGGCTTCGCCCCGTATTTCCTGGCGCTGGCGCTCTGGGTCGGCGCGATGATCACGTACATGCTGCTGCGGCCGGTCAACCGGCGGCACGTGATGTCCGGCGCGCCCGGCCGGCGGGTCGTGCTCGCCGGCTGGCTGCCGGCCGCCGCGATCGGCCTGGCCCAGGCCGGGGTGCTGTTCACCGTGGTCACCCTGGTGCTCGGTCTCGACCCCAGGCACGAGCTGGCGACGCTGGGCCTGCTCTCGCTGGCCTCGCTGGCGTTCACCGCGATCATGCAGCTGCTCGGCGTGGCGCTCGGCCCGGCCGGCCGGCTCGCCGCGCTGGCCCTGCTGATGCTCCAGCTCACCTCCTCCGGCGGCACCTACCCGGTGCAGACCTCGCCCGGTTTCTTCCAGGCGATCCACCCCTGGCTGCCGATGACGTACGTGGTGTCCGGCCTGCGGCACACCATCAACGGCGGCCCGGCCGGACCGGTGGTCACCGGGGCGCTGGTGCTCGTCGGCTTCGGGGTGGGCGCGCTGGCGCTCACCATCGGCGCGGCGCGCCGGTCCCGCCGGCTCACCCCGGCCAAGCTGCACCCCGAACTGACCATGTGAGGATGGGCGAGTGACGGACGGACGGTCGCGCCGGCGGGAGGACACCCGCCAGCGCCTCTTCGTGGCGGCGGTCGAGCTGATCGCCGAGCAGGGCTTCTCCGCCACCACCGTGGACGACATCGCCGCCCGGGCCGGGGTGGCGAAGGGGACCGTCTACTACAACTTCGAGTCCAAGACGGTCCTCTTCGAGGAGCTGCTGCGGCACGGTATCGGCCTGCTCACCGCCGAGTTCCGTGCCGCGGTCGCCGGGCTGCCGCCCCGTGAGGCGCTCGCTGCGCTGGTCCGCGCCGAGCTGGAGTACATCTGCCGCTACCGGGCGTTCGCCCAGCTCCTGCTCTCCGAGATGTGGCGGACCAACCGGGAGTGGCAGCAGACCCTGCGGCTGCTGCGCGGCGAGGCGATCGAGGTGATCGCGGAAACCGTACGGGCCGGCGTGGCCGGCGGCGATCTCCCCGCCGACCTGGACGTCCGGACGGCCAGCTCGGCGCTGTTCGGCGTCGGCCTGGTGGTGGCGGTGGACTGGCTGGTCTTCCAGCCGGACCGGCCGATCGAGGAGGTGCAGGAGTCCCTGCTCGGGATCGTCCGCCGGGTCGCCCAGACCTGAGCCGGGGATGTCTGCCGGCGGCGAAAATGCGTTGAGTTGTCCGGGCCGGACGGGCGAGGCTGGGGGCACCGCCCCCACCGACCCGAGTCCGGAGGACTTTCCATGCGCCTGCTCCGCGATCTCTGGGCCACCGCACCGCGTCGGATGGTGGTCGTCCTCCTGCTCATCCTGCTCGGCGCCGGCGGTCAGGCCGCCGCCTCGGCGCTGGCCGGCCCGGTGCTGGTGCACCGGTCGGTCGGCTGGTTCGCCGCCCTGGCCGTGGCGTTGGTCGCCGCCGTGGTCACCGACCTGGTGATCGGGCTGCTGATGGCCGGCCTCACCGCCGACTGGTCCGCGGACGTGCGGCGACGGCTGTGCCAGGTGGCGCTCGGGCAGGACCTGCCCACCCTGGAGACCACCCCGGTCGGCGAGCTGCTCGACCGGATCGACAACGATGTCTACCAGGTCGCCGCCGAGATGCGGAACACCGGAGTACGGGTCGTCCAGGGGCTCGCCGTCTGCCTGCTCGCCACGGTCAGCGCGCTGTTCGTCTGGTGGCCGGCCGGCGTCGGGATGGTCCTGCTGACCGCCCTGCTCGGCGTGCTGCTGCGCCGCCCCACCGCCCGGATCGCCCCGGCCCGGATGGCCGAGGAGGAGGCCTGGTCCGACCTGGCCGCCGTGATGGAGGAGGCGGTGCACGGGCAGGACGACGTACGCACCAGCCTGGCCCGGCCGTACGTGCTGCGCCTCTACGCCCGCCGGGCCGCCGAGGTGATCGCCCGGGGCGGCCGGGTGTTCCGGATGTCCGCCCGGGTCACCGCCATCGCCGCCGGCGGCATCCGGGGTGGCATCGCGGCCGTGGTCCTCGCCGGGGCGTGGGCGCTCGCCGCCGGCCGGGTGGACGGCGCCCGGCTCACCGCGATCTGGCTGCTCGCCCTCGCCTTCGGCGCGACCGTCGAGCACATCGCCCGCTGGGTGCCGCACCTGCAGTACGCGCTGGGCGCGTGGGCCCGGGTGCAACTGCTCGCCGCCGCCCGGCAGGAACCCGTCGGCGGCGTCGCCCCGGTCGACGGGGACCTGACCGTCCGCGGGCTCACCTTCCGCTACCCCGCCGCCGGGGACGACCGCGGGCCGGCGCTGCGCGACATCCGGCTCACCTTCGCCCGGGGCCGGTCGTACGCCCTGGTCGGGCGGACCGGGTCGGGCAAGTCGACCCTGGCCAAGGTGCTCACCCGGGCGGTGGACCTGCCGAGCGGCACGGTCTTCCTCGGCGACACCGACCTGGCCGACCTGGACGTGGAGGCGCTGCGGCGGTGGATCGCGGTGGTGCCCCAGCGCACCGAGATCCTGGCCGGCACCCTCGCCGAGAACGTCGCCCTCTTCGACCCCGCCCTGCTCGACGACGCCACCCGGGCACTGGAGGAGCTGGGGCTGGCCGGCTGGATCGCCGAACTTCCCGACGGGGTGCACACCAAGCTGGGTGAGGGCGGGCACGTGCTCTCCGCCGGGCAGGAACAGCTCGTGGCGTTCGCCCGGATCCTGGTCCGGGACCCGCACGTGGTGATCCTCGACGAGGCCACCGCCCGGCTCGACCCGGTCACCGAGACCCGGGTACGCCAGGCCACCGAACGGCTGCTCACCGACCGCATCGGCATCGTCATCGCGCACCGGCTCTCCTCGGTGCACCGCTGCGACGAGGTCGTGGTGATGGCCGACGGCGCGGTGCTGGAGGCCGGCCCGCTGCGCGAGTCGGCCCGCTTCGCCGAACTGCTCGCGACCAGCCATGCCAGCGCGTACGCCGGTGCCGGCCGGCACGGCGGGGTGGAGCTGCTGGAGGGGCCGGGCGACGCGTGGGCCGACGAGCCGGTGGAGCCGACCTCCCCGGCCCCCGTCCCGTGCCAGGTCCCCGCGCCGCGGACCGACCCGCCGCCGATGCCCGCCGCGCCGCGCACGCGGACCCTGCGGGAGATCCTGCGGCTGGGCACCAACGACCCGCGGTACGGCCTGGTCTCCGTCGGGCTGTTCATCGTGATGACCCTGCTCGGGCTGGACGGCGCGGTGCTGCCCTGGCTCTGGGCCGAGGTGGTCGGCGGGGGAGACCCGTGGCTGCCGGCACTCGGCATCGTGGCCGCGCTGCTGGTCGTGCTGCCGCTGCCCTACCTGACCAACCTCTGGTTTCCGCAGTGGTGGATCCGGCAGATGCTGCGGATCAGCCAGCGCCTGGTGCACGGGCAGACCGGGGCCCGGCGGGTCAGCGGGCACACCCCCGCCGAGGTGGTGGCCCAGGGCGGCGACACCGAACGGGTGGTGCAGCTCGCCGACAACCTGATGGACCAGTTCATCTCGCTGGCCATCGTGATCACCATGACGCTGGTGACCGGCAGCTTCGTACCCGCGCTGTTCTTCGCCGGGACGATGGTGGTCTCCGGGCTGGCCGCGACGCTGTTCGCGCCCCGGCTCGAACGCACCGCCGGCGGCACCGTCAAGGCCCGGGCCGCCTTCGCCACCGCGCTGGTCTCCTCGCTCTCCGCCGCCCGTACGGTGAAGCTCGCCGGCGCCACCCGACCGGTGCTGGACCACCTCGCGAAGCTGGACACCGTCCGTAGCGACCGGCAGCGGCGGGAGATCGCCATGCAGGTGTGGGCGCGGTCCACCCCGTCGCTGGCCAGCGGGCTGCTGCCGATCGGGGCATGGGCGCTCTATCTGGCCGGTGGGCTCTCCGCCGGGGCCACCCTGGTGGCGGTCTCCACGCTCGGCGCGGCCCGCTGGTTCGCCTGGACCACCGCGTCGCTGGTCTCGCACTACCCGTCGGCGCGGGTGTGGACCCGGCGGACCGTGGCGATGACCGGGGTCGCCACGTATTCGGCGGAGGTCCCCGGGGTGGACCTGGCCACCGGGGCGGCCCCGGCGCCGGAGCCGCCGCCGCGGCACCCGCTGCGAAGGTTGGAGCTGGCCGGGTTCGGCGCGCTGCACTCCGACGGCGTCCTCGCCGTCCGGGACGTCGACCTCGCCGTCGACCGGGGACAGCTGGTGCTGGTGGTCGGGCCGGTCGGCGCCGGCAAGTCCTCGCTGCTGCGGGCGCTCGCCGGGATCGTCCACCACACCGGGACGCTGCGCTGGAACGGCGAACCGGTCAGCGAGCCGGAACTGTTCCTCCGCCCCAACCAGGTCGGCTACGTCGGGCAGCTGCCCCGGGTGCTCTCCGGGACGGTGGCCGACAACATCGCGCTCGGGCACCAGGTCGACGCGGCCGGCGCGGTGTCGACCGCCCAGCTCGACCACGACCTGGCCGCCGCCGGGGGTGGGCTCGGGCTGCTCATCGGGCACAAGGGCACCCGGCTCTCCGGCGGGCAGCTCCAGCGGCTGGCGCTGGCCCGGGCGCTGGCGCCGCGTACCGAGCTGCTGGTCGCCGACGACGTGTCGTCCGCGCTGGACGTCACCACCGAACTGGCGCTCTGGGCGGCACTGCGCGAGCACGGGGTGACGGTGGTCGGGTCGACCTCCAAGCGGGCCGCGCTGGTCCGGGCGGACCACGTGGTGGTGCTGGTCGACGGGGCGGTGGCGGCCCAGGGGCCCTGGCGCGACCTGGAGGATCGCTGGGGGCACCTGGCGGGCTGACCGGCTCCGGATGCGCGACGTGGCGGTGTCCCGAACGCGGGGACCCGCCACGTCGCGGAAACGGGTCGAGGTCAGAAGGCGCGGACGTACTGGTTCGGCCAGTGGGGTTCGGCGCCGAGCTTGGCGGCGGCGCGGCGCGGCCAGTACGGGTCGCGCAACAGCTCCCGGCCGAGCAGCACCAGGTCGGCCTCGCCGCCGGCGACGATCTGCTCGGCCTGCTCCGGCTCGACGATCAGGCCGACCGCGCCGGTCAACACGCCCGTGTCGCGGCGGATCCGCGCGGCCAGGGGCACCTGGTAGCCGGGGCCGACCGGGATGCTCGCCGCGGCCGAGGCGCCGCCGGAGGAGGCGTCCACCAGGTCCACGCCGGCGGCGGTCAGCTCGCCGGCGAGCACCACGCTGTCCTCGACGGTCCAGCCGCCGGCCACCCAGTCGGTGGCGGAGATCCGGGTCAGCACGGGCACCGACTCGCCGACCGCGGCGCGGACCGCCCGGGCCACCTCCAGGGCGAGCCGCATCCGGCCGGCCCGGTCGCCACCGTAGGCGTCGGTGCGGTGGTTGGTCAGCGGGGAGAGGAACTCGTGCAGCAGGTAGCCGTGCGCGGCGTGGATCTCCACCGCGCCGAAGCCGGCGTCGAGCGCCCGCCCGGCGGCGGTGGCGAACGCCTCGATCAGCGCGGCGATCCCGGCCTCGTCCAGTGCGGTCGGCCGCCGGTAGTCCGGCAGGAACGGCTCGCTGCCGGGGCCGACGGGCGTCCAGCCGCCCTCGGCGTCCGGTACGCCGCCCCGGTGCTCGGCCCACGGCCGGAAGGTCGACGCCTTGAATCCGGCATGCGCGAGCTGCACGGCCGGCACCGCGCCCTGTGCGGCGACGAACGCGGTGATCGGCCGCCACGCGTCGACGTGCGCGCCTGACCAGAGCCCGGTGTCCTGCGGGCTGATCCGCCCCTCGGGGACCACCGCGGTGGCCTCGGTGATGACCAGCCCGGCCCCGCCGACCGCGCGGGAGCCGAGGTGGACGTGGTGCCAGTCGGTGGGCAGGCCGTCCGGGCCGGCGCTGTACTGGCACATCGGGGCGAGGGCGATCCGGTTGGGCAGGGTGACGCCGCGCAGGGTGAGCGGGGTGAACAGGGCACTCATGTCGTGATCCTCCAACGACACGGAGAGGGGCCCCGGGTGGGGCCCCTCTCGATCAGGTGGGTCAGGCGGGGACGGGGGCGAGCCGCTCCGCAGGGCGCTCGGCCTCGTCCGCGTCCACCAGGTCGCGCTTGCCGGCCGAGTCGTACGCGGCCCGGTCGAGGGTGCCCTCGCGGGCGGCGACGATGGTCGGGACGAGGGCCTGGCCGGCCACGTTGGTGGCGGTGCGGATCATGTCCAGGATCGGGTCGATCGCCAGCAGCAGGCCGACGCCGGCCAGCGGCAGGCCCAGCGTGCTCAGGGTCAGGGTGAGCATCACGATCGCGCCGGTCAGGCCGGCCGTGGCGGCCGAGCCGACCACCGAGACGAAGGCGATCAGCAGGTAGTCGGTGACGCCCAGGTGCACCCCGAAGACCTGGGCGACGAAGATCGCCGCCAGGGCCGGGTAGATGGCGGCGCAGCCGTCCATCTTCGTGGTGGCGCCGAACGGCACGGCGAAGGAGGCGTACTCGCGGGGGACGCCGAGCCGCTCGACCGAGCGCTGGGTCACCGGCATGGTGCCCACCGAGGAGCGGGAGACGAAGGCCAGCTCGATGGCCGGCCAGGCGCCGGCGAAGAAGCGCAGCGGGTTGAGCCGGCCCGCGGCCACCAGCAGCAGCGGGTAGACCACGAAGAGCACGATCGCGCAGCCGACGTAGACGGCGGTGGTGAACTTGGCGAGCGGGGCCAGCAGGTCCCAGCCGTACGAGGCGACGGCGTTGCCGATCAGGCCGAGTGTGCCGATCGGGGCGAGCCGGATGACCCACCAGAGCGCCTTCTGCACGATGGCCAGCAGCGAGCGGTTGAGCGCCACGAACGGCTCGGCGGCCTCGCCGATCAGCATCGCGGCGGCGCCCACCACCAGGGCGAGGAAGACGATCTGGAGGACGTTGCCCTCCACGAACGCGCCGACCGGGTTGGTCGGCACGATGCCGGTGAGGAAGTCGGTCCAGGAGCCGGTCTTCTTCGGCGCGGCGGCGCCGGCCAGGTCGAGTGTCACGCCGCGACCCGGGTTGGTGAGCAGGCCGAGGCCGATGCCGAGGCTCACCGCGATCAGCGCGGTGATGCCGAACCAGAGCAGCGTCTTCAGCGCCAGCCGGGCGGCGTTGGCCACGCCGCGCAGGCTGACCACGCTGACCACGATGGCGGTGAAGACCAGCGGCGGCACGGCCAGCTTGAGGAGCTGGACGAACAGGTGGCCGACGGTGTCGAGGGTGCTGGTCAGCCAGGCGACGTCGTTGGCGCGGGCGAGGAAGCCGAGCGCCACGCCGAGCACGAGGCCGAGCAGGATCTGCAGGGAAAAGGGGATCTTGCGCAGGGCGGAAGCCATGAGGATGCGTCCAAGGTCTGGTGGAGGGAACGGGGCAGCGTCAGGAGAGTGGCTGCGCCGGACAGATGCCGCTGGCCTGCCGTCGGAGGTCGACGTACAGGCGCACGGTGAGGTTCCAGACGTTGGTCATCGCCCGCTGACGATACGCCCAGCGGGTTCACAGGTGGAAGGACTGATAGGCGTGACGATCCTTACAGGCACGGTTCATGGCACGGTGACCCGTTCGTCACGATCGTCGACGCAGGCCCAGGCTGGCCGCCGTGGCCACGCCCCAGGCGGCGGCCACCGCCAGCAGCAGCCGCTCCAGCACCCCCACCAGGCTGCCGCGCCCCACGATCAGCATGGCCAGCCCGATCGCCGCGGCGAGCGGCAGCGCCAGCGCCGCACCGACCCTGGCGACCCGGCGTAGCTGCCGGTCGGCCGCCGGGGAGACGGCCAGGACCAGCATCGCGAAGACCACCGCGGCGGTGCCCGCCACGCTCGCCCCGCCATGCACCAGGTCTGCCACGGTGGTCGCCTCGAACGGCGGCAGCGGGCAGCCGTCGCTGCAGGTCACCGCACCGGAGAGCACCGTGCAGCCACCGGCGACGGCGAGCAGCGCCGCCGCCGCCTCCAGCGCCGGGAGCAGCGCCGCCGCGAGCAGCAGCAGCCCCGCCGCAAGCGCGAACACCCCGATCCGGTACGCCCCGGCGTACCCGCTGTCGGTCACGCCGGCCTCGCTGACGTACCCGGTCAAACCCGGACCGGGACCGGCGACCACGGCGACCGTCACCGCGACCGCGCCGGCCACGACGCAGCCGGCGGCGGCGGATGCGGCGACGGCCCGGGCGACGCCGGGATCAGCCACGCCCGTGCGGCGTGGTCCAGCCCGAGAGGTCCGGACCCAGCGGCACGATCCGGGTTGGATTGATCATCTCGTGGGTGGCGTAGTAGTGCCGCTTGATGTGGTCGAAGTCCACCGTCTCCCCGAAGCCCGGGGTCTGGAACAGGTCCCGGGCGTACGCCCAGAGCACCGGCATCTCGGTGAGCTTCTGCCGGTTGCACTTGAAGTGCCCGTGGTACGCCACGTCGAAGCGGACCAGCGTGGTGAACAGCCGCACGTCGGCCTCGGTGATCTGGTCGCCCATGAGGTAGCGGCGCCCGGCCAGCCGCTCCGACAGCGCGTCCAGCCGAGCGAAGAGCGCGGTGTACGCCTCGTCGTACGCCTGCTGCGAGGTGGCGAAGCCGCACCGGTAGACCCCGTTGTTGACGTCCCGGTGGATCTCCGCCATCAGCGCGTCCATCTCCGGGCGCAGCTCGACGGGGTAGAGGTCCGGCGCGCCGGGCTTGTGGAACCGCCGCCATTCGGTGATCAGGTCCAGGGTGAGCTGCGGATAGTCGTTGGTCACCACCCGCCCCGTGCGGGTGTCGACCAGGGCCGGCACGGTCACCCGCCCGGAGTAGTCCGGGTCGGTCGCCAGGTACGCCTCGGACAGGAAGCTGATCCCCAGCTCCGGGTCGAAGCCGTCCTGGTCGAGGGTGAACCGCCAGCCCCGCTCGTCCCGGATCGGGTCGACCGTGCCCAGCGAGATCACGTCCTCCAGCCCGAGTAGGGTGCGCACGATCCGGGCCCGGTGGGCCCACGGGCAGGCCCGGCACCAGATCAACCGGTACCGGCCGGCCTCCAGCGGCCAACGGTCCTGCTCGTCGGGGCCGCCGCCCTCCGGCGAGGTCGAGTGCGGGGTGACCCGACCGGTGAACCGGTTGGGCTGGCGGACGAACGCGCCGCTGCCGGCGGTCTCTGCGCTGAACTGGGCCCGGGCCATGCCGCCAACCTATCCGTTCCGGGCGCGGATATCCTGGCGCCGGACGACCCCGGGACCCCGGGCGACGCACCCCCGCCAGCCCCTTCCCACCCCCGAAGGACGCAGCACGATGACCGTGGCATACCTCGTGGCCGGAGTCCGCACCCCGATCGGCCGCTACGCCGGCGCCCTCGCCGGGGTACGCCCCGACGACCTGGCCGCGCACGTGATCCGCGAGCTGGTCGCCCGCCACCCGGCCGTGGACTGGGCCCGCACCGACGACGTGATCCTCGGCTGCGCCAACCAGGCCGGCGAGGACAACCGCAACGTGGCCCGGATGGCGGCGCTGCTCGGCGGGCTGCCCGAGGAGGTGCCCGGCAGCACGGTCAACCGGCTCTGCGGCTCCGGCCTGGACGCCCTCGCCACCGCCGCCCGCTCCATCGTCGCCGGGGAGGCCGACCTGGTGGTCGCCGGCGGGGTGGAGAGCATGAGCCGGGCGCCGTTCGTGATGCCGAAGGCGACCACCGCGTTCGCCCGCACCGCGGAGGTGTACGACACCACCATCGGCTGGCGGCTGGTCAACCCCCTGATGAAGAAGGGCTGGGGGATCGACTCGATGCCGGAGACGGCGGAGAACGTCGCCGCCGAGTACGGCGTCGACCGCGCGGCGCAGGACGAGTTCGCGTTCCGCTCGCAGCAGCGCGCCGCCAAGGCCCAGGCCGACGGCCGGCTGGCCGAGGAGATCGTGCCGGTCACCGTGCCGGCCGGCAAGCGCGAGACGAAGCTGGTCGACGTCGACGAGCACCCCCGGGAGACCTCGCTGGAGAAGCTCGCCGCGCTGCCCACCCCGTTCCGGGAGGGCGGCACGGTGACCGCCGGCAACTCCTCCGGCGTCAACGACGGCGCGGTGGCCCTGCTGGTCGCCTCCGAGGCGGCCGTCGCGCGGTACGACCTCACGCCGCTCGCCCGGGTGACCGGCGCGGCGGCGGCCGGCGTACCGCCGCGGATCATGGGCGTCGGCCCGGTCCCGGCCACCCGCAAGCTGCTCGACCGGTACGGCCTCGGCCTGGCCGACCTCGACGTGATCGAGCTGAACGAGGCGTTCGCCGCCCAGTCCGTGGCGGTGCTGCGCGAGCTGGGGCTGCCCGAGGACGCCGAGCACGTCAACCCGAACGGCGGCGCGATCGCCCTCGGCCACCCGCTCGGCGCCAGCGGTGCCCGGCTGGCGCTGACCGCCGCGCTGGAGCTGCGCCGCCGGGGCGGCCGGCGGGCCCTCGCCACCATGTGCATCGGCGTCGGCCAGGGCATCTCGCTGCTGCTGGAGTCGGCCGGCTGACCTCGGGGCGGTCCGCCGGTCCCGGTGGGCCGCCGGCCTCGGTGGGCCGCCGGCCTCGGTGGTCCGCCGGCCGGCCGTCCGAAGTGGATTCCCCGCATCCGGGCGCCTGCGCATAGAGTGGCGAGGAGAGCAGATCCCCGCCGGCTGGCCGGCCGGGAGGAGGCGACATGAGCCCGGGCGACACCCAGGCGCTGGTCTCGGTGGTGGCCGGCCTGGCGATCCTGGCCGGGCTGGCCGGGGTGGTGGTGCCCGGGCTCCCGGCGCTGCCGCTGTGCTGGGGCGGGGTGCTGGTCTGGGCGCTCTTCGGCGGCGCCGGCCCCGGCCGCTGGGCGGTGCTCGCCGCCGCCACCGTGGTCGCCGTCGGCGGCGAGGTCGTCAAGTACCTGTGGCCGGGGCGCAACCTGAAGCGGGCCGGGGTGCCCACCTCGTCGCTGCTGGCCGGGGCCGCGCTCGGGCTGATCGGGTTCTTCGTCATCCCGGTGGTCGGGCTGGTGCTCGGGTTCGTCGCCGGGGTGTGGGGCGCGGAACGGCTGCGGCTCGGGGGCAACCGTCTCGCCTGGCCCGCCACGGTCCAGGCGCTGAAGGCGGTGGGGCTGTCCATTCTGGTCGAGCTCCTGGCCGGCCTGGTGATCGCCGCGCTCTGGGTCGCCGGCCTGCTGGTCGCCTGAGCAGGCGTGCGGGCGGCGGCGCGGGGCGTCCGGAGGGTACGGCGGATCGCCGTCCGAGTGAGAGAGAGGTGGACGCCCCGCGCCGTCGCGGGCCGGGCGTTGCCGAGTGCCCGGCGTGGGCCCGTCGCGATCGGGCCTGGTCACTGGTTCAAGGATGCGGCCGGCGGCACCGGTGCGGCAACGCATTTCGCCACCAGGTGCGAGGGGGCGCGGCGCGGGCATCGGTTAATGGTCTGGTTCTGGCCGAATTTTCGGTCGACCTCCATTGACCTCGATGAGGGTGCGGGCTCATCATCCCGTCAGGCGGTGACGCAGGTCACAGTCTCCACCCCTGTCCAAGGGAGACACCGATGAGCTCAACGATTGAGGACGGAGTACCCCCGCCTTCCCCGGTCTCGGACGAGGAACGGCTCGCGCAGCTGGGATACAAGCAGGAGCTGCGCCGCAAGTTGTCCGGCTTTTCCAACTTCGCGGTCTCGTTCTCCATCATCTCGATCCTGGCCGGCGCGATCACGTCGTACGGCATCGCGATGACGGCGGGCGGCCCGCTGGCGATCACCCTGGGCTGGCTCTTCGTCGGCGGCATGGTGATCTTCGTCGCGCTGGCGATGGCCGAGATCTGCTCGGTCTATCCCACCGCCGGGGCCCTCTACTGGTGGGCCGCCGCGCTCGCCAAGCGGAACAAGGCGGTCTGGGCGTGGTTCGTCGGCTGGTTCAACTTCCTGGGTGAGGTGGCGGTGACCGCCGCGATCGACTTTGGCGCGGCCATCACCACCTCCGCCTTCCTGAGCCTCGCCTTCGACATGGAGGTGACCGCCGGACGCACCTTCCTGATCTTCCTGGTGATCATCATCGCGCACGGCCTGCTCAACACCTTCGGCGTCAACCTCGTGCGGCTGCTCTCGGACGTCAGCGCCTGGTGGCACCTCGCCGGCGTCGCGGTCATCGTCATCGCCCTCGCGTTCGTGCCGGACCAACACAAGCCCCTCTCCGAGGTCTTCTTCGAGGTGCGCAACGAGACGGGCTTCACCTTCGCCGGCGCGGCCGGGTACGCGGTGCTCATCGGACTCCTGATGGCGCAATACACCTACACGGGCTACGACGCCAGCGCCCACGTGGCGGAGGAGACCCATGACGCGGCCCGCTCCGCGCCCCGCGGCATCGTGATGTCGGTCGTGGTCTCGGTCATCGCCGGCTTCGTGCTCCTGTTCGCCATCACCTGGTCCATCCAGGACTACGATGCCGAGCGGACGACCGCGCTGGGCCTGCCCCCGGCGCAGATCTTCATCGACGCGGTGGGGCACGATCTCGGCACGTTCCTGCTCTTCATCTGCGTGGTCGCCCAGTTCTTCTGCGGCATGGCGTCGGTCACGGCCAACTCCCGGATGGCCTACGCGTTCAGCCGGGACGGTGCACTGCCCGGCTCCGCGATCTGGAAGCGGGTCAACCCGCGTACGGGCACGCCGACCAACTCGATCTGGCTCTGCGTCACCTGCTCCAGCCTGCTCGTCCTGCCCTCGCTCTGGAACACCACCGCCTACCTGGCGGCCACCTCCATCGCGGTGATCGGTCTCTACATCGCCTACGTGGCCCCGGTCTTCCTGCGCCGACGCACGCCGGACTTCCAGGTCGGTACGTGGAACCTGGGTCGGTGGAGCGCGCCGGTCGGGTGGATCGCCGTCGTCTGGGTCGCGATCATCTGCGTCCTGTTCGTGCTGCCGACGGGCAGCCCCATCACCGCCAGCACGTTCAACTACACCATCGTCGCGGTCGGCGTCGTGCTCGGTGCTGCCTGGCTCTGGTGGGTGCTCAGCGCCCGGCGCTGGTTCACCGGCCCTCGCCACAACGTGCCGGATCCGGTGATCCCCAGGCCGGCGACGGGCGCCGAGCCCGTCACGGAGCCGGGCGTCGAGTCGGCCACCGAGTAGGTTGCCCGGGTGGCGGGTGCCCCGACGGGCGCCCGTCACCCGTGCGGAAGGGAAGGGACGGCCGATGTCGATCGATGCCGGGACTGCCGAGTCGGGCGGCGCCGCCGCTCGGGGGCCGAGCGGTGACGGGGCATCGATGCCGGACGCCGCACCGTCCTTCCCGGTGTGGCGCCCGGTCCGCGGCGGCAACGCCTTCGAGATCACCGTGGCCCGACTCGTCCAGGCGATCAAGCTGGGCCTGGTCCGGGTCGGCGAGCGGCTGCCCGCCGAGCGGGAGCTGGCCGAGCGGCTGCAGGTCAGCCGGGTGACCCTGCGGGAGGCGATAGCGGCGCTGCGCGAGGCCGGCTATCTCGAGTCCCGCCGCGGGCGAACCGGTGGGACCTTCGTCCGGGCGGCGCTGCCCGCACCCGGCCCCGGCGGGCGCCCGGACGCGGGGGAACTGGCCCGCGAGATGGGCGACCGGCTGCCCGACGCGCTCGACTTCCGGCGGGTGCTGGAGTCGGGTGCGGCTGCCCTGGCCGCCAACCGCAGCCTGCCGGCGGTCGAGCGGCAGCACCTGGTCGGCGCCCTGGCCGCCTCCCGCGACCGTGATCCGGTCAACCGGCGGGTCGCCGACTCCCGGTTGCACCTGGCGATCGCCGCGGCCAGCGGCTCCCCGTCGTTGGCCGCCGCCGTCGCCGACGTGCAGTTGACCCTCGACCGGCTCCTCGCGGCGATCCCGGTGATCCCCCGGAACCTCGACCACTCCGACGCCCAGCACACCCGGATCGTCGACGCCATCCTGGCCGGCGACCCGAACGGCGCACGGTTGGTGATGGAGGAGCACTGCGACGCCACGGCGGAGTTGCTGCGCGGCCTGCTCGGGTAAGTCAGAGTCGCCCATTGACGGATTCAAAGGTTCGGTAGTAGACCTTTCCCATGGAGGCGCGCCGATGAGGAAAGCCCCGCTCACGTTGGAACAACTTCGGGTCGCGGTCGCCGACGGCGAGATCGACACGGTGGTGCTGGCCCTCGCCGACATGCAGGGCCGGCTCCAGGGCAAACGGTTCCACGCTCCCTTCTTCCTCGACGAGGTGGTCGCGCACGGCAGCGAGGGCTGCAACTACCTGCTCGCCTGCGACGTCGAGATGAACACCGTCGACGGGTACGCGATGTCGAGCTGGGAACGCGGCTACGGCGACTTCGCGATGACGCCCGACCTGAGCACCCTGCGCCGGGTGCCGTGGCAGCCGGGCAGCGCCATGCTCCTGGCCGACCTGGAGTGGCTGGACGGCTCCGGCCCGGTGGTCGCCTCGCCCCGGCAGATCCTGCGCCGGCAGCTCGACCGGCTGGCCGGGCACGGGCTGACCGCGTACGCCGGCACCGAGCTGGAGTTCGTGCTGTTCCGGGACTCGTACGAGGAGGCGTGGCGGCGCGGCTACCGCGACCTGACCCCGGCGAACCAGTACAACGTCGACTACTCGCTGCTCGGCACCGCCCGGGTGGAGCCGCTGCTGCGCCGGATCCGCACCGAGATGGCGGGGGCCGGGCTGACCCCGGAGAGCGCCAAGGGCGAGTGCAACCTCGGCCAGCACGAGATCGCCTTCCGCTACGACGAGGCGCTGGCCTGCGCCGACCACCACGTCGTCTACAAGAACGGGGCGAAGGAGATCGCCGCCCAGGAGGGCATGTCGATCACCTTCATGGCCAAGCCGAACGCGCGCGAGGGCAACTCCTGCCACATCCACTTCTCGCTGCGCGACGCCGACGGCCGGCCGGCGCTGCTCGGGGACGGCCCGGCCCACCTGAGCGTGACCGGGCAGCGGGTGCTGGGCGGGCTGCTCGCCACCATGCGCGAGTTCAGCCTCTTCTCCGCCCCGAACGTCAACTCGTACAAGCGCTACCAGCCGGGCTCGTTCGCCCCGACCGCGCTGCGCTGGGGCACCGACAACCGCACCTGCGCGCTGCGGCTGGTCGGGCACGGGCCCGGCCTGCGGGTGGAGAACCGTGCGCCCGGCGCGGACGTCAACCCGTACCTGGCGATCGCCGCGCTGGTGGCGGGCGCGGTGTACGGCATCGAGCGGGAGCTGGAGCTGGGCGAGGAGTGCACCGGCAACGCGTACGACGACACGGGCGCGGAGCAGGTCCCCGGCACCCTCCGCGACGCCCTCACCCTCTGGGAATCGTCCACCGTCGCCAAGGACGCCTTCGGCGCCGAGGTGGTCGCCCACTACGCCAACCAGGCCCGCGTCGAGCTGGCCGCCTTCGACGCCGCCGTCACCGACTGGGAACTGACCCGTGGCTTCGAACGCCTCTGACCCGCCCGTACGTCCAGGAGGAGGGCACGTGACCGAGGTGGTGAACCCGGCGACGGGGGTGGTGCTGCGGGAGGTGGCCGGCAGCTCCGTGGCCGAGGTCGATGCGGCGATCGGGCGGGCTGGCGCGGCGTACGAGATGTGGCGGAAGGTGGCGCCGGGGGACCGGGGCCGGATGTTGCGGCGGTTCGCCCAGGTCGTCGACGCGCACATCGAGGAGTTGGCGCTGCTGGAGGTGCGCAACTCCGGGCACACCATCGGCAACGCCCGGTGGGAGGCCGGGAACGTCCGGGACGTGCTCGACTACTACGCCGGCGCGCCGGAACGACTGACCGGGCGGCAGATTCCGGTGCCGGGCGGGCTGGACGTCACCTTCCACGAGCCACTCGGCGTGGTCGGCGTGATCGTGCCGTGGAACTTCCCGATGCCGATCGCCGGCTGGGGCTTCGCCCCGGCGCTCGCCGCCGGCAACACCGTCGTGCTCAAACCCGCCGAGCTGACCCCGCTGACCGCGCTGCGCCTGGCCGAGCTGGCCCTCGACGCGGGGCTGCCGGAGGGCGTGTTCACCGTGCTGCCCGGCAAGGGGAGTGTGGTCGGGGAGCGGTTCGTCACCCACCCGGCGGTACGCAAGGTCTGCTTCACCGGCTCCACCGAGGTGGGCACCCGGATCATGGCCGGCTGCGCGGCCCAGGTGAAGCGGGTGACCCTGGAGCTGGGCGGGAAGTCGGCGAACCTGGTCTTCGCCGACGCCGACCTCGAGAAGGCGGCGGCCACCGCGCCGTACGCGGTCTTCGACAACGCCGGGCAGGACTGCTGCGCCCGCTCCCGGATCCTGGTCCAGCGCCCGGTGTACGACCGCTTCCTGGAACTCCTCGAACCGGCCGTGCACGGATTCCGGGTCGAGGACCCGGCCGCCGAGACCGCCGAGATGGGTCCGCTGATCTCCGCCGGGCACCGGGACCGGGTCGCCGGGTACGTCGACGGGGCGAAGGTGGCCTTCACCGGCTCCCGCCCCGACGGCCCCGGCTTCTGGTACGCCCCGGCGGTGCTGCTCACCGACTCCCCGGCCGACCGCCACTGGCGCGAGGAGATCTTCGGCCCGGTGGTCTCCGTGCTCCCGTTCGACGACGAGGCCGACGCGATCCGGCTGGCCAACGACACCGACTACGGCCTGTCCGGCTCGATCTGGACGCGGGACGTGGGTCGGGCGGTCCGGGTGGCCCGGGCGGTGGAGTCCGGCAACCTCAGCGTCAACTCGCACTCGTCGGTGCGCTACTGGACCCCGTTCGGCGGAATGAAGCGCTCCGGCCTCGGCCGGGAGCTGGGTCCCGACGCACTGCACGCCTTCACCGACGTCAAGAACGTGTTCATCTCGACAGAGGAGTGACCGCAGTGCAGGAGCGGCTTCAGGACCGGGTCACCGTGGTGACCGGGGCGGGCAGCGGGATCGGGCTGGCCACCGTGCGGCGCTTCGCCGCCGAGGGGGCTCGGGTGGTCTGCGTCGACATCGACGCCGAGGCGGGCAAGCGGGCCGCCGACGAGGTCGGCGGCGAGTTCGTGGCCTGCGACGTGGCCGACGAAGCCTCGGTCCGGGACCTCTTCGACGGGGTGGTCGAGCGGCACGGTCGGGTCGACGTGGCGTTCAACAACGCGGGCATCTCGCCGCCGGACGACGACTCCATCCTGGAGACCGGGCTGGACGCCTGGGAGCGGGTGCTGCGGGTCAACACCACCAGCGTCTATCTGTGCTGCAAGTACGCCATCCCGCACATGCGCCGCGAGGGGAAGGGTTCGATCATCAACACCGCCTCGTTCGTCGCGTTGATGGGGGCGGCGACCTCGCAGATCGCGTACACGGCGAGCAAGGGTGGGGTGCTGGCGATGACCCGGGAGCTGGGCGTGCAGTTCGCCCGGGAGGGGATCCGGGTCAACGCGCTCTGCCCCGGCCCGGTCGCCACGCCGCTGCTGCTGGAGCTGTTCGCCAAGGACCCCGAGCGGGCCGCCCGCCGGCTGGTGCACGTGCCGATGGGCCGGTTCGGCAACCCCGAGGAGATCGCCGCCGCGGTGGCGTTCCTGGCCAGCGACGACGCCTCGTTCATGACCGCCGCGCAGTTCGTGGTGGACGGTGGCATCACCGGCGCGTACGTGACACCACTGTGAGCGCGAGGAGTGAGCCGGGCCTGCGAGCCCCGCAGTCGCGAACGGAGCTGGTCCGGTGAGCGCGAGGAGTGAGCCGGGCCTGCGAGCCCCGCAGTCGCGAACGGAGCTGGTCCGGTGAACCGGCCGCTGATCGGGATCACCGCGTACATCGAGCGGGCCGGCTGGGCGGCGTGGCGGGACGTCCCGGCGACGCTGGTGCCGCACGCCTACGTCCGGGCGGTCACCGCCGCCGGCGGCCGGGCCGTGGTGCTGCCCCCGGACGACACCGACGCGGACGTGCTGCGGGTCCTCGACGGGCTGCTGCTGGCCGGCGGCGCCGACGTCGGCCCGGAGCGGTACGGCCGGTCGCCCGACCCGCGTACCGAGAGCCGGCCGGACCGGGACGCCGGCGAGCTGACTCTGCTGACCGCCGCGCTCGCCGCGGACCTGCCGGTGCTCGGGGTGTGCCGGGGCATGCAACTGCTCGCGGTCGCCCACGGCGGCGCGCTGCACCAGCACCTGCCCGACGTGGTCGGGCACGACGGCCACCAGCCGGCACCCGGGGTTTACGGCGCCCACCCGGTCCGGTTCGCCCCCGGCAGCCTGGTCGGGGCGGTGATGGCCGGGGTGGACCGGGTCAACTCGTACCACCACCAGGGGGTGGCCGACCCGGGCGGCCTGACCGTGACCGGCTGGGCCGACGACGGGGTGGTGGAGGCGGTCGAGGACCGGGAGCGACGCTTCCTGCTCGGCGTGCAGTGGCATCCGGAGAGCGACGCGGACCCCCGACCGGTGGCCGCGCTGGTCCGCGCCGCCAGCGGGGGTCGGCGGTGAGGTAGCCGGTCGGCCGGCCCGTCGGGCATGATCGCGACGGGCGGCGGGGAGGCCGGTGGCAGGCGCGGGGCGGCCGCCCGACTCGCGGCCGGGCGGCGGTTACGTCAGGATGTTGGCGTAGGCCACCAGCGTCGCGCGTGTGTTACGTCGCTCCCCCGTCTGGGTACGAAGTGGGGACGGCCGACGGCATCGCGTCGGCCGTCGTGGACACGGCCGGAGCGGGAGGCTGCATGGGCTCGGCCCAGGGGGGCGAGGAGGGGCGCCGTTCGTCCTCGGCGACCGGCGAGGCGGAGCTACCACCCCTGCTGGCCGCGGCGTTCGCCGCGGGCGGCGAGATGGGCGAGCGGCTGCGCGGCTTCGACTGGTCCGGCAGCCCGCTCGGCACCCCGGACACCTGGCCCCCGGCGCTCTGCCACGCGGTCGGCATGATGCTCTCGTCCAGCGCCCAGATCGTGATGTTCTGGGGCGACGACCACCGGGCCTTCTACAACGACGCCTACCGGCCGACCATCGGCGACAAGCATCCGGCGGTGATCGGGCAGCCCGCCCGCGAGCACTGGGTGGAGACCTGGGAAGTCCTCGGCCCGCTCCTCGACGGGGTGCGCGGAACCGGGGTGCCGTACCGCGGCGAGAACCACCCCTTCCTGCTCGACCGGCACGGCTTCCTGGAGGACGTCTACTTCGACGTCTCGTACGACCCGATCCGGGACGCCGACGGCACCGTCAAGGGCGTGTTCTGCTTCGTCAACGAGACCACCGGTCGGGTTGTCGGCGAGCGCCGGTTGCGCGCCCTGGCCGAGCTGGGCACCCGGCTCGGCGACATGCGAAGCACCCTGGAGCTGGGCCGGGAGGCGGCCCGGGTGCTCGACGCGTACCGGTCGGACGTGCCGTTCGGCGCCATCTGGTTGCACGACGAGGACGGCGCCCCGGCCCTTGCCGGCTGCGCCGGGGTGGACCCGGGCGCGATCGCCGACCGGCCGTCGACGCCCGGCGCGGGGGAGACCGTGGACGTTGTCCGCTGGGTGTCCGTCGCCGACCTGCTCGGCGAGGTCCCGGGGGACGCCGCCGAGCACGCCCTGGTGCTGCCGCTCACCGCCACCAACGAGCCGGCCGGCGTGCTGCTGATCGGGGTGGCCCGCCGGCTGCCCTTCACCGACGACTACCGCGGCTTCGTCGACCTGGTCGCCGCCCAGATCTCCCGGGCGGTCGGCAAGCAGCGGGCGTACGAGCAGGAGCGCTCCCGGGCCGCCGGGCTGGCCGCGCTGGACCGCGCCAAGACCAACTTCTTCGCCAACGTCAGCCACGAGTTCCGTACCCCGCTCACGCTGGTCCTCGGCCCGCTGGAGGACCTGCTCGCCGACCCGGGGCTGCCGGCGGCGTACACCGAACGGCTGGCCGTGCCGCACCGCAATGCGCTGCGGCTGCTGAAGCTGGTCAACACCGTGCTCGACTTCTCCCGGCTGGAGTCCGGCCGGCTGGCCGCCCACTACCAGCCCACCGACCTGGCCGACTACACGGCCCGGCTGGTCAGCACCTTCCGCTCGGCCACGGAGCGGGCCGGGCTGCGGCTGGTGGTGGACTGCCCGCCGCTGCCCGCGCCGGTCTACCTCGACCCCGAGATGTGGGAGAAGATCGTCCTCAACCTGGTGTCGAACGCGGTCAAGTTCACCTTCGACGGCGAGATCCGGGTCGAGGTACGCCCCGGCGAGGGCGTCGCCGTGCTGGCGGTGGCCGACACCGGCGTCGGCATCGCGCCGGAGGAGCTGCCGCACGTCTTCGAGCGGTTCCACCGGGTGCCGGACGCCCGATCCCGCAGCCACGAGGGCAGCGGCATCGGGTTGGCCCTGGTCCGCGAGCTGGTCGAGATGCACGGCGGCACGGTCGAGGCGCGCAGTGTGGTCGACCGGGGCACCACGTTCACGGTGGCCCTCCCGCTCGGGCACGGGCATCTGCCCGCCGATCAGGTGGCCGTGCTCGCACCGGCGCCGTCGACCGAGCCCGAGCAGGCCCGCCTGCACGTCGCCGAGACGGCGCTCTGGAGCGACGAGAGGGCGACGTCCGTCGGCGTGTCGGCGCCGGTCGGGGCGACGGCCGAGGCGGGCCGGATTCTGCTCGCCGACGACAACGCCGACCTGCGCGAGCACGTCAGCCGGTTGCTCGCCCCCTCGTACGAGGTGGTCGCCGTGCCGGACGGCGTGGCAGCGCTGCGGATGGCCGTCGACTCCCCGTTCGACCTGGTGCTGGCCGACGTGATGATGCCCCGGCTGGACGGCTTCGGGTTGGTCACCGCCCTGCGGGCGAACCCGGTCACCCGGCACGTGCCGATCGTGCTGCTCTCCGCCCGGGCCGGCTCGGCGGAGGAGGTCGCCGGCCTCTCGGTCGGCGCCGACGACTATCTGACCAAGCCCTTCTCCAGCCAGGAGCTGGTCGCCCGGGTCCGGTCCAACGTCGAGCTGGGCCAGCTGCGCGGGCAGATCATCCGCCGGCTGCGCGCCCTCGCCGACGCGGCCGTGGCGATCAACACGGCCCGCTCCACGGCCGAGGTGGTGCAGGTGGCCGCCCGGCACGCCCTCAGCCTCGCCGAGGCCGCGCGGGTGGTGGTCACCGCCACCGGCGCCCGGTACGAGGCCGACGGCGGCGGCGAGGCGCCCGCCGAACCGTCGGCGGTGCTGGCGTTGACCGGGACCACCGGCGTGCAGCTCGGCGAGCTGCGGGTGTGGCTCCGGGAGGGCGGCGGCACCGAGCAGGCCGCGCTGACCGAGCTCGCCCGGCTGGTCGGCGTACGGCTGGAGAATGCCCAGCTCTACGAGGCCGAGCACCGGATCGCCACCACCCTCCAGCACAGCCTGCTGCCGCGTAAGCTGCCGCAGCTGCCCGGCGCGGTGGTGGCCAGCCGCTACCTGCCCGGCAGCGCCGACGTCGAGGTCGGCGGCGACTGGTACGACGTGATCGGCACCTCGGACGACGAGCTGGTGCTGGTCATCGGCGACGTGGTCGGCAAGGGGGTCCGGGCGGCCGCCGCCATGGGCCAGCTCCGCAACGCGCTGCGGGCGTACGTGCTGGAGGGCTTCGACCCGGGCGAGGCGCTGACCCGGCTCAACCGCCTGGTCGGCTCCACCGAGGGCGGCTCCTTCGCCACCGTGGTCTGCCTCTGGTTCGCCCCGCGCACCGGCCGGCTGCGGTACGCCAGCGCCGGGCATCCCTCCCCGATCCTGATCCACGGCGACGACGCGGCGTTCCTGCACGAGCGGGCCCTCGGACCGCCGATCGGGGCGATCCCGCAGACCCGGTATCCGACCGTCGAGGGCGCGCTGGCCCCCGGCGGTCGTCTGCTGCTCTACACCGACGGGCTGATCGAGGACCGGCAGCTCGGCATCGACGACGGGTTCGGGCAGCTCCGGCAGGACGTGCTTGCCGGAGGCGGGCACGTGGCCGACCTGGTCGACGCGGTGGTCGAGCGGGTCGCCGAGCGTACCCGCCACGACGACGTGGCCGTGCTCGCGCTGGAGGCGGCCGAGGTGAACCGCTTCGCGCTGCGGCTGCCGGCCGACCCGGCCCGGCTCAGCGTGCTGCGTAAGCGGCTGGAGGACTTCCTGGTCGCCCACCGGGTCGGCGAGAACGACCTGTTCGACCTCACCGTGGCGATCTCCGAGGCCGCCGCGAACGCCATCGAGCACCCGGTCGCCCCGACCGAGCCGGTGATCGGCGTGGAGGTGGCGATCGAGGACGGCACGGTGACCGCCACGGTCCGGGACAGCGGCCGGTGGCGGGAGTCCACCGGATCGAGCTTCCGCGGCCGCGGGCTGGCGCTGATCAAGGCGCTCGGCGAGCTGACCGTGACCCGGACGGACGAGGGCACCGAGCTGACGCTGCGCCGCCGGCTGACGGACTGATTCCCGCCCCGGTCAGTCGGGCAGCAGCCAGTCCTGCTCGCCCAGGCCGGAGATCTCCAGCACCCGGCGTACCTGCCGCGACGGCAGCACGGCCAGCGCTCCGGGGAGGCGCTGGGCCAGCCGGACCACCGCGTGGATCGCGGCCGAGTCGAAGAAGGTGACCGCCCGCAGGTCGAGCGTGACGTGACGGGCCGGCCCCCGGAGTGCGCTCTGGTACATGGTGTCGGCGGTCGCCATGTCGACCTCGCCGGTGACCACCACACGGAGCTGGTCACCGTCGACCTCCGCCTTGGCAGAGAAGATGGGAGGTGCGCCCCCTTGATCCACGGAGCAACAATGGCACAGCGCTTGCGGCACGGCAACAACCCGGGCGAGCGGGCCGTGACGGGGGCACCCCGAGGTGCGGCGATAGGCTGTGGCCATGACCGTCCGTGCGCCGCTGACCCCAGGCACGCTCTCCCCGTGGCGAGCGGTGCCCGCCCACATCCCGCGTCCCGAGTACGTGGGCAAGAAGCGTCCGCAGGAGTGGCGCGGCTCGCACGTGCAGACCCCGGAGACCATCGAGAAGATGCGCGTCGCCGGCCGGCTCGCGGCCCAGGCCACCCAGCTCGCGGGTGAGCACTGCAAGCCGGGGGTGACCACCGACGAGATCGACAAGGTGGTCCACGAGTTCCTCTGCGACCACGGCGCCTACCCCTCGACGCTGGGCTACAAGGGCTTTCCGAAGTCCTGCTGCACCAGCCTCAACGAGGTGATCTGCCACGGCATCCCGGATTCGACGGTGCTCCAGGACGGCGACATCATCAACGTCGACGTCACCGCGTACCTCGACGGGGTGCACGGCGACACCGACGCCACGTTCTGCGTGGGCGAGGTGAGCGAGGAGGCCCGCCTGCTGGTCGAGCGGACCCACGCGGCGATGATGCGCGGCATCAAGGCGGTCGCCCCGGGCCGGCAGATCAACGTGATCGGCCGGGTCATCGAGTCGTACGCCAAGCGGTTCGGCTACGGGGTGGTCCGCGACTTCACCGGCCACGGCATCGGCGAGTCCTTCCACAGCGGCCTCTACGTCCCGCACTACGACAGCCCCCGCCCCACCGACGTGATGGAGCCGGGCATGACGTTCACCATCGAGCCGATGATCACCCTCGGCACCTACCAGTACGACATGTGGGACGACGGCTGGACGGTGGTGACCAAGGACCGGAAGTGGACGGCTCAGTTCGAGCACACCATCGTCGTGACCGACGACGGCTACGAGATCCTGACCCTGCCGTGACCGACACCCCGGCAGCGCTGCGCGAGGCGCATCACGCCGACGTGTCCGGCGGCTGGCTGCGGCCGGCCGTGTTCGGCGCGATGGACGGCCTGGTCACCAACATCGCCCTGATCGCCGGCGTCGGCGGCGGTGGCGTCTCGCCGCGCAACATCGTGCTCACCGGCGCCGCCGGGCTCGTGGCCGGCGCCATCTCGATGGGGCTGGGGGAGTACACCAGCGTCCGGTCGGCCAACGAGCAGGTGGCCGCCGAGGTGGCGAAGGAGCGGCGCGAGCTGGAACGGCACCCCGAGGCGGAGGCTCGCGAGCTGGCCGAGGCGTGGGTCGCCCGCGGGCTGCCCCGAGACCTCGCCATGCAGGTGGCCGACGCGGTCCGGGACAATCCCGAAGAGGCGCTGCGGATGCACGTCCGCGAGGAGTTGGGCGTCGATCCCGACGAGCAGCCCAGCCCGTGGGCGGCGGCGATCTCGTCGTTCCTCTGCTTCTCGGTCGGTGCGCTGGTGCCGCTGCTGACCTATCTGCTCGGTTTCACCAGCCTCTGGCTGGCGCTCGGCGTCGGCGGGGTAGGGCTCTTCGTGGCCGGCGCGATCGTGGCCCGGTTCACCTACCGCCCCTGGTGGTCCGCCGGCCTGCGGCAGCTCCTGCTCGGCGGCCTTGCGGCCACCGCGACCTACTTCATCGGCACTCTGATCGGCATCCAGGGCGGCATCGGCTGACCATGCCCTCATGGGTCAGCCGTCGAGGAGGTCGTCGACGGTGCCGTCGACCGGGCGGCCCCGGGCGGCCAGCTCCTCGGCCTGGCGGCCCAGCACCGTGCCCACCTCGGTCATGTCCGCGCCGGCCAGCCCGGTTCGCCGCACCGCGTCGCCCGGGTCGCGGAAGTAGGTACGGCTGAGCAGCCCGTGCACCGTGGCCGTGGCCAGCCGCGCCTCGCCGAGCATGAGCAGCGCCTGGTCGGTCTCGTACCACTCGGCGAGCCGGAGCGCCCGGGCGTGCGCCGCGCTGCCCCGGTACCACGCCTGCCGGGCGGCGGTGCTGAACTCGGCCGGCCGGGCCCGGGCCAGCCGGGCCAGGTGCTCGTCGCGCAGGGTACGCAGCCAGCCGGTCGGGTCGTGCAGCGCGCGGGTGGTGACGTAACGGTCGGCGGTGAGCGGCCAGAGCGCGGTGATGGCCCGGGCCTGCCGCAGGTAGTCGTCCGCGCCGGCGACGGTGAGGTCGACCAGCACCCCGTCCACCCGGCGGGTGGACGGCGACGGCCCGCTGCCGGACCGGTACGTGGCCAGCAGCAGTCCCACCTCGCCGTCCCCGCCACCGTCGTCGTCTCCGTGCGCGAGCGGACCGTGCACCGCCACGGCGAGGATGTCGGCCGGGAACCGCCGCAGCGCGGCGTCGCTCACCCGCTCGGCGACCCGCCACCGGGGATCGTCCAGGTACCGGTCGGTCTCCAGTTCGGCCCCGCTGGCGTCCACGGCCCACCTCCGTTCGCGGGCGGGCCGCCAGCCGACGGCCCCGCACATGACGTCGACCGTCCATCACTCTAGGCAGGGGACCGGGGCTCGCCGGGCTGCCGCGCCCTTCCGATCTCGATCGGTCTGCCCGGTGAGGGCCCCCCGCGCGAGTCGACAGGAAATCCCAGAACCGCTACGAACTTGATGACGTGAACGACTCACGGCGATCCGATCGTGAGCTGCGGTGAATCGTTCATGACATCAAGTTCGTAGCCACCGAAGACACTCGCCTTCGCCGACGGGGACCAGGCGGAAGACGCGGATCTCCCGGCCGCCGGCCCGCTCCACGTACGTCAGGTAGGCCGGCCACTGGGCGACCAGGCGGGCGAACAGCCGTTCCCGCTCCTCGCCATTGATCAGTTCGGCCCGTACCGGGATCCGGCGCCCCCTGACGTCGATCTTCGCCGTGGGCCGGGCGAGCAGGTTCAGCGACCAGGCGGGCTGGTGCCGCTGCCCCCAGTTCGACCCGATCACCACGTACGCGTCGCCGTCCGGGACGTACCCGAGCGGGTTGCTGCGTGGCTTGCCGGAGCGGCGGCCGATGGTGGTGATGACCAGGGCCGGCGCCAGCCCGAGCGCGATCACCCGCCCCTTCGTCAACCGGCCGACCAGCCGGTCGGCAGGGACGAACAGGCGCATCGTGGGCCCGAACCACTTGTGGTGACCGAGGCGACGGGCGAGGGCTCCCAGGGCGGACACCCGCCCAGTGTGTCAGTCCAGCCGGCGCTCCACCGGCAGTCGGGACCGGGTGAGCAGTGCCGCGCCGAGCATCGCCACCAGCGGCACCACCACCAGCACGCCGACGGTCAGGCCGGGCACCACCAGCGGGTACGGCTCCGGCGCCGGCCACGCCTGTGCGTACCGTCGGTTCAGGGAGACCAGGATGATGGCCGCCGAGCCGAGACCAGCCACGATGCCGAGCGCCGAGCCGAGCACGGCGATCACCCCGGCCTGGCAGAGCGACAGCACCCGACGTACCCGGGGGTCGGCGCCGACCGCCGCCAGAGTGGACAGGTCCCGGCGGCCCTCCGCGGCGGCGAGGCCGGTGGCCACCCCGGCCGCGCCCAGGGTGATCACGCCGGAGGCGATCGCCAGCAGGAGCAGCAGTGGCCGCTGGTCCGAGCCCGGCACCCCGTCCTCCACCTGGACCGACAGCGAAGCCGACCGGGCCAGCTCGGCATTGAGCTGCTCTCGCTGGGCGGCGGTGGGTGCCGCCGAGGTGTCGACCGCGTAGCCGAGCTGCCCGCCGACGAGGCCGATCGCGGCCGCCGCCGGCGGGGAAAGGAAGAGCCGGTTGACGGGGAGACCACCACGCAGCACGTACCCGGGCAGCGTGGCACTGGCCGCCGAGGTGCCGTCGCCGTGGGTGGCGACGACCGTCACCCGGCCGTCCACCATCTGTCGGGGGTCGGTGACGACCACCCCACCCGCCCGGAGCACCCGGGCCGCGGCGGCGACCTCCTCCGCGGGCGCGCCGGTGAGCGCGGGCAGTGCCGAGCCGTCGTCCACGAACGCGGGCAGGTAGATACCGGTCGAGTCGCGGAAGAGCCGCGCGCAGCGCGGATCGGCCCGGGGCCCGGGCTGGCCGGCGGGGACGACCTGCCCGGGGTCGTAGGGGCAGCGCTGCTCGGGCGGCAGCACGGTGGTCGCGATGCAGAAGTCCTCCGCGGACGCGGGCCGCGCGCACTCCGGGGTGGCCAGCGCGACGACCGTGGCGGCCGGCAGCACGGCCCGGATCCGCTGCGTGACCTCGTCGGCCGGTGGCAGGGTGCCCTGTTGATCGGTCCGCAGCAGCAGCACGTGGCCCGGCGGGATGCCGGGCTGCCACTCCGCCCGGGCCCGCGCGTCGTCGCTGGCCACGTAGGCGCCGAGGGCCACGCTGCCGGCGACCGCCGCCATCACGGCGGAAATGGCCGGCGCCGCCGAGGAGCGGTTGCGGCTGGCGTCGCGCAGCGCGAGCCGTGGCACCAGTGGCAGTGACCGTCCCGCCCGGGCGAGCAGCCCGATCAGCGCCGGGGTGCCGAAGACCAGCCCCAACTCGCCGAGGATCAGCCCGGCCAGGACCACGGGCGGGCTGGTCCAGGTGGCGCCCAGCGCGGCGACGGCGGCGCCGGCGACGGTGAGCAGCACCCCGAGCACCGGCCAGCGACGCCGGTGCCGGGGCGGGTTGCGTCGGCCGGCGAGGCCGGCCACCACATCCTGTCGGGCCGCGGTCCAGGCCGGGGCCAGCGCGGCCAGCAGCCCGGCCAGCACCGCCACCGCGGCGATCGCGGCCAGGGCGGCGGGGAAGACCCGGTACGCGCCGAGCCGGGCGGACACCACGTACTGCTCGACGAGCGGCCGGCCGGCGAACGCGGCGCCGACGCCGAGCAGCAGCCCGAGCGCCGCCCCGCCCGCGCCGAGCACCACCCCGTCGGCGAGCACGATTCGGCGCAGGTGTGCGGCGTCCCCGCCGGCCACCGCCACCAGGGCGAGATCCCGGCGTCGCCGGCGGACGCCGACCGCGAAGGCCGGGCCGACCAGCAGCACCACCTCCAGCAGGCCGAGCCCGCCGACCAGCACCGCGTTGCCGGCCTGCTCCAGGTCGGGCAGCGCCGGGCCGGCGACGAACTCCTCCCGCCCGGGCAGCGGGGCCCGGGCGGCCACCACGATTCCGCGCTCGTTGAGCCGGTCCACCAGTTCCCGGTCCACCGGCCCGGGCAGGTCCACCAGCCAGCTCTCGTCCGGCGGCGGGACCGGTCCGGGCTGCGCCTCCGGCCGTAGCGCCACCACCTCGCGCAGGTTGTCCGGGAACTCCATCACCCCGACGACGGTGTACGTCGCCGTGCCGTCGGCCGTGGGCACCGGATCGCCGAGGCGCACGCCCAGCTGTCGCAGCGCGGACGGGCTGACCGCGATCTCGTCCGGGGCGGTCGGCCGCCGGCCGGCACGCAGCGTGGCCAGCGGGCGGGTCAGCGGGTCGGTGAGGTCGACGGCCCGCGCGTCGAACGAGACGAGGCGGCCGTCGATCCGCACGTCGAACGGGACCCAGCGGCGAAGCTGGGTGACCCGGCTGCCGGCGGGCAGCAGGGCGCGGATCTCGTCGGCCGTCGCCGGCCGGACCCGAGGCACCATCTCGTCGCCCTCGACCGGCCAGAAGCTCTCTCCCCAGGCGCCCTGCTCCACCGCGTTCACGGTCGCCCAGCGCAGCTCGGCGTCCGCCGCGCCGAGCTGGCGGGCCATCCGTTCCGGGTGGGTGAGCTGGGCCATGTCGTAGCTCACCGCGACGAAGCTCAGCGCCAGCACGGGCAGCGCGATCATCGCCAGCACCAGCGCCGTACGCGCGCGCGCCCGGCGGGCCTCGCGCCGGGCGATGCGCAGCGCGGTCCGCCACGAGCCGAGCGCGGCGGTGAGCCGGCCCCGGCTCACCGACCGCTGCCGGTCAGCAGCTGCTCGATCCCGGCCAACGGGGCCGTCGAGTCCACCAGTACCCCGTCCCGGAGGAACACCACCCGGTCGGCCCAGCCGGCGTGCCGCGCCTCGTGGGTGACCAGCACCCCCGCCGCGCCGGCGTCCACCCGGCGGCGCAGCAGGTGCAGCACTGCCTCCCCGGCCTGCGAGTCGAGCGCCCCGGTGGGTTCGTCGGCGAGGACCAGCCGCCGCTCGCCGACCAGCGCCCGGGCGATCGCCACCCGCTGCTGCTGGCCGCCGGACATCTGGTCCGGGAACCGGTCGCCCAGCGTGGCCACATCCACCTCGGCGAGCGCGGCCACGGCCGCCCTCCGGGCCGCCCGGACACCGGCGCCGTCCAGTTCCAGGGGCAGCGCCACGTTCTCCACCGCGGTGAGGCTGCCGAGCAGGTTCAGGTCCTGGAAGACGTACCCGATCCGGCGGCGGCGCAGCCGGGCCAGCTCGCGCGCGCCCAGCCCGCCGAGCGGCTCCCCCTCGACGAGCACCTCGCCACCGGTGGGGCGGTCCAGGCCGCCGGCGAGCGCCAGCAGGGTGGACTTGCCGGAGCCCGACGGGCCCATCACCGCCACCAGTTCGCCGGCCCGGACGGTCAGGCTGACCCCGCGCAGCGCGTGCACGGCCGCCTCTCCGGCGCCGTGGGTCCGGTGCACGTCCCGCAGCTCCAGCACCTCGCTCACCGGAGCCACCTCTGTTCGCGACTGCGGGGCTCGCAAAACCGGCTCGCTCCTCGCGCTCACCGGCGTCCCTCCCCTCGGGCCGGGTCCCGGCTCACCGCCGGGCCTCCTCGTCGGCCCGGTCCACCGCCTCCGGGTGGCGGGTCGGCCGGCTCGGGGCGGGGCGGTGTCTGACCAGGCTGGTCTCGCAGTGGTCGAGCCAGCGGACCTCCGCCTCGGCCTGGAAGATCATCGCGTCCAGCACCAGGCGCCAGGGCAGGTCCTCCGGCTTGTCGCTGGCGTACTTCAACCGGGTCAACTCCTGCAACGCGCGCATGGTCGCGCTGCGCTGGGTCTGCACCACGGCACGGACGTCCACGCCGGGGGTGGTGAGCGCCAGGGCCAGCTTGATCGACAGCTCGTCGCGGGGTCGGTCGGTGCGGCTGATCGGGGTGGCGAACCAGAGTGTCAGGTCCGCCCGTCCGGCGTCGGTGATCTCGTACGGCCGCTGCCCGCCGTCGCTCTCCGGCAGCGAGCGGACCAGGCCGTCGCGTTCCAGGCGGGCGAGGGTGGTGTAGACCTGCCCGATGTTCAGCGGCCAGGTCGAGCCGGTCGACTCCTCGAACGCGGCGCGCAGCTGGTAGCCGTACATCTGGCCGCGTTCGAGCAGGGCGAGCAGGCCGTGACGGATGGACATGGCGAGGAGTATGCATACCTGGTATGCGGACCGCAACCGGAGCGATTCACCCCGTGATCGGGGTCTCGGGTCAGATCTGCCGGCCGGGGAACGGGACCGTGACAGGAGTCACGCCGGCGGTGCGCCGCCAGCGGGTGGCTCGCAGGGCGCAGTCGGTCAGCGCCGCCAGCGCCCGGTTCCGGTCGGCGCCGGTGGTGTGTGCCAGGGCCGCCCGCCAGTGGCCGGCGGCCCGCTCCTCGATCTCGACCGCCAGCTTGAGCGCGCTTGCCCGGTCGGTGACCGGGTACGGCAGGGCGTACCCGGCCCGGTCGGCGGGGACCTGACCGCCGCCGGAGCTGAGCTGGAGGATGAGGGTGTCCCGGCGGGCCCGGTGGGCCGCCTCGGCGGCGCGCGCGGCGGTGCGGGCCGCTTCGGTGAGGTGCACGCCGATCACCCCGTACGCCCAGATGGCGGCGTACTCGGCGGCTAGCGCGTCGGTCAGGGCCTGGGCCGGCCCGGTCGGTGCGGTGCGGGGAATCACTTCAGCGCCTCCAGGTGGGTCGCCCGGGCGGCGGCGATCGAGCCGAGGAGGGCGGCCCGTTCGCCCGGCGCGGCGGCACACGCCTTCGCGGCGTTCTCCCGCGCCTGCTGTTCCGCCTGCCGCAGCCCGGCCAGCAGCCCGTCCGGGTCGGTGGCCGTCGTGGTCGGGGTCGCGGCCGGTGTGGTGGCGGGAGCGCCGGAGGGGGCCGGGCGGCCGATCACCCGGCGCAGCTCGCCGGCGTGCGCCTGATGAGCGTCGGCGATCGGGGTGAGCCGGTCGGCCAGCGCCGGGGCGGCGGCGATGGCCGCCCGGTACCGCCCCTCCAGGGCGGCGGACTCCGCCGCGAGCGGCTCCAGGGGGTCCGGGGGCTTCGGCTTGTCTCCGTCGAAAAGATCACAGCCAGTCAGCGGCACGGTGCCGCCGGCGAGCGCCACCAGCGCCCCGGCGCGCAGCAGCTTTCGCCGGGAATGTCCCGGTGTTCCGTTGCGCTGTGTCGTTCTGCCAATCCCCACCGGACAAGTCAACACCATCTCCGCCGTCCTGTGGGCCAGTGGCCGTCGGTGCGCCGCCGGGTCCGCCACCCGGTGCGCGCGTTACGCTCTGCGCAGCCACCGGGCGCGTTCGCCCCGGTGGCGTGCCGGCATGGCGGGCCGAACGGCCCGCCTGAACAGTGGAAGGGTGCGCCAGATGACGCAGCGTGGCCGTGCCACCAGGCCGACGGGGCCCTCCGGGCGACCCCGACGGGCCGACGGTCCCCGTGGCGGGGACCGCGGCGGCGCACCCCGCGGCGACCTGGGCGCCCGCCGGGCCCGACTGCGCGAGGTGATCGAGCCGGTGGTCGCCGCCGCCGGGTACGACCTGGAGGATCTCTCGGTCTCCCGCGCCGGCCGGCGGCACGTCGTGCGGGTGATCGTGGACGCCGACGGTGGGATCAACCTGGACGCTGTCGCGGACGTCTCCCGGGCGGTGTCCGCCGCGCTCGACGCCGCGGAGGAGGCCGGCGGTGACATCGTCGCCGGCGAATACCAGCTCGAGGTCAGCTCGCCGGGGGTGGACCGGCCACTCACCCTGCCCCGGCACTGGCGGCGCAACGTCGGCCGGCTGGTCAAGGTGACCGTGCGCGGCGGGGCGGGCGTGCCCGAGCAGCGGACCGCCGGGGACCGGCAGCTCACCGGCCGGGTGGTCGAGGCCGACGACGAGCGCGTGGTGCTGGAGACCGACGCCGGCCACGTGGAGCACCCTTACGCCGAGCTCGGCCCGGGCCGGGTCCAGGTGGAGTTCAGCCGCCTGGACGAGTTGGCCGACGACGAGGCCGGCGAGGATATCGACGACATCGACGACGAAGATGATGTGGAGGACGAGGAGAGGTGAACATCGACCTCGCGGCGCTGCGCGCACTGGAGCGCGAGCGGGAGATCCCGTTCGACACGATCCTCGCGGCGATCGAGACCGCGCTGCTGACCGCCTACCGGCACACCGACGGCGCCGAGCCGCACGCGCGGGTGGAGATCGACCGCAAGACCGGGGCCGCCTCGGTGTACGCCCAGGAGTTGGACGCGGACGGCACCGTCGTGCGGGAGTGGGACGACACCCCGCACGACTTCGGCCGGATCGCGGCCATGACGGCGAAGCAGGTGATTCTCCAGCGGCTGCGGGAGGCCACCGACGAGGTGCACTTCGGCGAGTACGTGGGCCGCGACGGCGACCTGGTCACCGGCGTGGTGCAGGCGCACGAGGCGCGGGCCGAGAAGGGCATCGTCAGCGTCGACCTGGGCAAGCTGGAGGGCGTGCTGCCCCAGTCCGAGCAGGTCCCCGGCGAGCGGTACGCGCACGGCGAGCGGATCCGCTGCGTCGTGGTGCACGTGGCCAAGGGAATGCGCGGCCCACAGATCACGTTGTCCCGGTCGCATCCGGCGCTGGTGAAGAAGCTCTTCGCCCTGGAGGTTCCGGAGATCGCCGACGGCACGGTGGAGATCAGCGCGATCGCCCGTGAGGCAGGTCACCGTACGAAGATCGCGGTGCGGTCGACCGCGTCGGGGGTCAACGCCAAGGGTGCCTGCATCGGCCCGATGGGCCAGCGGGTCCGCGCGGTGATGAGTGAGCTGCACGGCGAGAAGATCGACATCATCGACTGGTCGGACGACCCGGCCACCTTCGTCGGCAACGCGCTCTCCCCGGCCAAGGCGCTGCGGGTGGAGGTGGTCGACCTGGCCAGCCGGACCGCCCGGGTCACCGTGCCGGATTTCCAACTTTCGCTGGCTATCGGCCGGGAAGGGCAGAATGCCCGGCTCGCGGCCCGACTGACCGGTTGGCGGATCGACATCCGCTCGGACGCGGAGCAGGCCGGCGCGGCCAGCCGGAGCGAAGCTGATCACGTACCCGAGCCGGGCGGCGCGATCTCGAGCAGCTAGGGGTAGACTTCCTCCAGTGGCACGACGCGCGCTGCCGGAGCGCACCTGTGTGGGCTGCCGGAAGCGAGCGCCGGCCAGCGAGTTGTTGCGGATCGTCGCGGTCGGTGACGAGGCTGGTCATTGCAGCCTCCGGCCCGATCCGGCCCGCAGACTGCCGGGTCGGGGAGCAAACATGCACCCGGATCCGGCCTGCTTCGCGCAGGCGGTGCGGCGCCGCGCCTTCGGGCGGGCACTGCGCATCGCCGGGATCGTCGATCACGGTGCGCTGGCGGAGCACGTTGACGCGCCATCCCCGACGACCGGTCAACCCGACCGGTCGAGGGTCGCTAGCAAGGTAGGACGACCGACATGAGCACACGATGAAGTCCCAGAAATGACCAGGCTTCAAGTGCACGAGTGAGGTCGCTGCGGGTGCTGCCCGCACGACCTCGGAGTGAGGAGTGCAGTGGCAGGAAAGGCCCGCGTACACGAGCTCGCCAAGGAGCTCGGGGTCGAAAGTAAGACCGTTCTCGCCAAGCTCAAGGAGATGGGCGAGTTCGTGAAGTCCGCGTCCAGCACCGTCGAGGCGCCCGTCGCCCGACGGCTGCGTGGCGCCTTCGTCGCGTCCGCCGGTGGCGCCGCGGCGGCGGCCGCCCCGGCGCCGGCCGCCCCAGCGGCGGCGACCCCGACCCCGACGCCGTCCCCGACCCCGGGTGCCCCCCGGGTCTCGGCCAAGCCGATGCCGCCCCGGCGGCCGGCCGCGCCGACCCCTGGACCGAAGCCCAAGGGCCCGGTCCCCGGCCCGCCGCAGCCGGCGACCCCGGTCGCCAAGCCGGCGAGCGCGCACGACATCGAGGTGGCGGCCGCCGAGGCGCGCGCCGCCGCCCTCAAGGCTGAGCAGGAGGCCGCGGTCAAGGCCGCGCAGGCCGCCCGCCAGCAGCAGCGGGAGAACGTCCGCCGGGAGCCTCCGGCGGAGGGTGGTCCCCGTCCGGGTCCGCGTCCGGGTCCGAACGCGGTGCCGCCGCGTCCGGGTAGCCCGGCCGCCGGCCGTCCCGGTGGCCCGACCCCGGGCCCGGGTGCCCGGCCCGGTGGCCGTCCGCCGGCGCGCGGCGCCGGTAACAACCCGTTCGGCATCCAGGGCGGCCAGCAGCAGCGGCCGCCGGCCGCCGGTGCCGGCGGCCCCCGTCCGAGCCCGGCCGGCATGCCGCCGCGGCCCAGCCCGGCCTCCATGCCGCCCCGGCCCAGCCCGGCCTCCATGCCGAGCCAGCGCCCCACCACGGGTCGCCCTGGCGGCCCCGGTGGCGGTCGTGGCGGTCCCGGTGGCGGCGCGGGTCGCCCCGGCGGCGGTGGCGGTGGCTTCCGCGGCGGTCCCGGTGGCGGTGGCGGTGGCGGTGGCTACCGTGGCGGTCCCGGTGGCGGTGGCGGTGGCGGTGGCTACCGTGGCGGTCCCGGTGGTGGCGGCGGTGGCGGTGCTCCCGGCGGTGGTTTCCGTCCGGGCGGCCCGGCCGGTGGCGCCGGTCGTCCGGGTGGTGGCGGTCGTGGCCGTGGCGGCGGCGCCGCGGGTGCCTTCGGGCGTCCGGGTGGCAGGCCGACCCGTGGCCGCAAGTCCAAGAAGCAGCGCAGACAGGAGTTCGACAACCTGTCGGCCCCGACCATGTCCTCGGGTGCTCCCCGGGGTCAGGGTCAGGTCATCCGGTTGTCCCGTGGCGCCTCGCTGCCGGACTTCGCCGACAAGATCAACGCCAACCCGGGTTCGCTGGTCCAGGAGATGTTCAACCTGGGCGAGATGGTGACCGCGACCCAGTCCTGCTCCGACGACACCCTGCTGCTGCTGGGTGAGCACCTCGGCTTCGACGTGCAGATCGTCAGCCCGGAGGACGAGGACCGCGAGCTGCTCGCGCAGTTCAACATCGACCTCGACGCGGTGGTGTCGGAGGACCGCCTGGTCAGCCGTGCGCCGGTGGTGACCGTCATGGGTCACGTCGACCACGGTAAGACCAAGCTGCTCGACGCGATCCGCAAGGCGAACGTCGTGGCCGGCGAGGCGGGTGGCATCACCCAGCACATCGGCGCGTACCAGGTCCACGTCCCGCACGAGGGCGAGGAGCGCGCGGTGACCTTCATCGACACCCCGGGTCACGAGGCGTTCACCGCCATGCGTGCCCGTGGTGCCCAGGTCACGGACATCGTGATCCTGGTGGTCGCGGCCGACGACGGTGTGATGCCGCAGACCATCGAGGCGCTCAACCACGCCAAGGCGGCGGACGTGCCGATCGTGGTCGCGGTCAACAAGGTCGACAAGCCGGAGGCCAACCCGGACAAGGTTCGCCAGCAGCTGACCGAGTACGGCCTGGTCGCCGAGGAGTACGGCGGCGAAACCATGTTCGTCAACGTGGCCGCGAAGCCCGGCATCGGCATCGAAGACCTCCTGGAGGCCGTGCTGCTGACCGCCGACGCGTCGCTGGAGCTGACCGCTCCGATCGACGGGCCGGCGCAGGGTGTCGCGATCGAGGCGCACCTGGACAAGGGCCGCGGTGCGGTGGCGACCGTGCTGGTGCAGAAGGGCACCCTCCGGGCCGGCGACTCGATCGTCGCCGGTGGGGCGCACGGCCGGGTCCGGGCCATGCTGGACGAGAACGGCAAGCCGGTCGACGAGGCCGGTCCGGCGCGTCCGGTCATGGTGCTGGGTCTGACCACGGTGCCGGGTGCGGGTGACACCTTCCTGGCCGCCGAGGACGACCGGACCGTGCGGCAGATCGCCGAGCAGCGGCAGGCGCGGCGACGGGCGGCGGCGTTCGCCAACTCCCGTGGCCGGGCCACCCTCGAGACGCTCATGGAGCAGCTCAAGGAGGGCGAGAAGACCTCGCTCAACCTGGTGCTCAAGGGCGACGGCTCCGGTTCCGTGGAGGCCCTCGAGGACGCGCTGTTCAACCTCGACATCCCGGAGGAGGTCCAGCTGCGGATCATCCACCGGGGCGTGGGTGCGATCACCGAGAGCGATGTCATGCTCGCGAGCGCCTCGTCCGAGGCGGTCACGATCATCGGCTTCAACGTGCGGGCCGCCAACAAGGTCCGCGAGATCGCCGACCGCGAGGGCGTGGAGATCCGGTACTACACCGTCATCTACCAGGCCATCGAGGAGATCGACGCGGCGCTCAAGGGGCTGCTCAAGCCGGAGTACGAGGAGGTCGAGCTGGGGAGCGCGGAGATCCGCGACGTCTTCCGCTCGTCCAAGATCGGCAACATCTCCGGTTGTATCGTCCGGTCCGGCATCATGCGCCGCAACGCCAAGGCGCGGCTGCTGCGGGACGGGGCGGTCGTGGCGGACAACCTCACGATCAGCTCCCTCAAGCGGTTCAAGGACGACGCGACGGAGGTCCGCGAGGGCTTCGAGTGTGGTCTGACCCTGGGCGGTTTCAACAACGTCCAGGTCGGCGACATCATCGAGACCTTCGAGATGCGGGAGAAGCCGCGCGCCTGAGCGGTGTGAACGAGGAGACGGCCGGGGCCCTGGGCCCCGGCCGTCGCCGTCTGCGTGGGCTGCGACAATCTCCCGCGTGCTCAGGTACGCACTGCTCCTCGCCCCCTCCGCCAACCGGGTCTACGCCGACGCGGCCGGCCGACTGGCCCGCGCCGAACTGGCGGCCTTCGCCGGCTCGGGGGTGCTCGACGCGGCGCCCGCCGACGTCGCGGTGGAGCGGATCGGCGGGGTGGAGTACCTGACCTTCACCGCGCCCGAGCCGGGGCTGGGCGCGCGGGACCTGGCGTACCTGGCGAACCTCTCGGCGGCGTACGCGCTCTTCGCGCGGGTGGACGACGACCTGCTCCGGCCGGTGCCGCTGCACCCGCTGGCCCGGTACGACTCGGACCTGATCACCATCCCGAAGTACGCCGGCAAGACCAACGAGCAGTTCACCCGCCTGCTGCTCAACGTCACCCTGCTGGCCTCCGCCTCCGCCGTCGGCATGCTGGACCGGCAGCTGGTGGTGCTCGATCCGCTCTGCGGCCGGGGCACCACGCTCAACCAGGCGCTGATGTACGGCTACGACGGCATCGGCGTCGAGCACGATGGCAAGGACGTGGACGCGTACGCGGCGTTCCTGCGTACCTGGCTGCGCCGCAAGCGGCTCAAGCACACCGCCGAGACGGTGCCGGTACGCCGGGATCGCCGGCTGGTCGCCCGGCGGTTCGAGGCGGTGCTCGCGCCGTCGCGTGACGAGCACCGGGCCGGGGCGACCCAGCGGGTCACCGTGCTGCACACCGACACCACCCGGGCCCGCGAGGTGCTGCGCCCGCGCTGCGCCGACCTGATCGTGACCGACGCGCCGTACGGGGTGGCGCACGGCAGCCGCACCGGGCCGGGGCTGTCCCGTAGCCCCCTGGAGCTGCTCACCGCAGCCGTGCCGGTGTGGCGGGAGCTGCTGCGCCCGGGTGGGGCGCTGGGGCTGTCCTGGAACACCCTGGTGGCGCCCCGGGCGGCCGCCGAGGCGGTGCTGGCCGGGGCCGGCCTCCGGGTGGTGGACGGGCCGGGCTACCGGGACCTGGCGCACCGCGTCGACCAGGCGATCGACCGGGACGTGCTGGTGGCGGTCGCGCCTGGCGACGACTCCGACTCGGCGCGTCCAGCACCGCGCCACGCCCTGAAGCCGTCGCTGGAGCCGTCGGCGGAAACCGGGTGACCCGGGCGGCGGCGCGGGCGTACCGTTGCTCGCCGTGTACACGGGAACCGCTCATTTCGACCTGTTGCTGCCGGGTGACTCCCGGTCCCTGAAGATCAAGCGGTCGTACGTCCGGCCGATCGTCGCCGCGCTGCGCAAGTTCGAGGTGTCGGCCGCCGAGGTCGGGGCGCTCGACCTGCACGGCCGGGCCGAGATCGGGGTGGCCGTGGTGGCCGCCGAGGCGTCGCACGTCCGCGAGGTGCTCGACTCGTGCGAGCGCCTGGTGGCCGGCCGGCCCGAGGCCGAGCTGCTGTCGGTCCGCCGCCGGCTGCACGGCGAGAACGACTGACTGTCCGGCCCGTCCGGACCGGCGCCGCGGGCCGATGCCAGCGCGGTGGTCGCCACCGGCGGCCCCGCGCGGCGGCCCCGATCACGCGGGTAGTGTTCGAGATGTTGGGCGGTCGGGCCCGGCGGCGCCCCGCGCCGTCGTCTCCGGCCGGGAGCGGGAAGCCCTGGAGGTGGGGGACATGACGGATCCGGCCAAGGTACGCCGGCACGCGGAGCGCATCCGTGAACTGGTCGCGTCGGTGGTGCGGAGCCAGATCAAGGACCCCCGGCTCGGGATGATCACCATCACCGACGCCCGGATCACCGCCGATCTGCGCGACGCCACCGTCTTCTACACCGTGCTGGGCGACGCGGCGGCCCAGGCCAGCACTGCCGCCGCGCTGGAGAGCGCCAAGGGCATGCTGCGCAGCACGGTCGGAAAGGCGCTCGGGCTGCGCCACTCGCCGACCCTGACCTTCGTCCTGGACGACGTGCAGGACCAGGTCAAGCACATCGACGACCTGCTCGCGGCGGCCCGCAACGCCGATGCCGAGGTGCAGCGGCTGGCGGCCAACGCGCAGTACGCGGGCGAGGCGCAGCCGTACCGGGTGGACGAGGAGGACTCGGACGTCGAGGAGACCGGGGACGACGAGCCGCGCGGCGGCGACCACCGGTGACGATCCCGTCGAGGGCGGTACGCCGGCCGGTGCCGGCCCCACCGACACCGACTGGGCGGCCGCCGTGGCGGCGCTCCGCGAGCTCCCCGCCGACGCGCGGGTGCTGCTGGTCTGCCACGTCAACCCCGACGGCGACGCGCTGGGCAGCATGCTCGGCTTCGGGCTGGGCCTGCGCCGGTGTGGCGTACGGCAGCTCCAGGCGACCTTTCCCGGGCCGCCGGTGGTGCCCGAGCCGTTCCGCTGGCTGCCCGGGCTCGATCTGCTGGTGCCGCAGGACGACGCGTATCCGGATCCGGACCTGGTGATCTGCTTCGACGCGGCGAGTGAGTCCCGGCTGGGTGACCTGGTCGACCGGCTGGACAAGGCCGGGGCCGCGCTGGTGCTGGACCACCACGCCTCGAACACCCGGTTCGGCGGCATCCACCTGGTCGACCCGCACGCGGCGGCCACCTCGGTGGTCGCCGAGGAGCTGCTGGACCGGCTCGGCGTGCCGCTGGACGCGGAGATCGCCGCCTGCCTGTACGTCGCGTTGAGCACGGACACCGGCTCGTTCCGGTTCGAGGCCACCACGCCCGCGGTGCACCGGATGGCGGCCCGGTTGCTGGCCACCGGCATCCGTCCCGGGGACATCTCCCGGCGGATCTTCGACACCCGGCCGTTCGGCGCGGTCCGGCTCTTCGGCGAGGTGCTGGGCCGGGCCCGGCTGGAACCGGCCGCCGCCGCGGGGCGTGGGCTCGTCTGGGCGTACGCCACTCTGGACGACCTGGCCCGGTACGGCCAGCCGGCGTACGTGCTGGAGGCGCTGATCGACTCGGTGCGCTGCACCGTCGAGGCGGACGTGAGCTGCGTGGTCAAGCAGGTCGCCCCCGCCGAGTGGGCGGTCTCGCTGCGCAGCAAGGGTGCGGTGGACGTGAGCCGGGTGGCGATGGCGCTCGGTGGCGGCGGGCACCGGTTCGCGGCCGGGTTCACCGGGCGGGGCACGGTCGACGAGGTGGTGGACCGGATCCGCGCCGAGCTGGCCAGTGCGGTGCCGACGGCCTGATATCAGGGTCGACTCCGGGGCGTGGTGGGCTTCCCGCCGTCGGTGACGGTGGGGACAATCGGGTGATGGATCATTCCCGAGAGCTCACCGCCGAGGCGCCCCGAGCCTGGGACCGCCCGGTCGTCTCCGTGCCGGTGCTGATCTGCCTCTCCCTGGTCGGTGGCCAGTTCCCCTCCTTCTCCGCCCAGGCCAACCTCTACACCCTGGGCACGGGTGGCGCGTTGATCTGGATCGGCCTGAGCAACCGGATGCCCCGGCGACCCACGCCGCGCCGGTTGCCGTCCGGCGCGGTCTGGTGGTTGCTGCCGGTCACCGTCTTCGGGATCTTCGAAGGGGCGACCTTCGTGCTGTCCGTCGGGGACGAGTTCCCCACCTTCTCCCGGCTGGCCGACCCGCTGCTGGAGGATCACCTGGTCCGCTCCGCGGCCTGGTTCGCCTGGCTGGCCGCGTTCTGGGGGCTGGTCCGCCGATGATGCGCGCGCTGGCGATCGGCGGTTTCCTGACCGCGCTGCTGCTCTTCGCGGCCGTCGAGTGGGCCGCCCGGCGAGAGGGCTCCCGGATCCCGTCGCTCGCCGACGTCTGCGCGTTCGTGATGCGCTACGAGGTCGGCCCGGTGCCGGTCGGGCGGATCGGCCTGTTCGGCTTCTGGTGGTGGCTCGGCTGGCACTTCCTGGCCCGCTGACCCCCGGGCCGTCCCCCCTTGGCGTCCGCATCCCGGGAACAGTGGGCCAGCCGGGGAAGTGAACGTTAATTTGGGTGCGGACCGGTGCTTCGGCGCTGGTCACGGGCGGTGGCGCCACACCCGGTGCCGCCTCCCTCCAGGGTCAGACCGACCCGGGCTCACGCTGCCAGGCGAGCCGCTCCGGTGATCCCGGACCGCCGCCCGGCGCCCAGCAGCCGACGGCTCCAGCGACGGCTTCAGGTCGCGGCGCGGTGTCAGACGCGCCGAGCTGAAGCTGTCGTAGCGGCGCGGCGTCAGACGCGCCGAGCTGGAGTTGTCGCACGCCCGTAGGACCGCCGCGCGCCGGTGGTCCGCACCCTGGAAGGGAACTCCCATGGCGACCAAGCACAAGCCGCAGACCGAGACCACCACCGACGAGGCGCGCGAGCAGATGCGCCGCGCGCTGCAGACCTCGATGGACACCCGTCAGTGACGGTGCCCGTGCGACGGTGACGCCGTAGCCACGACGTCACCGCCGCGCCGTCGCGCGCGCCCGCCGGGACGCCCGCCACTGGCTCTCCACCCTCCCCACCCCCTGACCACCACCAAGGCCCCCGCCGGCGGTTCCAGGTAAGCGACGCCTGGGGTTGCGATCCTTACTTGCCGCGTGTCAGGATCGGCCGCGATGAGTCAGCTCACCGCCCCCGCCACCGGCGCCGCCTCGCCCCGCCGGATCGCCGCGCTCGCCCTGCCGGCCCTCGTGGTGCTCGCCGCCGAGCCGCTCTACGTCCTGGTCGACACGGCGGTGGTCGGCCACCTGGGCCGCGTCCCGCTCGCCGCGCTCGCCGTCGGCGGCACGGTGCTGACCCTGACCGCCTGGCTCGGCACCGTCGTGGCGTACGGCACCACGGGGCGGTCCGCCCGGCGGTTCGGCTCGGGGGACCGGGCCGCGGCGGTGGCCGAGGGCGTCCAGGCGTCCTGGCTCGCCCTGGCCGTCGGCGTGCTGGTGGCGCTCGCCATGCAGGTCGGCGGTGGGTGGCTCGCGCGTACCCTCGTCGGCGGCCCCGGCGAGGTGGCCGACGCCGCCGCCGGCTGGCTGCGGATCGCGGCGCTCGGCGCGCCCGGCCTGCTGCTGGCCGCCGCCGGCAACGGCTGGCTGCGCGGCGTCCAGGACACCCGTCGCCCGCTGCTGTTCGTGCTCGCCCCCAACCTGCTCTCGGCGCTGCTCTGCCCGCTGCTGGTCTACCCGGCCGGGCTCGGCCTGGTCGGCTCGGCGGTGGCGAACGCGATCGCGCAGACCATCTCCGGCGGCCTCTTCGCGGCGGCGCTGATGCGCGAGCGGATCTCCCTGCGCCCCCGGCCGCGGCTGATCCGCCAGCAGCTCGTGCTCAGCCGCGACCTGCTCGTCCGGGGGGTCGCCTTTCAGGCGAGCTTCCTGTCCGCCACCGCCGTGGCCGCCCGGTTCGGGGCCGCCGCAGTCGGCGCCCACCAGATCGCCGTGCAGCTGTGGTTCTTCACCGCGCTGGTGCTGGACGCCCTCGCGATCGCCGCGCAGGCGCTGATCGGCGCGGCGCTCGGCGCCGGCGACGCGGCCGGCGCCCGCGCCCTGGCCCGCCGGATCGCCCTGCTCGGCGGGGCCTGCGGCGTGGCCTTCGCGGTGCTCATCGCCGCCGGCGCCGGCCTGGTGCCGTCCTGGTTCAGCGCCGATCCGCAGGTACGCGACCAGGCGATGCTCGCCTGGCCGTGGTTCGTCGCGCTCCAGCCGATCGGTGGGGTGGTCTTCGCCCTCGACGGCGTGCTGATCGGTGCCGGGGACGTCCGCTACCTGCGCAACCTGACCATCGTGGCGGCGCTGGGTGGCTTCCTGCCGGCCATCTGGCTGGCCTACGGGCTCGACCTCGGGCTGGGCGGCATCTGGGCCGGGCTGACGCTGTTCGTGGTGCTCCGGCTGGTCGCGCTGCTGCTGCGGCTGCGCTCCGGCGGCTGGGCGGTGGTCGGCGCGGTCCGCTGAGGGTCAGCAGGGCTTGAACGAGCCCGGGCCGCCCATCCACGGCTGCACGGTGAGGTAGCCCTCGGTGAGCCTGGAGCACTCCACGTTGCTCGTGCCCGCCTCCGCCGAGGTCAGCCAGAGCCCGCGCTCCGTAGCCGGCACCGAGGCCGCCTGGGGAACCTGCCAGACCACCTTGTCGCGGATCGCTGCCAGACCTGCCCCGTCGGGAGTCGTGCGGGGAATGTCGAACGCGTAGACCCAGACGTACTCCGTAGTGATCTCCAGCACCTGGATCCCCTCGTCGTTGGTCGTGGCCCGGTAACTCATCGCCCCCTTCGCACGGACCTCGTCCGACCGCGGGCCGCGGGAGTCGATCCGGGTGGCGTAGTGCAGGAAGGTGTAGTCCTCGAAGTCTCTGGCGCGTTCGCCGCGGGTGGCCGGCGCGAGGAGAGCGAGGAACGGCTCCGGGTCCCCGAGCTGCATGGACAGGTCGATACGGGCCTCCACCAGCGCCTTCCGGACCTGGGTCAGGGCGGCGCGCACCTCTGCGGCGGAGAACGGTTCCGCTGCGGCGACCGGCGGCAGGACGATCGCGGCCTCGCCGACCGCGAAGTCTGCGGCGGGGCCCTCGGCGAAGAGGTCCCGGGGCTCGCCGATCTGGCTGCTCGGCACCGGGGAGGCCGAGGGCTGAGTGCCGGTGCGGATCCGGTCGACCGTAAGGCGCCCGAGGACCACCGTGCCGGTGACGAGCGCCAGCAGCAGCAGGATGACGAAGCCGACCAGGAGCTTCCCGCGGTGCCGGGCCCAGGCCAGCCGGGCGCGCTCCCCGCGGGTGAGCGGCTCGGTCGCGTCCTGACCGCTCATCCAGCTGGGCAACCGGACGGAGTCGCCGCGGGTCGCTACGGCGTACCGGTCGGCGTCGGCGGGCGGGGTGGTCGGTTCCTCGGTGGTCATCAGGCGTCCCTGGGGTGCGGCGGGGGGTGGCGCGGTGATCTTCGCATCCGGGCCGCCCACCGCTGCCCGGTTTCCGGCCGGCTCAGGGCCGATCGTGGGTGATCCGGTAGAGCAGATAGAGGGTCCCGACCACCAGGCACGTGGCCACCAGCGCGACGACGAAGAACGACACGATCGCGGAGATCGCCGGGTGCCGCTCGCTGAACCGGCTCCGGTCCCGCCACGCCCACAGCCGGTGCCGCGCCGCCCGCAGGGCCGGGACCCCGTCGACGACTTCGGAGAGGCGGCGGCCGAGGGTGCGGCGCGGCGGCTCCGGGTTGCGCATCCAGTCGGGCAGGTCGACCCGGGCGCGGTGCTGGTGAGACGGCGGCGGGTTGGTCAAAGTGGACTCCGGGGGGTGCGAGGGGGTTTGGGGAGTCTGCCGTACGGACGGCGCGGGCGCGACCCCGCTCCGGGCTCGATTCAGCAGGTGTCCGGGATGTCCAGGGTGCGGTCGGGGTCGAAGACCGCGTCGGGGTCCGGGTCCTCGGGCCCGCCGTAGCTGGGCGTACCGACGTCGAGCAGGCCCTTGTCGAAGGCCGCGCAGTCGATGTTGGAGGCGTACGAGTTCGCCTCCTCGATCCACAGCCCGTTCGAACCGCGATCCACGTCGTCGGGGTGGGGCACGCTCCAGACCACCGTGTCGTGCACCACGACCACCCCGCCGCCCGGCAGGATGTCGCTGGACCTGAAGGCGTACGCCCAGACGAAGTTGCTGGTGACCTCCAGGATCCGGATGCCGTGGGCGTCCTTCGTGGCCCGGTAGCTGATCCGTCCCTTCACCCGGGGCTCGTCGGCGGTGATCCGCGCGCCGGGCGCCAGCCGGGTGGCGTACGTGGCGAAGGAGTCGGAGGTGAAGTCCTTGCGCAGGTCGGCGCGGGCGTCCGGGGCGAACTGCCTGATGAGCTGTTCGGGGTCCTTCGAGCTGATGAACTTGCGGTCCAATCGGGCCGTCACCAGGGCCTTCCGGACCTTCGCCAGCGCGGCCGCCACCTGCTGCTCGGTGAACGGGCTGGTCCGCTTCGCGGCGGGAACGGCGATCCCCGCCACGCCCTCGGGGAACGCGGCGGCCGGGGTGCCGTCGAACGGGCCGCCCGACGAGGGCGGCGACGCCGACGTGCTGGCCTGCTCCCCGACCGGCTGGCTGATGGTCGGGTGCGCCGCAGGCGGTTCACCCCAGCGCTGGAAGGACCGGTAGCCGGCCGTGCCGACCAGCCCGAAGAAGGCGAGCAGCAGCAGGGCCGCAGCGCCGCCGAGCACCTTGGCGGAGTGCCCGCTCAGCCAGATCCGCAGCCGGTCGGCACGGTCCGGCTCGGCCTCCACGGCCGGTTGGCGGAGCCACTCGGGGACCGTCCTCAGCCCCTCGTCGGGCGGGTAGGGCTGGTCGGGGCGGCGGGGTTCGGGGGTCGGTGGGTGATAGGTCATCTCGGTTTCCAGGTGTCAGGGGGTGGCGGATGGTCGTGTCGGCGCGCGCCAGCGCACTGCCGGTCGGGAGCCGGCCGTGCGGCGGATCAGCAGGTGTCGGGGATGTCCAGCGAACGGTCCGGGTCGTACAGGGAGTCGGGGTCCACCGTGGGCGTGGCGACCGGCCCCGGGTCGCGCCACTTGCCGACGTCGAGCAGCCCCTTGTCGAAGGCGGCGCAGTCGATGTTCGCGCCGTACGAGCGCATGCCGCCGAACCAGAGGCCGCGGGCGCTGGAGCGCACGTCGGCGGGATGCGGCACCCGCCAGACCAGGGTGTCGTGCACAACCGCCACCCCGTCGCCGGGCGCCACGTGCGGCTGGTGGAAGGGGTACGCCCAGACGAAGTTGGTGGTCACCTCCAGCACCCGGACCCCGGTGTCGTCGCGGACCGCCCGGTAGGTGATTCGGCCCTTCACCCGGGGCTGGCCCGGCAGCAGCCGGGCCCCCGGCGCGAGCCGGGTGGCGAAGTGCGCGAACGCGCCGGTGCGGAAGTCGTCGCGGATGGCGGGCCGATGGTCCGGGGCGAACTGCCGGACCAGCCGCTCCGGGTCCTTCGACGTCAGGAACGCGTGGTCCAGCCGGGCGGTCACCAGCGTGGCGCGGATCTTCGTGAGCGCGTCGGACACCTGCTTCGCCGTGAAGCCGCCGGTCGCCCGCGCCGGGGGCAGGGTGATCCCGGCCGCCCCCTCGGGGAATGCCGCCGCGGGGGTGCCGTCGAACGGGCCGGGGGCCGGGGGCGGCGAGGCCGACGTGGTCGCCTGGATCCCGGCGGGTGGGCTCACCGTCGGGTACGCCCGGGGCTGCTCGGCCGGACGTCGGGCGTACCGGTAGCCGACCGTGCCGAGGTACGCCAGCAGCGCGATCGCCAGCAGCGCGGCGACGCCGACGCGCAGCTTCCGGGCGTGCCGGCCGAACCAGATGCGGAGCCGGACGGCCGGGCCGACCCGGATCTCCCGCTCGAGCTGGCGCACCCACTCGGGGATCTCCTCCGGGCCACCGGAAGAGGGGCGGTCGATCCGCGGTGGCTCGGGGGTGAGGTCGTCGCTGCTCATCGTGCGTTCCCGGGGCAGGAGTGGGGCGAGGGGCGCATGATCTTGGCACCCCCATCGATCAGCGCGGTATCCCCCGCACGTGCGATCACCGTGGTCTGGCAGGCTTGGCCGTCGTGAGCACAGACGGTCTGATCGTGGTCGACAAGCCCGGCGGCATGACGTCGCACGACGTGGTGGCGCGGATCCGGCGGCTGGCGCGTACCCGGCGGGTGGGGCACGGTGGCACGCTGGACCCGATGGCGACCGGCGTGCTGGTGATCGGGGTGGGGCGGGCCACCCGCCTGCTCACCTATGTGATCGGCGCCGGCAAGAGCTACACCGCGACGATCCGGCTGGGCCAGGCCACCGTCACCGACGACGCCGAGGGCGACGTGATCGCCACCACCCCGGCGGGTGCGGTCACCGACGAGGCGGTCCGTGCCGCGCTCGCCGCGCTGACCGGCGAGATCGACCAGGTGCCGAGCGCGGTCAGCGCCATCAAGATCAACGGCCAGCGGGCGTACAAGCGGGTCCGCGAGGGGGAGAGCGTCGAACTGCCCGCCCGTCGGGTCACCATCTCCCGGCTGGATGTCCTGGCGGTCCGCCGGGACACCCCGGACGTGGTGGACGTGGACGTGGACGTGACCTGCTCGTCCGGGACGTACATCCGGGCCATCGCCCGGGACGCGGGCCTGGCGCTCGGGGTCGGCGGCCACCTGACCGCGCTGCGCCGCACCGCCGTGGGCGGCTTCACCCTGGCCGAGGCGGCCACCCTCGACACGCTGGAGCAGCGCGCCCCCGACGTGGTCAACCTGCCCTTGGCCGCGGCCGCCGACCGGTTCTTCCCGCGCCGGGACGCCACCGGCGACGAGGCGAAGATCCTCTCCCACGGCGGCCCGCTCGACGCGGCCGGCATCGCCGGCCCGTACGCCGTCTTCGGACCGGACGGCGGGTTGATCGCTATCGTCAGCGAGCGGGACGGGCGGGCCCGCGCGGAGATCGTGCTCGCCCCGGCCTGACAACGGCGGCGCGAGCGCGTGGGTGAGCAGGGGAGGATCGGCATATGCAACGGTGGCGGGGGTACGAGGCGGCGCCCGGGGGCTGGGGGCGCTCGGTGGTCACCATCGGCGTCTTCGACGGGGTACACAAGGGACACCAGGCCACCATCGGCCACGCCGTCGCGCACGCCCGTGAGCGGGGCTTCAAGTCGGTGGTGGTGACCTTCGACCCGCACCCGGCCGAGGTGGTCCGTCCCGGCTCGCATCCTGCGGTGCTCACCGAACCGGCCCGCAAGGCGGAGCTGATCGAGGCGCTCGGCGCCGACGTGCTCTGCGTGGTGCCGTTCACCCCGGAGTTCTCCCGGCTGCCGGCCGAGGCGTTCGTGCACGACATCCTGGTCGAGCACCTGCACGCCGCGCTGGTGGTGGTCGGCGACAACTTCCGGTTCGGGCACAAGGCGGCCGGTGACGTGGCCCTGCTGGAGCGGCTGGGCCGCACCTTCGGCTTCGGGGTGGAGGGCGCCCCGCTGGTCGCCGAGGCGGGGACGATCTTCTCCTCCACGTACATCCGCTCCTGCGTCGACGCGGGCGACGTGGCCGCGGCGGCCGCCGCGCTCGGGCGCCCGCACCGGGTCGAGGGCGTGGTGGTCCGCGGTGACCAGCGCGGACGTGAGCTGGGCTACCCCACCGCCAACCTGCTCTGTCACCGCCATGCGGCGGTCCCCGCCGACGGGGTGTACGCCGCCCGGCTGGTGCGCCGCGGGCGGGAGCCCCTCGCGGCGGCCGTCTCCATCGGCACCAACCCGACCTTCTCCGGTCGGGAGCGCCGGGTGGAGGCGTACGCGCTCGACTTCGCCGGCGACCTGTACGGCGAGCGGGTGGCCCTGGACTTCGTCGCGCACCTGCGGGAACAACGGACGTACGACTCGATCGAGCCGTTGCTCGCCCAGATCGCCGAGGACGTCGAGCGGACCCGCCGGGCGCTCGACTGAGCCCCGCCGACCGGGGCTCTGGCCGGCTCGGGCGCCCGCCACACGGCCCTTCACCGGGTGGTGGCCGGCCGGGCTGGTAGTCTGGCAGGGACGTCGGCTGACCGACGTGGGGCCTCGCGTGCCTGCACGACGCCGCGGGTGCGAGGAACCGGTCCGTTCCCCGGTCACTCCGACCGATCCGACGGACCTCATCGAACGACCCAAGAACAGGGAGAACATGGCGCTCGACCAGCAGGCCAAGGCAAAGATCCGCGCGGAGTACGCGACCGTCGAGGGCGACACCGGTTCGCCGGAGGTGCAGGTCGCGGTCCTCACCAAGCGGATCGCCGAGCTCACCGAGCACCTGAAGGTGCACAAGCACGACCACCACAGCCGCCGTGGGCTGCTGCTGCTGGTCGGCCGTCGCCGTCGGCTGCTCAACTACGTCCAGAAGAAGGACATCAACCGCTACCGGTCGCTCATCGAGCGGCTCGGTCTGCGCCGGTGACCTGACGGGGGAGTGGCCTTCGGCCGCTCCCCCGTTCCGGTACCACAGAAGAACCGGGCCACGCGACCACCCAGAGGGAGCCGGTCGGCGTACCGGTCTCCGGTAGTGGCCCCCGGGCACCCCGGCATCCGCCGGTCACCCGGGCGCTTCGATCGAAGACCGGCCGTCCGAGCAGCTCCCGCGTCGTGGGCCCCCGATGCGAAGGAGCATTGCCGCACCATGACCGAGAATCGACTCGGCTCCGAATCCCGCACCGCCACGATCGACAACGGATCGTTCGGCACCCGCGAGGTCACCTTCTCCACCGGCCGGCTGGCCCGTCAGGCCGCCGGCTCCGTCATCGCCCAGCTGGGCGAGACGGTCGTCCTCTCCGCCACCACGGCCGGCAAGCAGCCGCGGGAGCAGTTCGACTTCTTCCCGCTGACCGTGGACGTCGAGGAGCGGATGTACGCCGCGGGCCGCATCCCCGGCTCGTTCTTCCGCCGCGAGGGCCGGCCCAGCGAGGACGCGATCCTCACCTGCCGGCTGATCGACCGGCCGCTGCGCCCGTCCTTCGTCAAGGGCCTGCGCAACGAGGTCCAGGTCGTCGAGACCGTCCTGGCGCTCGACCCGCAGCACCCGTACGACGTCGTGGCGATCAACGCCGCCTCGATGTCGACCAAGCTCTCCGGCCTGCCGTTCTCCGGCCCGATCGGGGCCACCCGGATGGCGCACGTCGACGGCCAGTGGGTCGCCTTCCCGACGTACGAGGAGCTGGAGCGGGCCACCTTCGACATGGTGGTGGCCGGCCGGGCCCTGCCGGACGGCGACGTCGCGATCATGATGGTCGAGGCCGAGGCCACCGACCACACCGTGAAGCTGGTCGCCGGCGGCGCCGCCGCCCCGACCGAGGAGGTCGTCGCCAGCGGCCTGGAGGCCGCCAAGCCGGCCATCCGGGAGCTGTGCCGGGCGCAGAGCGAGCTGGCCGACGTGGCCGCCAAGCCGGTCGCCGAGTTCCCGATCTTCCTGGACTACCAGGACGACGCGTACGAGGCGGTCGCCGAGGTGGCCCGCGCCGAGGTCGCCGAGGCCCTGAAGATCGCCGGCAAGCACGACCGCGAGGAGGCCCTCGACCGGGTCAAGGCCAAGGTCGTCGAGGAGCTCGGCCCGCGCTTCGAGGGCCGCGAGAAGGAGCTGAGCGCCGCGTTCCGCTCGCTGACCAAGTCCGAGGTCCGCAGCCGGGTGCTGCGCGAGCAGGTCCGCATCGACGGCCGTGGCCCGCGCGACATCCGTCCGCTGACCGCCGAGGTCGGCGTGCTGCCGCGGGTGCACGGCTCGGCGCTGTTCGAGCGCGGGGAGACCCAGATCCTGGGCGTCACCACGCTGAACATGCTGCGCATGGAGCAGTCGCTGGACACCCTCTCGCCGGAGAAGTCCAAGCGCTACATGCACAACTACAACTTCCCGCCGTACTCCACCGGCGAGACCGGCCGGGTCGGCTCGCCGAAGCGGCGCGAGATCGGCCACGGCGCCCTGGCGGAGCGGGCGCTCATCCCGGTGCTGCCCTCCCGCGAGGAGTTCCCGTACGCCATCCGGCAGGTCTCCGAGGCGCTCGGCTCCAACGGCTCCACCTCGATGGGTTCGGTCTGTGCCTCGACGCTCGGCCTGCTGTCGGCCGGTGTGCCGCTCAAGGCGCCGGTCGCCGGCATCGCCATGGGCCTCATCTCCGACGAGGTCGAGGGCAAGACCCAGTACGTGACGCTGACCGACATCCTCGGTGCCGAGGACGCGTTCGGTGACATGGACTTCAAGGTCGCCGGCACCCGGGACTTCGTCACCGCGCTCCAGCTCGACACCAAGCTCGACGGCATCCCGTCGGACGTGCTGGCCGCCGCGCTCCAGCAGGCGCACGAGGCCCGGCAGACCATCCTCGACGTGATGCAGTCCGCGATCGAGGCCCCGGCCGCGATGAGCGACTACGCGCCGCGGGTCACCACCGTCAAGATCCCGGTCGACAAGATCGGCATGGTGATCGGCCCGAAGGGTCAGACCATCAACGCCATCCAGGACGAGACCGGCGCCGAGATCTCCATCGAGGACGACGGCACGATCTACGTCGGCGCGACCAACGGCCCGTCGGCCCAGGCCGCGGTCGAGCGGATCAACGCGATCGCCAACCCGACCCTGCCGAAGGTCGGCGACCGGTTCCTCGGCACCGTGGTGAAGACCGCCGCGTTCGGCGCCTTCATTTCGCTGCTCCCGGGTCGCGACGGCCTGCTGCACATCTCCAAGGTGGGCGACGGCAAGCGGGTCGAGAAGGTCGAGGACTTCCTCAACGTCGGCGACAAGGTCGAGGTGGAGATCGCCGACATCGACCAGCGCGGCAAGATCTACCTGGACAAGGTCCGCCCGGAGGGCGCCGAGGCGCCGGCCGCCGAGGAGGCCGCCGGTGGCGAGCGCCCGGCCGGCCGGGACCGCGGCGACCGTGGCCCGCGCGACCGGGGCGACCGCGAGCGCGGCAGCCGCGGCCCGGAGCGGGGCGAGGGCGGCGAGGGCGGCGAGGGCGGCGGCGAGTCCCGCCCGCGTCGCCGGACCCGGCACAGCTGATCCACGACGGCCGGGCGACGTGCGGCGTCGCCCGGCCTCCGACGGCTCCAGCTCGGCGCCTCTGACGTCGCGCCCGACTTGGAGCCGTCGGTCGTGAGCACCGCACCGCACCACCCACCCCTCGTCGAACTGAGAGCAGGTTTTTCGTGAGCCGGACCCGGCGTTCGTCTTTTCCTGCGGATCGACGGGGGGTGGTGCCGTCCGGCGTGGCCCGGCACGCCACCGGGGGCACCCGCTCGGCCGGTGGATCGACCCGGGCGGTCACCCGCACGCTCAGCGACGACCCGCTGGGCGGCACCGTACGCCGTACCGTGCTCCCCAGCGGGTTGCGCGTGCTGACCGAGGCGATCCCGGCGATGCGCAGCGTCTCGTTCGGCATCTGGGTGGCCGTCGGCTCCCGCGACGAGACCGGGCCGCAGGGCGGCGCCGCGCACTTCCTGGAGCACCTGCTCTTCAAGGGCACCCGCAAGCGCAGCGCGTTGGAGATCTCCTCGTCGATCGAGGCGGTGGGCGGCGAGACCAACGCCTTCACCACCAAGGAATACACCTGCTACTACGCTCGCGTGCTGGACGAGGACCTGCCGCTGGCCATCGACGTCATGTGCGACCTGGTCGCCGACTCGGTGCTCAACGACGCCGACGTGGAGACCGAGCGCGGCGTGATCCTCGAAGAGATCGCCATGCACGACGACGAACCCGGCGACGAGGTGCACGACCTGTTCGCCCGCGCCGTCTACGGCGACCATCCCCTGGGCCGGCTGATCTCCGGCACCGAGGAGACGGTCACCCCGATGACCCGCCGGCAGATCCAGAGCTTCTACCGCCGCCGGTACGCCGCGCCGCAGATCGTCATCGCGGCCGCCGGCAACCTCGACCACGCCGCCGTGGTCAAGCTGGTCCGGCAGGCGCTGCGCGGCACCCCGCTGGACACCGACCCGGCGGTGCCGGCCCCGTACCGCCCGGCCTCCCCGGCGGTACGCACGAAGCCGGCCGCCACCCTGGTCGAGCCGAAGGAGACCGAGCAGGCGCACGTGATCCTCGGCTGCCCGGGCATCGACCGCATCGACGAGCGGCGCTTCGCCCTCGGGGTGCTCAACAACGTCCTCGGCGGCGGCATGTCGAGCCGGCTGTTCCAGGAGATCCGCGAGCAGCGCGGCCTGGCCTACTCGGTCTACTCGTACGCCAGCCAGTACGCCGACAGCGGCCTGTTCGCCGTCTACGCCGGGTGCGCGCCGGGCAAGGTGGACGAGGTGCTGGAGTTGACCCGGGCCGAGCTGCACCGGGTGGCCGCCGAGGGGATCACCGAGGCCGAGCTCGCCCGGGGCAAGGGGATGAGCAAGGGCTCCTTCGTCCTCGGCCTGGAGGACACGGGTTCCCGGATGAGCCGGCTGGCCAAGGGCGAGCTGCTCTACGGCAACCTGATGCCCGTGGACGAGCTGCTCAGGAGGGTCGACGCGGTGACCCTGGACGACGTGAACGGCCTCGCCGCCGACCTGCTCGGCCGGCCGATGTCCCTCGCGGTGGTCGGCCCCTTCGACGAGTCCGCCTTCGCGGCGTCCCGCTGAGCGGTCCCGCCGGGTGACCGCGTCCCGATTGGGATAGGTTGTGCCCCGTGACTGACGAGCAGCAGGAGTACCTGGCCGAGCCGATCCGGGTCGGCGTGCTGGGCGCGCGCGGCCGGATGGGCATGGAGGTCTGCAAGGCGGTCGACACGGCCCCCGACATGGATCTGGTGGCGATGATCGACCAGGGGGACGGGCTGTTCGCCGCCTCCGACGCCGGCGCCGACGTGGTCGTCGACTTCACCACCCCGGACGTCGTCATGGACAACCTGCACTGGTGCATCGACCAGGGCATCAACCTGGTGGTCGGCACCACGGGCTTCACCGAGCAGCGCCTCGACCGGGTCCGCGGCTGGCTGGCGCGCAAGCCCGGCGTGGGCGTGGTGATCGCCCCCAACTTCGGCATCGGCGCGGTGCTGATGATGCAGTTCGCCGCCCGCGCGGCCCGGCACTTCGAGTCGGTCGAGATCATCGAGCAGCACCATCCGCGCAAGCTGGACGCCCCCAGCGGCACCGCCACGCACACCGCGCGCCTGATCGCCCAGGCTCGTGCCGAGGCGGGTCTCGGCCCCGCGCCGGACGCCACCAAGGACGAGGTGCCGGGTGCGCGCGGCGCCGAGATCGACGGGGTGCGCGTCCACGCCGTCCGCGCCACCGGTCTGGTCGCCCATCAGGAGGTGCTGTTCGGCACCACCGGCGAGACGCTGACCATCCGGCACGACTCGTACGACCGGGCCTCCTTCATGCCCGGCGTGCTGCTCGGTGTGCGCGAGGTACGCCGCCGGCCGGGCCTCACCGTCGGCCTGGACGCCCTGCTCGACTGAGCCGCCTCACCCGACCTCCGGGCAGCCACGTGACCGCTGGCCGGCGCGGAATTGGGTCGTCGTTTCACCGGCACGCGCCTAGGGTCACCTGCATGATCAATTCCGGGCTGCACGACCGTGCCGGCCGAGGGGTGACCCTGCGGCCGGTCGACGACGACAACTGGCGAGCCGTGGCGGACGTCGCGCCCCGCGACGACCAGCGCGCCTGGGTGGCCGCCCTGGCCGCCCGCTACCTGCTGCTGACCATGCACTCGGACGTCTGGACCTCGCTGGCGGTGTACGCGGACGAGACGGTCGTCGGGCACCTCATGTGGGGCGTGGACGACGACGGTTCCCGCTGGATCGGCGGGATGGTGATCGACGCCGCCGAGCAGGACCGGGGCGTGGGCCGGGCCGCCGTGCGTACCCTCGCCGACTGGCTGGCCACGGCGGGCCAGCCGATCCGGCTGAGCTACCACCCGGACAACGTCCCCGCCGCCACCCTCTACCGCTCTCTCGGCTTCCACCCCACGGGCGGCATGGAGGACGACGAAGTGGTCGCCGAACTCACCCCGCCCAAGCCCGCCTGAACCCGCCGGCCCTCGTCGATCATGAAGTTGCTGTCGCCGGCACCGGCTGTCCCGACGACAACTTCATGATCGACCGAGGGTGGGCGGGCGGTCAGCGAGTGCGGGCCGGGGTGTCGGGGGTCGGGCGTTGGGTGGGGATGCGCGGCGTGACGGTCGAGGTCAGGCCGGCGGGGAGGCCGGTGAGGACGGGGTGGCCGGAGCCGTCGACCTGGACGGTGACCGGGGTGCCGGCGACCCGGAGGCCGCTGGCGTCGAGCGCGCCCAACTCGGGGCCGGCGAGGGGGCGCACCTCCACCTGGCCGGCCGGCACGTCGGGGTAGAGGCCGACACCGGCCTGGAGCAGCGCCACCGCGGCCGCCGCCGACCAGGCCTGCGGACGACACGACGCCGGGTACGGCACCGGACGGCCGAGCCCGCGGTCGTCGCCGCCGTGCAGCTCGGGAAGGCGGTAGTCGAACGCCTCGGCGGCGTCGAGCAGGCCGTCGGCGAGGCGGAGCGCGGCGTCGGCGAAGCCGGCCCGGGCCAGCCCGCCGAGCACGATCGCGGTGTCGTGCGCCCACACCGTCCCGCAGTGGTACGACAGCGGGCTGAACCCGGCGTCGTCGGTGGACATGGTGCGCAGCCCGAAGCCGCCGGCCAGCGCCTCGGTCGACAGCAGCGCCGCCACCTGCGCCGACTCGCCGTCCGAGAGCAGCCCGGTGCCGAGCAGGTGGCCGATGTTGCTGGTCAGCGAGTCCACCGGGCGCTTGTCCCGGTCCAGCGCGAGCGCGGGCTGGGGGCCGTACCGGCCGTCGACCCAGAACGCGGCCCGGAAACGGCGGGCGAGCTCGTCGGCGTACCCGCGCCAGCGGTCGGCCCCGGGGCGGCCGAACGCGTCGAGCAGGTCGGCGCCGTGCATCGCCGCCTGGTACGCGTACCCCTGCACCTCGGCCAGCACGATGGGCGGCTTGGCCAGCCGGCCGTCGCGGAAGCGGACCGCGTCGCCGGAGTCCTTCCAGCCCTGGTTGGCCAGACCCCGGCCGGTGGTGTCGATGTACTCGACGAAGCCGTCGCCGTCGGCGTCGGCGTGGTCGCCGAGCCAGCCGAGCGCCGCCTCCAGGTGCGGGAGCAGGGGCTCGACCTGGTCGGCGGGAAGCCCCCAGCGCCAGGCGTCGTGCAGCAGGCCGACCCAGAGCATGGTGGCGTCCACCGTGCCGTAGTACGCGGGCGGCAGCCGTAGCTCGTGGGCGGGCAGGGCGAACTCGTGTCGGCGCAGCTCGTGCAGGATCTTGCCGGGTGCCTCGCCGGTGTTCACGTCGACCCGGGCGCCCTGCCGGCGGGCGAGGACGCGCAGCGTGCCGGCGGCCAGCTCGGTGCCGAGCGGCAGCATCATCCGGGCGGCCCACAGGCTGTCCCGGCCGAACAGGGTGAGGAACCAGGGCACGCCGGCGCCGAGGAAGACGTCCTCGGGGTTGGCGGGCTCGGCCAGCCGCAGCCCGCGCAGGTCGGCCAGGGAGCGGTCGAGCAGCCGGACCAGGCGGCGGTCGTCGGCGCGTACCTCCGGGACGGACCATTCCGGGCCGGCCGGCGGGGCGACCACCACCGCCCTCGGGTCGGTGACGGTGAGCCGCCAGCGCAGCGTGACGGTCGCGCCGGGAGCCAGCTCGACCGGCCAGCTGAGCCGGGGCGCGAGAGCGCGGTCGCCGGTGGCGTCCACGACGGCGGCCTCGCCGGTCACGGTCACGGTGGTTCCCTCGGCGGCCCACTCGATCCGGCCGGGCTCGCCGGCCTTCGCCTCCAGCTGTGGCGCGCTCGCGCCGGACTTGACCACCTCGATCGGGGCGAGGTCGCAGGCGAGGTCGACGCTGACCGTGGCGCGGACCGGAACCGAGGCGGTGGAGGCGACCCGTAGCTCCTCGGTGACGCCTCGCGGTCCGGCCTGTCGGGTCCGGTCGATCCGCACGGTCGGGTCGGGGCCGGGATCGCCGAGCCAGCGGGCCAGCGCGACGAAGCGGGCTCCGTGCGGCCCGTCCGGGCCGTGGGTCAGCGCCTCCGGCTCCTGGTCGTCGACGCGCAGTTCGGCCCGGGAGAGCACCCGGGCGTCCGCGTGGAAGACACCCTGGACGCCGGCTGGGCGGATCTGACCGGCCGCGTCGCCCAGCGCGCTGGTGGGGGCGAAGAGCACTCCGACCAGGTCGTGCAGCAGGGGTTGCAGGTGGCGTTCGGACAAGGGGGGACTCCTGGTGCTGATCGATGGTTCTGTGGTGCGGCGACCTGACGTCTTGACAGATGCCTTCGGCCAGTGCAAAGTGCGAAACATTCCAGAAACTTGAACGATCCAATCCTGCCCCATCGGGGTTGGAACGTTCAAGCCGGCGAGAGGGATTTTGTGTCTGAAAAGGTGACCATCGCGACGGTGGCCCGGCACGCCCGGGTCAGCCGGCAGACGGTCTCCAACGTGCTCAACGCGCCGCACATCGTCCGCGAGGAGACCCGGCGCCGGGTGCAGGAGGCGATCACCGCGCTCGGCTACCGGGCCAGCCAGGCGGCCCGGCAGATGCGGACCGGCCGGTCCCGTCTCATCGCGGCCCGTATCGAGCCCACCCGGGACGGCATCAACGGCTCGGTGCTCGACCGGTTCCTGCACGGTCTCACCGAGACCGCCGACGCCGCCGGCTACCGGATCATGCTCTACACCGCCCGTGACGACGACCACGAGATCGCCACGTACGACGACCTGCTCGGGGCGTACGACCTGGACGGGTTCGTGCTCACCGGCACGGACCACGGCGACCCGCGCACCGCCTGGCTGGCCGAGCGGCAGGTGGCGTTCGTCACCTTCGGTCGGCCGTGGGACGCCCCGGACGCCCACCCCTGGGTCGACGTCGACGGCGCCGCCGGCACCGCCCAGGCCACCCGGCGGCTCCTCGACGCCGGTCATCGCCGGATCGCCTTCATCGGCTGGCCGGCGGGCTCCGGCGTCGGCGACGACCGGCGCTCCGGGTGGCGTACGGTCATGGCGGCTGCCGGGTTCGACGGGACCGCACCCGATCGGGAGACCGAGGACGGTATCGACCACGGCGAGCGGGAGATGCGCGACCTGCTCGCCGCCGACGAACCGCCGACGGCGGTGGTCTGCGTCAGCGACTCGCTCGCCCTCGGCGCACTCCGGGCCGTCCGCGACGCGACGGCGCCGGTCGCGGTCGTCGGCTTCGACGACACCCCCGTGGCCGCCGCGATCGGGCTCACCAGCGTCAGTCAGCCGCTCGAGGCGGCTGCCGCCCGCTGCGTCGAGCTGCTCACCGGCGTGCTCGCCGGCCAGCCCACCGAACCTCATGCGTTGCTCAGCCCCACGCTCGTGCTCCGGCACACCGCGTGACCCCCATCCCCATCAGGAGAATCACATGACACCTCGCACGCTCACCCGGGCTGCGGTGGCCGGCTTCGCCGCCGCCGCCCTGTTCGGCTCCGCCGCCTGCGGCAGCGGTTTCGACGACTCGGGCAAGGACGCCAAGCAGTCCACCGGCCCGGCCAACCTGCAGATCATGATCGGCTCCTCCGGTGACGCGGAGACCAAGGCCGTGCAGGACGCCGCCGCCAAGTGGGCCTCCGCCTCCGGCAACACCGCCACCGTCACCCCGGCCCAGGACCTGACCCAGCAGCTCGGCCAGGCCCTCGCCGGCGGCACCCCGCCGGACGTCTTCTACGTGGACGCGAGCCGCTTCGCCGACTACGCGAGCGTGGGCGCGCTGGAGCCGTACGGCGACAAGGTCAACAACAAGGACGACTTCTACGAGAGCCTGCGCAACACGTTCACCTACGACGGCAAGCTCTACTGCGCGCCGAAGGACTTCTCCACCCTCGCCCTGGAGATCAACACCGACCTGTGGGCGAAGGCCGGCCTGACCGACGCCGACGTGCCGACCACCTGGGACCAGCTCACCGCCACCAGCCAGAAGATCAAGGCGAAGGGCCTGGTGGCGCTCGCCCTGGGCGACACCCGCGACCGGATCGGCGCCTTCCTGGTGCAGAACGGCGGCTGGCTGATGAGCAAGGACGGCAAGCAGCCGACTGCGGACACCCCGGAGAACGTCCAGGCCCTCGAGTACGTGAAGTCCCTGCTCACCAACGGCTACGCGAAGTTCCCGAAGCAGCTCGACGCCGGCTGGTCCGGTGAGGCGTTCGGCAAGGGCAAGGCCGTGATGACCATCGAGGGCAACTGGATCAAGGGCGCCCTGCAGAACGACTTCCCGAACATGAAGTACAAGGTCGTCCCGCTGCCGGCCGGCCCGAAGGGCCAGGGCACCCTCTCCTTCACCCAGTGCTGGGGCGTCGCCGCCAAGTCCAAGTACAAGGACCAGGCGATCAAGTTCGTCGAGGCGATGACCGCCGGCGACCAGCAGATCGCCTTCGCCAAGGCGTTCGGCGTGATGCCGTCCCGGCAGTCCGTCCGTGACCAGTACACCGGCGAGTTCCCGGCGGACAAGCCGTTCATCGACGGCGCCGCGTACGCCCAGGGCCCGGTGAACGCCCCGAAGATGGACAGCGTCCTGCGGGACCTCGAGGCCGGCCTGCAGGGCCTGGCCAACGGCGACCCGAAGACCATCCTGGGAGACTTCGACAAGAACGCCAAGGCGGCGCTCGGCGGCTGAGCATGACCGGAGGGGCCCGCGATGCGGGCCCCTCCGCGTCGGCTCCCAGCAAAGGGAGGGGAGATGGCAACGGAGGCGCTCGCCGCCCCGGCCACCACGCCGGCCGGCCCGCCGCGCGGCCGCCGCCGCAGCGGCGTTCGGGGCAACGAGAACATCGCCGGCTGGCTCTTCGTCGCGCCGGTGATCGTGATCCTCGGGCTCTTCATGCTGCTGCCGATCCTGATGGCGCTCTGGGTGAGCCTCACCGACTGGAACGGCCAGGGCAGCCCGTTCACCCAGGACGTGCCGTTCGTCGGCGGGCACAACTACACCCGGCTGTTCACCGAGGACGGGCTCGCCCGCCGGGACTTCATGACCAGCGTCCGCAACAACATGTACTACGTGGGGATCGTGGTGCCGGTGCAGACCGTGCTCGCCCTCGGCCTCGCGCTGGTCGTGAACAACCGGATGCTCAAGGGGAAGGGCTTCTTCCGCAGCGCCTTCTACTTCCCCTCGGTCACCAGCTCGGTGGCGATCAGCGTGGTGTTCCTGTTCCTGTTCGCCAACTCCGGCGCGGTCAACAAGCTGCTCGGCCTGTTCGGCATCGGCGGGCCGGAATGGTTCGCCGACTCCCGCGGCGTGCTGCACCTGCTGCTCGGCGTGTTCGGGGTGGACTCCCCGCCCGCCGCGCTCACCTCCGGCGGCCCGTTGGGGCTGACCTGGTGGGACTGGCTCTCCGGGCCGAGCGTCGCCATGACCTCGATCATCTGCCTGGTGATCTGGACCACCTCGGGCACGTTCATGCTGATGTTCCTCGCCGCGTTGCAGAACGTGCCGGAGGCGCTGGACGAGGCCAGCACCCTCGACGGGGCGAGCCGCTGGCAGCGGTTCCGCTACGTCACCCTGCCGATGATCAAGCCGACCACCTTCCTGGTGCTCACCCTCGGCGTGATCGGCTCCTGGCAGGTCTTCGACCAAGTGTACGTGATGAGCCAGGGCGACCCGGCCAAGACCACGCTGACGCCGGCGTACCTGTCGTACCGCACCGCGTTCCGGGACTTCGACTACGGTTCCGGCGCGGCGATCTCGTTCGTGCTGTTCCTGATCATCATCGTGCTCACCCTGGTCCAACGCCGCGTGATGGCCGACCGGGACGAGCCCCGGCGCGGCCGGTGGTGGCGGCGACGCGTACCGGAAGGGTCCTGACATGGCCGTGCTGACCGACCGGCCGGCGGCGCCCGTCGCGCGCCGCGGCGGCCGTGGGCCCCGCGCCCAGGTCAACCGCTTCCTGGGGTACGCGGTCCTGATCTTCTTCGGGCTGGTCTTTCTCTACCCGTTCGTCATCCAGCTCGGCAACTCGTTCAAGACCGAGCCGGACGCTGCGGCGAACCCGCTCTCCCCGGTGCCCGACCCGCTCTCGCTGGCCGGCTTCGAGCGGATCTTCGCCGGCACCAACTTCCCGCTGTGGCTCGGCAACTCGCTGCTGGTCACGGTGCTGGTCACGCTCGGCCGGGTCTTCTTCGACTCGCTCGCCGGCTACGCGCTGGCCCGGCTGCGCTTCCGCGGCCGGTCCGGGCTCTTCGCCGCGGTCATCGCGGTGATGGCGGTGCCCGGCGTGGTGCTGCTGATCCCGAAGTTCCTGGTGCTCAAGCAGCTCGGCCTCTACGACAGCTACGCGGGCCTGGTGGTGCCGCTGCTCGCCGACGCGGCCGGGGTCTTCATCATGAAGCAGTTCTTCGAGTCGGTCCCGGCCAGCGTCGAGGAGGCGGCCCGGATCGACGGGGCCGGCGTCTTCCGCACCTTCTGGTCGGTGGTGCTGCCGATGGCCAGACCCGCGCTGATCACGCTGACCATCCTGTCGTTCCAGGGCTCCTGGAACGAGTTCCCGCACAGCCTGGTCTCCGTCCAGAGCCCGGACCTGTTCACCCTGCCCCGGGGCCTGGCCGACCTGGTCAGCGGGTCGCTCGGCAAGGGCACCCAGTATCCGCTCAAGCTCGGCGCGGCCCTGCTGGCCACCATCCCGGTGGCGATCCTCTTCGCGACCTTCCAGCGGTATTTCGTGCGGGGCGCCAACGACGCCGCCGAGAAGGGCTGAGCCGGGCGCCGGCGGTCCCGCCCCTGTGCCGGGACCGCCGGCCGCGCCGGCGCGCGCCCTCAGGCCGGCTCGGTGGGCACCGCGACGTGCAGGCGGAGCTGGGGGACCAGCATGTCGTCGACGTCCAGCGCCCGGGCGGCACCGTCCGGCTCCCAGCCGGTCGAGGCGAGGAACTTCCGGGTCGCCGCGTCCCCGTCGAACGCCCAGGCCACCGCGCGGCTGAAGCCGTCGGACCGCCAGTGCTCCACGGTCGCCGAGAGCAGTCGGCTGCCGTGCCCGCGCCGACCCCAGCGCGGCTCGACCAGCAGGTCGGTCACCGCCGCCACCCCGTCGCCGAGCGCGTCGACCGGCTCGCCCGGCGCGAGCGCCTCGGCGTCGGCCGGGCCGGATGCCACGAACCCCACCAGATACGATTGTTCGGCCTGTTCGACGGCGACCAGCACACGGTGCGCGCTCGAAGGCGGCTCCTGCACCGCCGCGCTCCACCGCCGGGCGAGGTACGCCTCGTCCAGGTTGTCGAGCACGTGCCGGGGCAGGATCCGGCGATACGCGACCCGCCAGGTTGCGAGCTGGATGCGTGCGATCTCGCCGGCGTCTTCCGGACGCGCGGGGCGGACGTACCCGAGAGCCATGGCACGTGAGCCTACGCAGGGCGAGGGAGGCGACGTTGGCGCAGGGTGCCAGGCGGACGATCGGGCAGGTCGTCGCCGTGGTGGTGCTCGCTGTCGCGGTGAGCGCCTTCCTGTCGGTGGCGGCCGAGCGGCACGGCTTCTTCGACCTCAAGGTCTATTACGGCGCGCTGACCTGGTGGGTGCACGACGGCGGGGAGATCTACGACTTCCTCAAGCTCGGCACCCAGTACGGGTTCACCTACCCGCCGTTCGCCGCGCTGGTCATGCTGCCGATGGCCTACCTGCCGTGGTCGGCGGCGATCACGGTGAGCGTCGCCGCCACCGTGGTGGTCAGCGCGGTGGTCATCTGGTGGCTGGTCGACCCGATCGCCCGCCGCTCCGGCTGGACCCGCTGGTTCGCCCTCGCGGTGGCGCTCTGCCTGGCCGCCGCGTTCGAGCCGATGCGCGAGACGGTCAACTTCGGCCAGGTCAACATGCTGCTGCTCTTCCTGGTGGCGGTGGATCTGCTGCGGCTGCTGCCGGGCGGCAGCCGGTGGGCCGGCGCGGGCATCGGGCTGGCCACCGCGATCAAGCTGACCCCGGGCATCTTCATCGTCTACCTGCTGGTCACCGGGCGCTGGCGGGCCGCGTTCGCGGCGATGGGCGTGGCGGCCGGGGCGACCCTGCTCGCCGGTGCGCTCTTCCCGGACGCCTCCCGCGAGTTCTGGACCTCGGCGTTGTGGAACACCGACCGGGTGGGCGAGCTGGATTTCGTCTCCAACCAGTCGCTGCGGGGCGTGGTCGCCCGGCTGGACCCGGCGCACCCGAGCACCGTCGCCTGGCTCGCGCTGGTGCTCGTCGTCCTGGCCGTGTGGGGATGGCGCTCCCGCGCCGCGGTGGCCGTCGGCGACGAGGCCGCCGGCCTGGCCCTGACCGGTGCCACCATGTGCCTGGTCAGCCCGGTGACCTGGGTGCACCACCTGGTCTGGCTGCTGCCGGCGCTGATCCTGCTGGTCGACAACGGGATGGCGGCCAACGCGCGGAGCCGCCGGCGCCGCGTTCACCTGGCCGCCGCGACCATCGGGTACGCCTTCCTGATCAGCCGGATCGTGTGGGCGTTCGACGAGAACTTCGGCGGCGTGACCGGCTTCCTCGGCAGCAACATGTACGTCTGGATCAGCCTGGCGCTGCTGCTCGGCCTGCCGATCCGGCGCTGGGCCGCACCGGCGGGCGGCTCGCCCACCGACCGGGGCGGGCCGCCCGGGTCAGGCGCCGAGGCGGGCGGCGTAGCGCAGTTCCCGCAGCCGGACCGGGTCACGCCCACCGGAGAGCGGCACCGGGTAGCTGGACTCCTCGCCGTCCGGTGACAGCCCGGCCCGCTCGTAGAAGCGGCGGGCCCGGACGTTGTCGGCGAGCACCCAGAGCCGGTACTCCGTCCAGCCCCGCTCGGCCAGCCCGGCCCGGGCCGCTGCCAGCAGCTCCCGGCTGGTCCCGGTGCCCCAGTACGCGGGCTCGACGTAGACCGCCAGGATCTCGCCGTACGTGCGGTCGAGGTCACCGCGGTCCTGGTTGTTCCGGTACGGCCCGAACGTGGTGAACCCGATGACCAGCCCGTCGACCTCGGCGAGCAGGGTGGTGAACGGGTGTTCCGGGTCGGCGGTGCCGACGTCCCGGCGGCGTTGCGCCCAGGCGGCCGGGTTCAGCCGGCGCAGCACCTCCTCCGGCATGATCCCGGCGTACCCGGTCTGCCAACCGTGCACGTGCACCCGGGCGATCGCCTCCGCGTCGTCCGGCTCCTCCCGGCGAATGGTGAGCATCCGTCCGTTCTATGCCCCGGCGGGCGGCAGGTCCAGCGTCCGCTCCGGCGTCATACCGGTGGACTAGGGTCCCCGGCGATGGCCGCACCGGAATCGCTCTCGCTCGCCCAGGCCCGCCGGGTCGCTCTCGCCGCCCAGGGCTTCGCCGACCCGCCGCCCGCCGGGGTGCCCACCCGCCGGCACCTGCGCCGGGTGCTGGACCGGGTCGGGCTGATCCAGATGGACTCGGTGAACGTCCTGCAACGGGCCCACTACCTGCCGCTCTACAGTCGGCTCGGGCCCTACCCGACCGCGCTGCTCGACGACGCCGCCTACCGGCGCCCCCGCGAGCTCTTCGAATACTGGGGGCACGAGGCGTCGCTGGTTCCGGTCGGCCTGCACCCGGCGCTGCGCTGGCGGATGGCCAAGGCCCGCGACGAGGCCTGGGGCGGGATGCGCCGGATCGCCCAGGAGCAGCCCGAGCTGGTCGCCTGGGTGCGCGCCGAGGTGGCCGCCCGGGGGCCGCTCACCGCGGCCGAGATCGAGCACGACGCGCCCCGGGAGACCGGCAACTGGGGCTGGAACTGGTCCACCGTCAAGCGCGCACTGGAGTTCCTGTTCTGGTCCGGCGAGGTGACCGCCGCCGAACGCACCAGTTCGTTCGCCCGCCGCTACGATCTGCCCGAGCGGGTGCTGCCGGCCGCGGTGCTCGACGCACCCACCCCGAGCGACGCCGACGCCCACCGCACGCTGGTCGCGGTCGCCGCGCGGTCGTTGGGCGTGGCGGCCGAGCCGGAGCTGCGCGACTACTTCCGGTTGCCGGTGGCCGGGGCCCGGCGCGCGATCGCCGAGCTGGTCGAGGCGGGGGAGCTGACCCCGGTCGAGGTGCAGGGCTGGCGGCAGCCGGCCTACCTGCACGCGCAGGCGCGGCTGCCCCGCTGGGTACGCGGCAACACCCTGGTCAGCCCGTTCGACCCGCTGGTCTGGGAGCGGGCGCGCACCGAGCGGCTGTTCGGTTTCACCTACCGCATCGAGATCTACGTGCCCGCGCCGCAGCGGGTCCACGGTTACTACGTGCTGCCCTTCCTGCAGGGCGAGCGGTTCACCGCCCGGGTCGACCTCAAGGCCGACCGGAGGGCGGGGGTGCTGCTGGTGCCGGCCGCCTGGGTGGAGCCGGGGGCGGATCCGGGGGAGACCGCGCTGGCGCTCGCCGTCGAGCTCTACCGCCTGGCCGGGTGGCTCGGCCTGGACGCGGTCGCCCCACCGGTCGGGGGCGACCTGGCGGTCCCGCTGGCCGCCGCGCTGACGGGCCTGGCGGGTGTACGGTGAGCCCGTGACGAGCGCTGACCGGCCGGCCGCCCCGCCCGACCCGCAGACGGTCCCCGTCCCGCCGGCCGCCGCCGGCCCGGCCGTGGCCGGGTCGCACGCCGAAGGCGCTGCGGCTGCCGCCGTGGCCGAGCCCGGGTCGGCGATCTGGCCCGCCGGAGCGGCGTACCAGCCCGTCGAGGAGGATCGGTTCACCCGCCTGGTGATCCGGCTGCACGCCCGCGCCCCACGGTGGGCGGTGCCTCTCGCGGCGCTCGGCTGCGTCGGCATGGGCATGGCGTACGCCCTGCTCAGCGACCCCACCCACAGCGAGCCGGACGCCCGGCCGACCTGCCTGCTCAAGCTCACCACCGGGCTGGACTGTCCGGGTTGCGGCGGCACCCGCGCCCTCTGGTACGTGCTGCACGGCAACCTGCCGGCCGCTGCCCGGCACCACTTCGTCTTCGTCTTCGCGCTGCCCTTCCTGGCGTACCTCTTCGCCAGCTGGGCGGGAAACCGGGCGTTCGGCTGGCGGCTGCCGGAGCTGAGGCTCAGCCCGAAGGTGCTCGGCGGCTTCCTGGCCGTGTGGTTCGCCTTCTCGGTGGCGCGCAACCTGCCCTGGGCCCCGTTCACCTCGCTCTACGTCTGACCCGGCCGCCCACCCGACGGTGCGGTGCGAGATCTTGGACACTTGCCGTCCGCCGCTCCTCGGAAGTGTCCAAGATTCGCAGGTCATGAGCGCTTTCGACCCGCCGAGCCCAGCTTTGGCCCAGTGCTGCCGGGCCACTACAGTCGCAGGAATGCCGGACATGGTGCAGCCCCAGGTCAAGCTCATCGCGTGGACCCAGTTCCAGGCCCCGGACGACGTGCCGTGGTCGACCGACGCCGAGGGCGGTCAGGCCCTCGCCGAGTTCGCCGGCCGGGCCTGCTACCAGAGCTGGAAGAAGCCGAACCCGGCCACCGCGACCAACGCCAGCTACCTGGCACACATCCTGGACGTGGGCCACCTCTCCGTGCTGGAGCACGGCTCGGTGAGCTTCTACTTCAGCGGCGTCTCGCGGTCCTTCACCCACGAGCTGATCCGGCACCGGCACTTCTCGTACTCCCAGCTCTCCCAGCGGTACGTGCCGGAGCGGGACGCCGCCATGGTCGAGCCCGCGGCGATCGCCGAGGACCCGGAGCTGCACAAGAAGTTCGTCGAGGCGACCGAGGCGAGCGTGCGGGCGTACACCGAGCTGCTGGAGGGCCTCGAGGCGCGCTTCGTCGACGAGCCCAACCCGACGCTGCGCCGTAAGCAGGCCCGACAGGCGGCCCGGGCGGTGCTGCCCAACGCCACCGAGACCCGGATCGTGGTCACCGGCAACTACCGGGCCTGGCGGCACTTCGTCAAGATGCGCGCCACCGAGCACGCCGACGTGGAGATCCGCGAGCTGGCCGTGGAGTGCCTGCGGCAGCTCCAGGGCGTCGCGCCGAACGTCTTCGCCGACTTCGTGATCTCGACGCTGCCCGACGGCACCGAGGTGGCGGCCAGCCCGCACGCCGAGTGAGTCCTGCACCCTTCGCCACCGGGACGCCGGTGGTCGTCCGCTAGGTTGTGAACATGACGCACGACCACCCTGCCGCCCCCGACCGGGGCGCGTCGCGCCCGTTCGGGCGACTGATCACGGCCATGGTGACCCCGTTCACCGCCGACGGGTCCCTCGACCCGGACGGCGCGGTGCGGCTCGCCCGGCACCTCGTCGACGAGCAGGGCAACGACGCGCTGGTGCTCAACGGCACCACCGGTGAGTCCCCGACCACCACCGACGCGGAGAAGGAGACCCTGATCCGGGCCGTGGTGGAGGCGGTCGGCGAACGGGCCCGGATCATCGCCGGGGTCGGCACCAACGACACCCGGCACACCATCGAACTGGCCACGCAGGCGGAGAAGGCCGGCGCGCACGGCCTGCTGGTGGTCACGCCGTACTACAGCAAGCCGCCGCAGAGCGGGTTGTTGCGGCACTTCACCGCGGTCGCCGACGCCACCGGCCTGCCGATCATGCTGTACGACATCCCGCACCGGGCCGGCACCGCGATCGCCACCGACACCCTGGTGAAGCTGGCCGAGCACGGCCGGATCGTCGCGGTCAAGGACGCCAAGGGCGACCTCACCGCCACCTCCTGGGTGCTCGCCCGCAGCGACCTGGCCTTCTACAGCGGCGAGGACGCGCTGACCCTGCCCGCCCTCGCGGTCGGCGCGGTCGGCGTTGTCGGCACCTCCACGCACTTCACCGGCGTGCAGACGAAGCAGATGATCGAGGCGTACGAGGCGGGCGACGTCGCCACCGCGCTGGCGCTGCACCGACGGCTGCTGCCCCTGTACACCGGCATCTTCCGTACCCAGGGCGTGATCCTGGTGAAGGCGGGCCTGGCGGCCAGCGGCCTGCCGGCCGGCCCGGTACGCCCGCCGCTGGTGGACGCCACCGCGGACGAACTGGCCCAGCTGCGCGCCGACTGCGCGGCGGCGGGCCTGGCACTTCCCGAATGATCGAACGACACGACGGACGCCGCGAGACGGCGTCGCAGAATGAGGTGGACGCGTGACCGAGGCGCACATCGAGGGTGAACTGCCGCCGCCGCTGCCCGAGGGCGGCTTGCGGATCATCCCGCTCGGCGGACTCGGCGCGATCGGCCGGAACATGACCGTCTTCGAGTACGACGGCAAGCTGCTGATCGTCGACTGCGGGGTGCTCTTCCCCGACGTCGAGCAGCCGGGCGTGGACCTGATCCTGCCCGACTTCGGCCCGATCCTGGACCGGCTCGACGACGTCCAGGCGATCGTGCTCACCCACGGCCACGAGGACCACATCGGCGCGGTGCCGTATCTGCTCGCGCACAAGGCGGACATCCCGCTGGTGGGCTCGCAGTTCACCCTGGCCCTGGTCGAGGCGAAGCTGGCCGAGCGGCGGATCCAGCCGTACACGCTGACCGTGCGGGAGGGCGAACGGGAGCGGCTCGGCCCGTTCGAGTGCGAGTTCTTCGCGGTCAACCACTCCATCCCGGACGCGCTGGCGGTGGCCATCCGCACCCCGGCCGGGCTGGTGCTGCACACCGGCGACTTCAAGATGGACCAGCTCCCGCTGGACGGCCGGATCACCGACCTGGCCGGCTTCGCCCGGCTCGGCGCCGAGGGCGTGGACCTGCTGCTGTCGGACTCCACCAACGCGGAGATCCCCGGCTTCGTCACCCCGGAACGGGAGATCGGGCCGGTGCTCGACTCCATCTTCGCCAAGGCGCGCGGCCGGATCATCGTCGCCTCGTTCGCCTCGCACGTGCACCGGGTGCAGCAGGTGTTCGACTCGGCGATCGAGCACGGCCGCAAGGTGGCGCTGATCGGCCGGTCGATGGTCCGCAACATGGGCATCGCCCGCGACCTCGGCCTGCTCAACATCCCGCCGGGCCTGGTGGTCGGGCTGGAGGAGGCCACCTCCCTGCCGCCCGAGCAGATCGTGCTGATGTCCACCGGCTCGCAGGGCGAGCCGATGAGCGCGCTGGGCCGGATGGCCAGCGGCGACCACCGGCACATCACCATCGCGCCGGGCGACACCGTCGTGCTGGCGAGTTCGCTGGTGCCGGGCAACGAGACCTCGGTCTACCGGGTGATCAACCGGCTGGCCCGGGCCGGCGCCGTGGTGGTGCACAAGGACGTGGCCAAGGTGCACGTCTCCGGCCACGCCCCCGCCGGGGAACTGCTCTACCTGCTCAACGTCACCCGGCCGAGCAACCTGATGCCGGTGCACGGCGAGTGGCGCCACCTGCGGGCGCACGCCCGGCTCGGCGTGGAGTCCGGCGTCGCCCCGGACCGGGTGGTGCTCTGCGAGGACGGCGACGTCGTCGACCTGGTGGACGGGCGGGCCAGCCTGGTCGGCCACGTGAAGAGCCGGTACGTCTACGTCGACGGCCTCGCCGTCGGCGACGTCAGCGAGTCGCTGCTCACCGAGCGGCGGATCCTGGGCGACGGCGGCTTCATCGCCGCCACCGTGGTGGTCGACTCGGTCACCGGCAAGGTGGTCGGCGGCCCGACCGTCTCCGCGAAGGGCTTCTCCGAGGACCCGGAGGCGTTCAACCCGGTCGTCCCGTTGGTCACCGAGGCGCTCAACCGGGCCGCTGCGGACGGCATCACCGACCCGCACCAGCTCCAGCAGATCGTCCGGCGCACCGTCGGGCGCTGGGTCAACGACGCCTACCGCCGCCGGCCGATGATCGTCCCCACGGTCGTCGAGGTCTGACCCCGACCGACGGGTCAGGTCAGGTCAGCGCCGCGACCGCCTCGGCGTACGCCGTCCCGGTGCTGACTGCGGCCGTCACGAGCACCACGAGCTGCGCCGGGGCCACCCCGTGCGCCAGGTCGGTGGTGACGTCGGCGGCCAGCACCAGCGTCCCGTCGCCGGGATCGTGCACGTATGCGGCAGGCAGCAGCCGGTCGTGGTTCCAGGCGTTGCAGAATGCGTACGCCTGGGCGCGCCGGGCGGCCGGCAGCCGACGGGCCGCCGCCACCCGGGCGTGCAGGATCTCCCCCTGCCGCCCGAGCCGGCGGAACTGGATCACCGCCTCACCCCAGCGCCCCACCACCGTGCCGTCCGGCTCCACCGTGTACCCGTCGCCGCGTACGTCGAGGGCGGCGGTGAGCAGCGCCAGGGTCAGCGGGGCGGGCTCGTCCTCGCCCGGCGGGCCCGGTTCCGCCGCGTCGTCGTCGGGCCACTCGACGACGTCGTCCTCGGGGGGCAGCGGCACCGGGTCGGCGAGCGGACGTTCGGCCAGCCAGGAGGCGATCCGGCCGGACTGGTGCCCGGTGCCGTTGCGGGCGTCGAAGCTGCCGGCCAGCGCGGTGGCGAGCGCCTGCAGCTGCCCGCCCAGCGTGGCCGCGTCCACCTCGGCCGCCGGCCGGGACCCGTGGCCGGGGCGGTGGATCCGCCGGCCGCCGAGCCCGGCCTCGACCGCCAGCCCGCACAGCAGCGCCCCCGCGGCGGCGAACTCCATCGCGGACAGATCGTCGGCGGGCTGGTCCAGCCTGGGCAGTTGCTCGGCCAGCAGCTCCAGCCCCCGATCCAGTTGCCCACCCAGCGCGCAGTACCGCAGGTGCGCGGCGAGCAGCGGAAACGCCGCCCGCTCCCGCCGATGTCGGCGGTACGCCCGGACGTGCGCCCGGGCGGCGCGCGTGACCTTGCCCGTCCGCAGCCACGGCAGCAGCGCCGCCGCCAGCGCCCGCTCCGGCTGGTCGGTGCAGCTCAGCTCGCGGTCGAGCACCGGGCGCAGCGCCGCCAGGGCCGCCGCCGGCTCGCCCCAGCCGGCCAGCAGCTCGGCCGACCGGGCCGGCGCGCAACCGGGACAGCCGGCGGCCGGGTCGGTCGCGCCGGCCGCCTGATCCGGGTCGCGGCGCGGCTTCGGCGCCGCCGCGCCGGTCTGTTCGTGTGACTGGTCCGGGTCGCGGCGTGGCGAGACGAGATGGTGGTCGTGCCAGCGCCCGTGCTCCCGCCGGGCGGTGGGCTCGTCGCCGAGGTGGTCGGCGAGCCGGCAGCGCAGCTCGGCCACCGGCTCGGCGTCCGGGCCCAGCCGGTCGGCGAGATCGTCCAACAGGGATCGGGCCTGGTCCAGGCCGACGCGGGGGGTGCCGAACAGCGCCTCCACCGCCTGCCGCTGGTGTCGGCGCAGCCGATCGGCGGCACCGGGGTGGCCGTCCAGCAGCCCGGGCGCCCGGTCGAGCGCGGCCAGGCAGCGGCGTACCAGCTCCACCAGCCGCCACCGCTCCCCGAGGTGCAGGTACGCCTCGATCAACGCGAACCGCGCGGCCAGCCCGGTGTGCGGGTCGCCGGTCGCGTCGGCCCGTGCGGCGATCCGCTCCAGCTCGGCGCAGCGGGCCTCGCCGTCGGGCTGGTCCCGGGCCTCGGCGAGGGCATCGGCCAGGCCCCGGTCGCGGGAGGTGGTCACCGGACCGACCCGCCGGGCAGCCGGCCCACGGCGGCGCCGAGCTGGCAGCCGGTGGTGATGCCGCAGTCGATGAGCTGGTCGAGCTGGTGTGGCGTGACGCCGCGCTCCAGGTCGGTGGTCACCTCGCCGCAGACCTGGGCCAGTCCGTCGTCGGCCACGTGCACGAACGCCTTCGGCCACAGCCGGTCGTGGTTCCAGGAGTTGCAGAAGGCGTACAGGTCGGGGACGCGCTCGATGCCGAAGCGGTGCGCGGCGACCGTGCGGACCTGCAGCAGCTCCCCGGCCGCGCCCCGGCGGTGGAACCAGATCAGGTGCTGGTCCCAGCGGCCCACCAGGTCGCCGTCGGGGTCCTCGGCCACCGCGTACCCCCGGTTGGCCAGCACGGCCGCGATCAACTCGTCGGTCAACGGGCACAACGCCTGCGGGTGTCCGGCCAGGGGACCGTCCGGACCGTCCTCGATCTCCGGCGACGCCATGGGGGCATCCCTTCTGAGGCGAATAACACATCGACGGCGCGGTCCGTGCTGCGACGCGCGGACACGACCCGGAAAAGCGGCGATCTGCCGGGTCCCGCCGTTACGGTGACTCTATGGCGGGCCGTACCTCTCAGGCGAGCCGGCGGCGCGGCGCGTCGCCGCGCGGTAGCACGAACAGCCGTGCCCGCCAGCCGGCGAAGAAGGCCACCCGGGCGACCCCCCGGCGGCGGCCCGCGGCCCGGCCGGGACCGGCGGTCTACGTCGGTCGGGCGGTCGGTGCACTGTGGATGGGGCTGGCGCACGGCGTGGGCTGGGCGGTCCGCGCCGCCGGCCGGCAGGCCGCCTCGGCCCGCGACCTCGACCCGGAGCACCGCCGCGACGGCGCCGGGCTGCTTCTGTTCGGCGTCGCCATCCTCAGCGCGGTGGCCATCTGGTTCGGCGGCGCCGGGCCGGTCGGCGCCCGCCTCGCCGACACCGTCCGCCTCTTCCTCGGTGCGATCGCGATCGTGGTGCCGGTGCTGCTGATGATCGGCGCCTGGCGGCTGATGCGGACCCCGGGCGATCCCGCGCACCGCGGGCGCGGCCTGGTCGGCTGGGGCTCGATGCTGCTCGCCACCGCGGCGATGCTGCACATCGGACAGGATCCGGCCGACGCGGTGCAGCGGGACTACGCGGGCGGCCTGATCGGGGCCGGCGTCGGTGACCTGCTGGCGGCCGCGGTCACCGCCTGGGTGGCGATGCCGCTGCTCATCCTGCTGCTGGTCTTCGGCCTGCTGGTGGTCACCGCGACCCCGATCAACAAGATCCCGGAACGGCTCGGCCTGCTCGCCGGCAGCCTGCTCGCGTCCCCCGACGCGGCGGAAGCCGAAGCCGAGCCGCCGAAGCCGGCCCGCAAGCGGCCGGCCAAACGCGTCCCGCCGCAGCTGGACCCGCAGGACCCGGACGACGACCTCGACGGCGTCGACCTGCAGGACACCCTGGTCCTGCCCCGCAAGCTGTCGACGAAGGTGCCGGCGAGCCGCAAGCCGGCCGAGCCGCCGGAGCATTCGCCGCTGCCCACCCGGGCCGAGCAGCTCGCGCTCACCGGCCTGGCCGGCGACTACGCGCTGCCGCCGGCCAACATGCTGGGCAGCGGCGCCGCGCCGAAGACCCGGAGCAAGGCCAACGACGAGGTGATCGCCGCGCTGACCGGCGTCTTCGAGCAGTTCGACGTTGACGCGGCGGTCACCGGCTTCACGCGCGGCCCGACGGTCACCCGCTACGAGGTCGAGCTGGGCCCGGGCGTCAAGGTGGAGCGGATCACCCAGCTCTCCCGCAACATCGCGTACGCGGTGAAGTCGCCGGACGTCCGCATCCTCAGCCCGATCCCGGGCAAGAGCGCGGTCGGCGTGGAGATCCCGAACACCGACCCGGAGAACGTGGCGCTGGGCGACGTGCTCCGCTCGCGGGCCGCCACCGGCAACCACCACCCGATGGTGGTCGCGCTCGGCAAGGACATCGAGGGTGGCTACGTGGTGGCCAACCTCGCCAAGATGCCGCACATTCTCATCGCCGGAGCCACCGGTGCGGGCAAGTCGAGCTGCCTGAATTCTCTCCTTGTGTCCATTCTGACCCGGGCGACTCCCGACGAGGTGCGGCTGCTGCTGATCGACCCGAAGCGGGTCGAGATGACCGGCTACGAGGGCATCCCGCACCTGGTCACCCCGATCGTGACCAACGCGAAGAAGGCGGCCGACTCGCTGGAGTGGGTCGTCCGTGAGATGGACATGCGCTACGACGACCTCGCCGCCAACGGGGTCCGACACATCGACGACTTCAATCGCAAGGTGCGCAACGGCGAGATCAAGGCCCCGCCGGGCAGCGAGCGGGAGCTGAGACCTTACCCGTACCTGCTGGTGATCGTGGACGAGCTGGCCGACCTGATGATGGTCGCGCCGCGCGACGTGGAGGATTCCGTCGTCCGGATCACCCAGCTCGCCCGGGCCGCCGGCATTCACCTGGTGCTGGCCACCCAGCGCCCCTCGGTCGACGTGGTCACCGGTCTGATCAAGGCGAACGTGCCGTCCCGGCTGGCGTTCGCCACCTCCTCGCTGGCCGACTCGCGGGTCATCCTCGACCAGCCGGGTGCGGAGAAGCTGCTCGGCCGGGGTGACGGCCTCTTCCTGCCGATGGGCGCGTCGAAGCCGATCCGGATCCAGGGCGCCTGGGTGACCGAGCGCGAGATCGCCGACGTGGTGAAGTTCTGCAAGGACCAGCGCGAGCCGGAGTTCCGACCGGACGTGCTGACCGGGGCGCAGGAGAGCAAGAAGAAGATCGACGAGGACATCGGCGACGACCTGGACCTGCTGGTGCAGGCGGTGGAGCTGGTGGTCACCTCGCAGTTCGGTTCCACCTCCATGCTCCAGCGCAAGCTGCGGGTCGGCTTCGCCAAGGCCGGCCGGCTGATGGACCTCATGGAGACCCGGGGCGTGGTCGGGCCGTCCGAGGGCTCCAAGGCCCGCGACGTGCTGGTGAAGCCGGACGAGCTGGACGAGGTCCTGGCCGGCCTGCGCGGCGACGAGGCGTAGCGGACGTGCGCGGGCCCGCCGGTGGTCCGGCAGGCCCGGGGACGCGTACGGATGGGTCAGGAGTTGTAGATCGCGTAACTGATGATCATGCCGAGGACGGCGCCCACGACGCTGGCGCCGGCGGCGTACCAGCCGAGCGGCTTGTCGCCGAGCACGGCGCCGACGATGCCGAGCACCAGGCCGACGAGGCCGAACAGCGGCGGCAGGAAGAAGATCGCGATGACGGCGAAGACGAACGCGAGGATCGTGCAGATGCGCGCCGCACCGCTGCGCGGCCGGGCGGTGGCATGGATGTCGGCCATGATGTCCTCCGTGACGGGTAGGTCCCTCGGATGAGGTGAGGGAGCACTACCCGCCAGGGACAGGTGTCCAAACCGGACGCGGGGGCGTTCCGGGGCGTCAGTGGAAGAACTTGAGCCCGACCACGCCCGCGATCACCAGAAACAGGCAGCCGATCCGGGGGAGGGTGGCCGGCTCGTTCAGCGCCAGCATGCCGACCAGCGCGGTGCCCACCGCCCCGATCCCCACCCACACGGCGTAGCCGGTGCCGACCGGGATCTCGCGCAACGCGTACGCCAGGCCGGCCATGCTGGCCACCAGCGCGACAACGAAGGCGACGGTGGGGACGGGGCGACTGAAGCCGGCGCTGCGGGCGAGGGCGATCGCCCACGCGGTCTCCAGCAGTCCGGAGAGCACCAGCACGATCCAGGCCATGACGGTCACCTCTGAGGGGTGGGCCCGGCCGCCGGGGCCGGGACGGGTGGTCTGACACGGGGCGTCTTGGCCTGACCGGGTACGCCCACCACTCGTCCGGGGCGGCACAGCGGCCGCCGCAGCCGACGTTAGCACCACCGTCGGAGGTCGACCGGTGCGGTGACGAACCACACCATCGTTGGATCTCACGTTAACTTCAAGTTGCATCATGTTCGTCATGACCCTGCTCTTCTCCGACGAGGACGTCGCCGCCGTGGACGCCCCGTTCACCGTCGCCGCCATGCGGGACGCTCTGCTGGCCGCGTACGAGGGCAGGCTGATCGCCCCGCCCCGGGCGTCCGCCCAGCTGGACGGCGGCCGGATGGTGCTCACCGCCGGCCACCTCACCGGCGAGTGGTACGGCTTCCGGTCGTACGACACCTTCGGGCTCCCGGTGAGCGGGCAGCTGGTCGTGCTGCACGACGCGCGGAGCGGCGCGGTACGGGCGATCGCGGTCGGCGAGGAGCTGGGCTCCCGGCGCACCGGGGGACTGGGCGGGGTGGCGGTCGACGCGCTGGCCCGCCGTGACGCGGCCACCCTCGGCGTGGTGGGCTCCGGTCGCCAGGCGTGGACCCAGGTCTGGGCCGCCGCCGCGGTGCGCCAGCTGCGGGAGGTGACCGTGCACAGCCGTTCGGCGGCCCGTCGGGAGGCGTTCGCCGCCCGGGTCCGGGCCGAACTGGGCGTACCGGCCCGCGCCGTCGACTCGGCCGCCGCGGCGGTCCGCGACCGGGACGTGGTGGTGCTCGCCACCACCAGCACCACCCCGGTGCTGGCCGCCACCGACCTCGCCCCGGGCACCCACGTCAACACCGTCGGCTTCAAGCAGGTGAACCGGCACGAGTTCGGTCCGGACCTGCTGGACGCCGCCGACGTGCTGGTCACCGACTCGCCGGCCCAGGCCGCCGCGTACGTCCCGCCGATGCTCACCACCGTCGAGCCGTACGCCGGGCGGCTGCGCGACCTGGGCGCGGTGCTGGCGGGGGCGGTCCCGGGCCGGACCGGTGCGGACCAGATCTCGGTCTTCTGCTCCACCGGTCTGGCCGGCACGGAGGTCTTCCTGCTCGACCGCCTGGCCCGGGTGGGCGCGGCGCCGCGCTGACGGGCGCCCGCGCCCTGCGGGCGGAGCGGCAGGCGCGGGCGGACCGGAGGCGGTGACCCGCCCGGTGTGAGCGGGTCGATGCCGGCGGCCTGCCGTCGCGGGCGCACCGGCGCGGCCCGGTACCCTCGGATGGTGTCTGCCACCTCCCCTTCCCCGTCGGCCGACGGCCGCCGCGTCGCCCTGCTGACTCTCGGCTGCGCTCGTAACGAGGTCGACTCGGAGGAGTTGGCCGCCCGGCTGCACGCCGACGGCTGGCAGGTGACCACCGACGGCGAGGGCGCCGACGTGGTGGTCGTGAACACCTGCGGCTTCGTGGAGAAGGCCAAGCAGGATTCGATCCAGACGCTGCTCGCCGCCGCCGACACCGGCGCCAAGGTGGTCGCCGCCGGCTGCATGGCCGAGCGCTACGGCCGCGAGCTGGCCGACAGCCTCCCCGAGGCCCAGGCGGTGCTCAGCTTCGACGACTACCCGGACATCTCGGCCCGGCTGAACGCGGTCGTCGCCGGCCAGGCCCTCGATGCGCACACCCCGCGCGACCGCCGGGAGCTGCTGCCGCTCACCCCGGTGCAGCGGCGGGACGTGGCGGTGTCGCTGCCCGGCCACGGCACCCCGAGCCGGGTGGCCAGCGAGACCGACGAGCACACCCCGGCCCACCTGCGGCAGGTGCTGCGGCGCCGGCTCGACACGGGCCCGGTCGCCTCGCTCAAGTTGGCCAGCGGCTGCGACCGTCGCTGCGCGTTCTGCGCCATCCCGGCCTTCCGCGGCGCGTTCGTCTCGCGCACGCCCGACGAGCTGCTGGCCGAGGCCGAGTGGCTGGCCAAGACCGGCGTCCGCGAGCTGGTGCTGGTCAGCGAGAACTCCACCTCGTACGGGAAGGACCTGGGTGACCCCCGGGCGTTGGAGAAGCTGCTGCCGCAGCTCGCCGCGATCGACGGGATCGTCCGGGTGCGGGCCAGCTACCTCCAGCCCGCCGAGACCCGGCCCGGCCTGGTCGAGGTGATCGCCACCACACCGGGTGTGGCACCGTACTTCGACCTGTCGTTCCAGCACTCCAGCGAGCCGGTGCTGCGCCGGATGCGCCGTTTCGGCTCCACCGACCGGTTTTTGGAGCTGCTGGCCTCCGCCCGCGCGCTCGCCCCGGACGCGGGCGCCCGGAGCAACTTCATCGTGGGCTTCCCGGGTGAGACCCGGCAGGACGTGGCCGAGCTGGTCCGATTCCTGACCGAGGCGCGACTCGACGCGATCGGTGTGTTCGACTACAGCGACGAGGACGGCACCGAGGCCGCCGGCCTGCCCGGCAAGGTCTCCGCCGCCACCGTCAAGCGACGGTACGACAGGCTCAGCGCGCTCGCCGACGAGCTCTGCTCACAGCGGGCCGAGGAGCGGCTCGGTTCGACGGTCGAGGTGCTGGTCGACTCGGTCGCCGACGGCGTGGTCGAGGGCCGGGCGGCCCACCAGGCGCCGGAGGTCGACGGATCGACCACCCTGGTCGCGCCGGAGGGTGGCGGGGTCGACCTGGCCGCGCTGCGCCCCGGCGACCTGGTCCGGGCCACGGTCACCGCGACCGAGGGTGTCGACCTGGTCGCCGTACCGGATGAGATGATCTCGGCGGCGCCCGGCGCGGCACGGTGACGACGGGCCCGGACGGAGCGGGGGAGCCACGTGGTGGGGTGCCAGGAACGCCACGGCGGCTGGAGCGGGGTGCGGGGATGACCGGGGCGGAGTCGACGGTGGCGACCCGCGTTCCGCTGCTCAACGCCGCGAACGTGCTGACCGCGATGCGTCTGGTGCTGGTGCCGGTCTTCGCGGCCACGGTGGTCGCCTCCGGGATGACGCACCCGGACTGGCGGATGGCCGCCTGCCTGATCTTCGTGGTCGCCTCGGCGACCGACCTCGTGGACGGCTGGATCGCGCGCCGGTTCGCGCTGGTGACCTCGCTCGGCAAGGTCGCCGACCCGATCGCCGACAAGACGCTCACCGGGGCCGCCCTGGTGCTGCTCTCGTGGTACGACCAGCTGCCCTGGTGGGTCACCGTGGTGATCCTCGTCCGGGAGTTGGGCATCACGGCGCTGCGCTTCTGGGTGATCCGGCACGGGGTGATCGCGGCCAGCCGGGGCGGCAAGATCAAGACGGCACTCCAGATCCTCGCCATCACCTGGTACCTCTGGCCGATGCCCGCCGCCCTGGCCGTGGTAGGCCCCTGGATCATGGGTGCCGCCGTCGTCGTCACCGTGCTGACCGGCTTCGACTACATTGCCCAGGCCCTCCGTCTCCGCCGCCCCACCTCCTGACCACCACCCCGGCCCCGCCCTGGTGCTCGGCCGGGCGGGCGCGTCGTGGCAACAACCTCGTGGTCGACGGATCGGTGCGCAGGATGGGTAGGGCCGGCGACAGGGGGGAAGAGATCGGTATGGGGACGGATGCGAGGCACGAGCGGCCCGTCGGAAATCCGGCGGCCGGGGTGGTGCACAGCCTGGCGCTGCGGCACGAGACGCTGGCCACCGTCGAATCCCTCACCGGCGGCCTGCTCGCCGCCTCGATCGTGGAGATCGCCGGGGTGAGTGGCGTCTACCGGGGCGGTCTGGTCGCCTACGCCACCGAGCTGAAGTCGCAGCTCGTGGGCGTACCGGAGGACCTGTTGGCGGAGCGCGGACCGGTCGACCCGGACGTGGCCGCCGCGCTCGCCGAGGGTGGGCGGCGCCGCTGCGGCGCCGACTGGGGGCTGGCCACCACCGGCGTGGCCGGGCCGGAACCGCAGGACGGCAAGCCGGTCGGCCTGGTGTACGTCGGCGTCGCCGGTCCCGGCGGCACCCAGGTACGCCGGCTCGACCTCGACGGTGGCCGCGACCACATCCGCTCGGCCGCGGTGATCGAGGCGCTGCGCCTGCTCGCCGACCGGATCTACGCCGCGGTCGGCGAGGCGGACCACGGCGGCCCGGTCAACCAGGCCGACCGAGCCGGGGCGGGCCACCGGTGAGCCGGGCGGCGACCCGCCCGACCGTGGGCCTGCCCGCGCACGGTGGCTTCGGTACCGGCCAGGACGGATCCGGGCAATTGGAGGGGCGGGGCGGGATGTCGCCGGAGCGGTCAACGGGTACGGTTGCGGGAAGGCTCCGACGGACGGCGTCGGCGCCGGAGGGGCTCGCCCCGGTCCGGCGCGGCACGGCCGGGCCGGAGAAGGTGGTCCCGACAGGGGGAGGTGCGATGGTCCTGCTACGCCGGGTGATCGGTGACGCACTTCGGGCGCGCCGGCAGGGGCAACACCGCACCCTGCGCGAGGTCTCCTCCGCCGCCAACGTGAGCCTCGGTTACCTCTCGGAGATCGAGCGCGGCCAGAAGGAGCCCTCCAGCGAGTTGCTGGCCGCGATCTGCGACGCGCTCGGTGCCCGCCTTTCCGAGCTGCTTCGCGAGGTCAGCGACACGGTCGCCCTGGCCGAGCAGCTGCCGGAGGTGCTGGTTCCGATGGCCGACGAGTCGGTCGAGCCGTCGCGGGTCGCCCCGGCCGTCCGGAAGGCGACCAACCGGAGCGTCCGCCAGGTCTCCTCCGACGGGTCGGTGGCCGTCCAGGTCCGCCAGGACTCGCCGCTCAAGGCGACGCTGCGCAGCACCCGGGTCCGCTCCGCGGACCGGGACGTGGTCTGCGCCGCCTGACTCCGCTCCGCCGCGCCATGGTTTCGGGTGGCGCCCGCCGCATAATGTTGATCAGGGTCGTACGGGTGCCGGTCTGGCGTCCGCCTGGAACGATGGAGGCACACCGCGCGGCCCGCCGGTCGACCCCGTCCGGCCCGGTCGAGGCGGCGCGACGCTACTGAGGGGACAACGCGGAGATGGCTAACCCGTTCGTCAAGGGTTGGAAATACCTGATGGCGCTCTTCGGCTCGAAGATCGACGAGCATGCCGACCCGAAGGTGCAGATCCAGCAGGCCATCGAGGAGGCCCAGCGGCAGCACCAGGCGCTGGTCCAGCAGGCGGCCGCGGTGATCGGCAACCAGCGCCAGCTCGAGATGAAGCTGTCCCGGCAGATGTCCGAGGTCGAGCAGCTCCAGGCGAACGCCCGGCAGGCCCTGGTCCTGGCCGACCAGGCCCGGGCCCGCAGCGAGGAGGCCGAGGCCGGACGGTACGAGCAGTCCGCGCAGCTCCTCGCCACCCAGCTGGTCTCGGCCGAGCAGGCCGCCGAGGACCTCAAGACGCTGCACGACCAGGCGCTCGGCGCGGCGGCCCAGGCCCGCAAGGCGGTCGAGAACAATTCGATGATCCTCCAGCAGAAGCTGGCCGAGCGCACCAAGCTGCTCAGCCAGCTCGAGCAGGCCAAGATGCAGGAGAGCGTGGCCCGCTCGCTGGAGTCGATGTCCTCGCTCACCGCCCCCGGCACCACCCCGGCACTGGACGAGGTCCGGGACCGGATCGAGCGCCGGTACGCCACCGCGATGGGTCGGGCCGAGCTGGCCGGCAACTCGGTGGAGGGCCGGATGCTGGAGATTCAGAAGGCCACCCTCGACTCGGCCGGAACGGCGAGACTGGAGCAGATCCGGTCGAGCATGGCCGGCGAGCGGCTCACCGGCCAGCAGGAGCGCCCGGCGGTGGGGCAGCCCGCGCCGGCCGCCGACCCGGCGGCCGCCGCCCGGCTCGACGAGATCCGGGCGAGCATGAGCCGGGAGCGTGGCACCGGGGAGAGCACCACCAGCTGAGAGGCGGGGGAGACCGATGGTGGACGAGCGGGCGCGACACTTCCGCCGACTGCGGCGGTTGCGGCGGTCCGCCCGCCGGTGGAGCGTCCTGGCCGGTGGGCTCGGCGGTGCGGCGGCGGTGCTGACCCCGTACGCCGGGCTCGGCCTGCCGGACGCGGCCTGGGCCGCCGCGGCGGGCAGTGCCATCGCGGTCGCCGCCTGGCGCTGGGCCGACCTGCGCGCCCTCGCGGCGGTGCCGGTGCCACCGGCCCTCGACCCGGCCGAGGCCGCCGCCCGTTCCCGCGCCCGGCTGGTCGCCGTCGTCGAGCGGCTGCCCGTCGGTCCGGCGGTCCTCGCCGAGCTACGCCGGGCCCGCTCCCGGGTGGCGCTGCGCGGCACCACCGCCGCCCCGTCATGGGCCCGGCTCGACCGGGCGGCGACGACCCTGGACGGAATGGCCGGTCGGCTGACCGGGCTGGCCGAGCCGGTGGTTCGCGAGGCGGCCGCCGCCGACCGCTCGCTGCGTGACCTGGCGGGCCGGGTGGCCAGCGTGGAACGCGCCCTCAGGCTCGCCCCGGCCGAGGCCCGGGGGGCGCTCACCGAGGCGCACGGCACCCTGGCGGCGCAGCTGGAGAGCGGGGTGTGCGCGTACGAGCGGCTGGTCGTGGCCGCCGCGGGCTACGTGGCCGAGGACGCCCGGCCGAGCACCGAGCACCCGGCCGCGGCCCGACTCACCGAGGCGACCGACCTGCTGCACGGGGTGGCGTCGGCGCTGGCCGAGCTGCGCACCGTCGGCACCCCCCTGCGCACCACCCCCACCCCCTGACCCCTGGCGCGGGTGGTCAGCCGGGGGTGGTCACCGGGATGGGGCCGGTCCAGGCGGAGGTGCCGACGACGTTGAACGACCGGATCCGGTAGTGGTAGGTGACGCCGCGGGCCAGCCCGGTGTTGGTGAACCCGCGGCCGGTGACGGTGAACGTGGTCAGTTCGCGGCTGAACCTGGGGTCGGCGGCCCGCTGCACCACGAACCCGGAGCCCGGCCCGGTGGGCGTGCTGGCGGACCAGTTCAGGATCACCGTGGCGGTGTCCGGGGTGGGTGCGGTCGCGGTGGCGCCGACCCCGGTCGGCAGCCCCGGCCGCGGCGGAGTGGTCACCGCGGCGACCGTCGACCACGGTGACGAGGCGCCCAGGTACGTGGTGCGGACCCGGTAGTAGTACGTGGTGTCCGGCGCGACCGCGGGATCGACGTGGGCGTCGCCGACCGCGATGGCGGTCGTGCCCGGCCCGCTGGTGAATGTCGGGTTGGTGGCCCGCTGCACGTCCACCCCGGTCGCGAACGAGCGGTTGGCCCAGTGCAGCGCGACCCGCAGCGGCGCGGCCGGCGGCACCGCCGCGGCCAGCTTCGCCGGCGAGGTGAGCTGCACCGACGCCGGGACGCCGTTCGACCAGGCCGAGCAGCTCACCGTGTTCTCCGCCCGGATCCGGTAGTGGTAGGTGATCCCGGGTGTCACCGTCGCGTCGGTGTACCTGGTAGCGGCGGCCGCCACGGTGATCTCGGTGAGCCCGGTGGCGAAGGCCGCGTCGGTGGCGCGTTGCAGCAGGTGACTCGTGGCCGGCGGGCGGCTGCCGTTGCCCGTCCAGGCCAGCGCGATGGCCGGAAGCGCGGTGGCCGACCCGGACGCCGGGGTGGCGGTCAGCCCGGTCGGGGCCACCGGCGCGACCCGCAGCACCAGCGGCCGGCTCATGCCCTGGTCGCGCAACCCTGCCGAGCGGGTCTGCCAGCGGTACTCCCAGCCCAGGTTCACCAGTTGGTTGACCACGGCCGAGGGCCGCCCGTCGACCGGACTGACCGGGCTGGCGTCGAGCCGGGCGCCGGCCGGCCGGGACGGGTCGAGCAGCCGGACGCTGTCGCCGATCTTGAACGGCAGGCTGGGCGGGACGGGGCGCAGCGCGACGATCACGTCCTCTCGCGGGTTGACCCGGACGGTCTCCTTCCAGCCCAGCTCGTCCGGGTCCGGCGGCCGGACCGTGCCGTCCCAGGCGACCCGGTTGACCAGTTGCATGTCGCAGCCCTCGACGTGCACCGGGTGGGTACGCGGCGCGTCCCCGACGATCCGCCAGAGCTGGGTGCCGTCGGCCGGCCCGCCGACCGGCGCGGTGGGATCGGTCGCGTACAGCACCTCGGTGGCCGGGTCGACGGGCCCGAGCGGCAGGGTGGCCGTGGTGAGCGGGCCGGCGTTCGGGTGGCCGACGCCGAGCCGTCCCACCGCCCGGCCGTGCCGGGCCTCGAAGACCTGCCCGACCGACTTCACCAGCAGCGGCAGCGTCACCGGGGCGACCGCGCCGGCCGGGGTGAAGCTGACCGACGTGGCGTGCGCGGGGACCAGCGTCTCCCGGGCCGTCCGAGTGCCGAAGGCCGCGTCGTACGCCGGTTGCGGCACGATCGGCGGTCGCTGGCTCTCCGCGTACGCGCCGGGGAGCCGGGCGGCGAGCCGAGCCACGTCGTACGGCTCGGCCGGGCTGCCGGTCACCCGGAGTTGGAGCAGGGTACGGGTGTTCGGGCCGAATCCGGGCCGGGCGGCGGGGAGCCCGCCGATCGCGGTGCGGTCCGGGGCGTCGGTGTGGTGGTCGTACCGGGGGTCGAACCGGGGCAGCGGGGCGGGGCAGTCGTTGTAGAGGATCAGCGTGCTCCCCGGGGGCACCGTGGAGAAGTCCACCACCACGTCGGCCCGCTCCCCGGGGGCGAGCAGCAGGGTGTGCCCGTCCACGTTGAGCACGGTCGGGTCCTGCCGGTCGTACCGGTAGCCGATCGGCCGGTTCACCAGCATCACGGGGGCGGGCAGCAGGCCGCACTCGTTGCCGATCCGGATCAGGTCCGGGCCGGCGGCGCGCGGGTCGGGCACGCCGCCGTCGCGCCCGTCGGTGGGCCAGTACGCGGGCCACCCGGCCGCCCGTACCGCCTCGACCATGGGCACCTCCCCGGCGTCCGGGTCGGCCGGAGCACCGCCGTCGGTCCACATCGGCCCGTCGGACCGGGCCCGGTGGAGCTGCAGGTTCAGGCTGCGGTCGGCGCAGGCGTTGAGGATCCGGAACCGGTACGCCCGTGGCGCCACCTCCAGGTACGGGTACGCCACGCCGTTGACCAGCGGGGTGTCCCCGTACGCCTCGGGGACGGCCGACGGGTGCGGCACGCCCGGGGCCAGCGGCGGCTCGTGCGGCTCGGCGACCGGGTCGTGGTGCGGGTTCGGCACCGGAGCGACCCACGGGCTGCGGCCGCCGTCCGGGTCGTGCGTCCACGGCCCGTAGTCCCAGCGGCCGGTCGAGTTGGTGCCGGTACTGCGGTACGGGTTCTGCCGCGGTTGATAGACGTGCGGGTGCCAGAGGCTGCCCTTGGCGCCCCAGCGGTCCCGGTCCCAGGTCGGATCCTGCGCGGCGAGCTGGGCGTCGTCCGGCACGAAGGTCTTGTCCTGGATCACCAGCGGCAGCTGGTCGGCGGGAAGCACCCCGTCGTCGACCAGCCGCTCCTCGGCCGGATCGGTGAGCAGATAGAGGGCGAGCTGTCCGGAGTAGGTGGTGAGTCGGGACAGGCCGAGGGTGTTGTCGTGCAGCCACATGAGCCGCCCGCTCTGGTCGTTGGGGAAGTAGAGCGTGGTGGCTCCGGCACCAGGCGGCGGCATGTCGGGCACCGGGGTCACTCCCACCCCGGTCGGGTACGGGGTGATCTCGCCGGCCGGGGTGACCCACTGCCACGGGTTGCCGGCGCTGATCCACGCCGTCTGCGCGCCGGCCAGGTGCGGCACCGCCCGGTTCTGCGGGTATGGCGCCGGCCCGTCCAGCGGCCCGGTCCCGGCGCCGTCGACGGTCTCGTCGACCGGCAGGGAGAGCTCACCCGCCCGGCCGGTGGGGAGCTGGTTGATGAACTTGATCCGGACCGGCCGGCCGCGTCGTGCCATGATCATCGGGCCGAGGTGCCACGGCCGGTCCGGCGGGTTGACCGTGTTGTGCCCGGACGGGTCGGTGCCCAGGTTGAGCTGGCGGTAGCCGCGCAGCCCGGTGGCGGGCAGGTCCCGGTGCAGCCGCTGGGCGTACTCCTGCAACCCGATCTCGTAGTAGTCGCAGCCCGGCCAGGTGATGGTGTCCGGCACCGCCACCGGCAGTCGGGCGTCCAGCCCGGCGGTGGCTGGCGACGGCTCCAGGTCGCGGCGCGGCGCCAGACCGGCCCTCATTCGGTCCGGAGCGCCGCCTGGCGGCGCGGAGGCCGAATTATGGCCGCCAGCCGAGCTGGAGTTGTCGAACGCGCCGGGCAGCGGCAGCGCGTCGACGAACTTGCGGATGCCGGTCCCGGGCACCGGCCGGCCGTCGCGGTCCAACGCCGGCAGCGGGCTGCCGGCGAAGTTCGGCACCGGGCCGAAGCAGCGCGGCACGGCAGCCGGGTCGAGGCTGGCCGGCACCGGACCGGTCTCCTCCTCGGCGACCCGGGTGGCGGGCACGGTCGGCGCGTGGTCCTCGTCGGCCCGGACGGCGCGGTCCGCCCGGCCCGGCCGGAGTCTGCGGAACAGGGCCATGGCTCTCTCCCGGATCAAGGCGCGCCCGCCGCCACTCTGGCGTGGCGGGCGTACGCGCTGCTGACGATCGGTGAGCGGTCAACCGCAGCATGCGACGTCGAAGCCGGGGGAGGGAAGTGTCCAATCGTCCCTATCTTGGGGGATCTTGCCGGTTCGTGGAAGTTCCACGCATCGGCTACCGGTTGAAGTGGATCTCCACGCGTCGGTTCCGGGCCCGGCCCTCCGGGTTGTCCCGGCCGTCCACCTGGTTCGGCGCCACCGGCCGCGCCTCGCCGAAGCCCCGGACGTCGAAGGTGACCGGCGCCGCGCCGAGCAGCCGGGCCAGCTCGGCGCGGACCGCCTCCGCCCGCCGTTGGGACAGCGTGAGGTTGCTCCGGTCGTCCCCGACCGAGTCGGTGTGGCCCTCGATCTGCACGGTGCCCTTGGCCTGCGTGCTGAGCTGCTCGGCGATCCGCGCCAGTCGGGTCCGGGCGGCCGGGGACAGCGCGGCCTTGCCGAAGGCGAACAGGACGTCGGCGGCGAGCGTCAGCTCGACCCGCGAGCCGGACTCGGCGGTGATGCTGCCGTCGGCCAGGTCCTCGATCGGGATGAGGATGTCCAGCGGCGATGCGGTGATGTCCAGCGCCGGACGGAGCACCTTCGTGCCGGGGGCGATGCTCGGCCCGGGCACGACCATCGGTCCCGGCGCCGGGGACGGCTGCGCGGCCACCGCCTCACGGGCCGGCACGACGAGGACGAGGGCGACGGCCAGCGCCGCCACCCGCTCAGCCGAGCGGGACATTCTCGAACACCGGTACCCGCGGGATGAGCACGTCGACGGCGGCGACGTCGTCCGCCGGTGCGCCGAAGGTGGCGTACAGCCAGATGGACTGGTCGGGCTTCACGAACACTGTGGAGAGATTCGTCGAGGCGAGGTACTGGCTGTCCTTGCCGTCCGGGGTGGTGTTCGGGTCCACCCTCGCGACCAGGTACCGCTTGCGGTTCTTCCGGTCCAGCAGGGTCACCCCGGCGAAGGTGAGCGAGATGGTGTCGCCCTCGAAGGTGTCGCCGACCTGCCAGTCGTTGTTCCCCGTGCCCTGGTCGGTGCGGGTCATCCTGACGTTGACCGTGACGAACCCGTCCCGGCGCCGCAGTTCGTACAGCTCGACCCGCACCGAATACAGGTTGCTGCTCTTGCTGATCTGGACGTCGCGGGTGGCGACCACCGCGCCGAGGTCCGCGACGGCCCCGGACGCGGCCGCCACCGGGGCCGGGCGGCCGCCCGACCCGTCGGCGCCGCCGAGAACCCCGCATCCGCTCAGTGCCAACGCCGCGGTCAGCGCGTACGCACCGAGCCGGATCGTGCTTGTGGACCGCATCAGACCGCCTACCCCCGTGTGGTCGGAGCACGGACGACGCCGCCGACCGCGACGTCCGACCCGGGCCCGGGATGCAAGTTCGCCCAGCCTACAAAGTGGACGGGCTGCGGCGGCCGGGGGGTCAGTGGCGGTCCGGCTGGCAGGTCGGGCACCAGTAGGTGACCCGGTCGCCCTGCTCCTCCTTGCGGATCGCGGTGCCGCAGCGCCGGCAGGGCTGAGCCCGTCGGCCGTACACGTAGCTGGTCTGCCCCCGGTGCAGCGAGCCGGTGGTGCTCTGCGTCCACCGGCCCCGGTTCGCGGCGAGCAGCCGCTGGGCGAGGGTGACCGTGCCGAACAGGTCGGGCACGGCGCGGACCGGCGTCCATGGCGAGATCCCACGCAGGAAGAGCAGCTCACACTTGTAGAGGTTGCCCACCCCGGCCAGGTTGCGCTGGTCCAGCAGCGCCTCGCCGATGGTCTCGTCCGGATGCGCCGCCAGCCGGCGGACCGCCTCGTCCGGGTCCCAGCCGGGGCCGAGTAGGTCCGGCCCGAGATGGCCGACCAGCGATGACTCGTCGGCGGTCGGGATCAGGGCCAGCTCGTGCAGGTGGTAACCGACCGCGACCGCGCCGGGGGAGCGGAGCACCACCCGGATCAGGTGCGCCGGCCGGGCCGCCCACCGCTCGCCCGGGGCGTACGCCCGCCAGGCGCCCTCCATCCGCAGGTGCGAGTGCAGCGTCCAGTCGCGTCCGCAGGCGGCCCTGTCCTCGGGGCCGGCTGCCGTGTCCTCGCGGCCGGTGGCTCGATCCTCGGGGGCGGTGAGCCGGAGCAACAGGTGCTTGCCGCGGCTGGCCGACTCCCGGACGGTCCAGCCGGTCAGGTCGGTCGCGGCGAGCTGCGGCACCCGGAAGTCGGAGCCGGTGAGCCGGGCACCGGCCAACGCCCGCTGCAGGAGGCGGGCGGTGTTCCAGACGGTGTCACCTTCGGGCACCCGTCCATCCTGCCTCGCCGGTCCGGGCCGTACCCGGTTCAGTCCCGGTGCACCGTCAGCACGTCCCCGGGGCGTACGCCGAGCAGGTCGACCGCGCGGCCGGTGTTGACCGCCAGCGCGACCAGCCCGGCCGAGTCGACGTACGCGACGAGCGCGCCGGGCGGGGCGTCGCCGAAGGTCCGCCCGTGCACCGCGACGGCTCCAGGGACGGCGTCAGGCCGCGGCGCGCCGAGCTGGAGTTGTCGGTCGGCCCGGCGGGCCACCCGGACCCGCTCCGGCAGCCGGTCCAGCAGCTCGCCGGCGGCGGCGAGCTGCACGTTGCCGAAGTGGTCGACGGTGAGCACCTCGGCGGCGAACCCGTCCGGCTCGGTGCGGACCACCGGTGCCGGCAGCCGGACCAGCGCCGCCGGGTCCACCGCCGGACCGGCCTCGGCCAGCGGCGCGCCGAGCGCCAGCCGGGCGGCGACCGGTGCGAACACGTCCCGGCCGTGGAAGGTGCGGGACACCGCCGGCGCCAGCCACGCCGGGTTGGTCAACGCCACCGCTTCGGTGGCCCCGCCCAGGGCCTCGGCGGCGTCCAGCAGCAGCCCGTTGTCCGGCCCGACGAACAGCCCGCCCGGGGTGGCCAGGGCGATCCCCCGCCGGCTGGTGCCGACGCCCGGGTCGACCACCCCGACGTGCACCCCCACCGGCAGGTACGGCACGGTCTGGGCGAGCACCGCCGCGCCCCGGCGGACGTCCGCCGGCGGCACCAGATGGGTCACGTCGATCACCCGCGCGGCCGGGGCGAGCCGGGCGATCACTCCGTGACAGGCCGCCACGAACCCGTCGGCGAGACCGTAGTCGGTGGTCAACGAGATCCAGGCGGTCCGGGCCATGCGGGAAGGCTATCCGGCGGGCCGGTGGCAGCAGGACGGCTGGCCGGTAGGGCGTCCCTGCCGGTGAAATGTGACAACATTTCATCAAACTGGCGTCGACCGTCCGATCGCCATGAAAGCGTTGCTATGGGCGCCCGGCCGATTCGTAACGGTTGAGGCTCCACGATTCCTCGCATCGAGATTGCCGACGCCCATGCCTGCGCCCGCAACGGTCACCCGGCCCATCCTGCGGACGCGGGTCCCTGTCAGTCGATCGAGAGGAGCAGCATGGCGACGAAGATGGCACGGCTGGTGGCCATCGGAGCGGTGGCCGCGACCACCGCCGTCGGTAGTCCGGCGTGGGCCTCAGACGGCGGCCCTCAGACGCAACCGACGCCGCGCTTCGACGTGATCAACCAGGTCTCGGACCAGGCGCTGACTCAGGACTCCCAAAGACCGGCGCTCGTGGATCCGAATGCGGTCAACACCTGGGGCCTCGCCCTGGGGCCGGACACGCCGTTGTGGGTGGCCAACAACGGCACCGACACGGCCACCGTCTACAGCGGCGGGGTGAACGGCGAGCTCGTCGACAAGGTCAACATTACGGTCAGCGTGCCCGGCGGGCCGACCGGCGCGGTGTTCAACGACACGGCCGGCTTCGCGGTGCCGGACACGGGTGGCGGTGCGCCCGCCCGCTTCATCTTCGTCACCGAGGGTGGCGACGTCATCGCGTGGAACCAGAACGCGGGCGCCAATGGCGTCGTCGTTGCTCACGGGGCGGAGGGCGCGGTCTACAAGGGAGCCACCCTGCTGCATACGGACTCCGGCAACTTCCTGCTCGCCGCCGACTTCCACAACGCGCGGATCGACGTGTTCGACCAGCACTTCGAGAAGGTCAACTTTTCGGACGGCCGCTTCCAGGACCCGGACCTGCCGGAGGGTTTCGCGCCGTTCAACGTGTTCGCGGTCGGCGAGCGGGTCTACGTCAGCTACGCCAAGCAGGACGCGGCGGCCCACGACGACGTGCCCGGAGAGGGGCTCGGCTTCGTGGACCTCTTCACCGACGTCGGCCGGAGCGTGTCCCGCGTCGCCAGCCAGGGGACGCTCAACGCGCCGTGGGGCATGGCCATCGCGCCGAGCAGCTTCGGCAGCTTCGCCGGTGACCTGCTGGTGGGCAACTTCGGCGACGGCAGGATCAACGTGTTCAACGGGACCGAGTTCCAGGGCCAGCTGCAGGACGCCGAGGGTGACGTGATCACCATCGACGGTCTCTGGGCGCTGCTGCCCGGGACCGCGACGACCGGCGGCGCGGGCACGCTCTGGTTCAGCTCGGGACCGAACGACGAGCAGCACGGCCTGGTGGGTCAGTTGATCCGGGCGAACTGACGGTCGGCTGTTGCCTGTCGCGCCTCCGGGGCCACCCGGGGGCGCGGCATCGTTCCTGCGGCGCATACCGCCGGACCGGTCCACCGCGCCCGCGTCGTCCACCGCCACCAGCGTCGGCAGCTCCCGCAGGTCGTAGCGGGTGTCGTGGACCACCACGTACGGGCCGCCCCACTCCCGGTGGTGCAGCACCGCCACGTCCGGCTGGTCGGGTGGCTCCGCGGGTCGTATCTGGATCGCGGCCATCGGGCCGCCCTCCCTCGTCGTCTGCCGGCCACACCCTACCGACGAGGGACTGCATCCCCCGCGCACCTCGCGCGCGACGGCACCGGTTCGCAAGATCGCGCTCGATCCGGGAAGTAGTGGCCTCGCCCACTCTCCGATACCACTCGTTCCTGGATCGAGCACGATCTTGGCGCGCGGGGCGCGGGCCGGGATGAGGGGAGGGTGTCAGCCGCGTAGGCGCAGGCCGCGCGGGGTGGGCCGGAAGCCGGCGGCGGTCAGCGCGTCGCGCAGCGGCGAGCTGTTCACCGCCTCACCGTCGGCGCGCTCCACCGAGATGGCGCCGAGGGCGCCGGAGTGCACCGCGTCCGCGAGCGCCTTGCCGGCCGCGGCGAGCGCGTCGGTGTCGTCGGTGAACGACAGGAGAGTCCGCCCGCCGCGCTCCACGTAGAGCACCAGGTCGCCGCCGCCGAGCACGACCAGGGCACCGGCCTTGCGCGCGGCCCGGTGCCCCGTGGCCGGAGTCGTGCCGTCGCCGGAGTCGACGACCCGCTCCGGCCAGGGCAGCGCCGCGCCGTAGGGATTCGCCGGGTCGGTGGCGGCGAGCACCACGGCCGGCCCGCCCGCGCCCCGGGCGTCGTCGGCCAGGGCGCGGATCCGGTCCACCGCCCCGGGTACGGCGAACTGTGCCGCGCCCAACCCTTCGACGAAGTATCCCCGGCGGGCCGCGCCGCGCTCCTCCAGCGCGGACAGCACCGGGTAGACCGCGGCGAAGCCACCGACCACCTGCTCGGCCATGACCGCGCCCCGGGTGACCACCCCGTGCCGTTCGAGCAGCAGGTCGGCGAGGGCGGCGGCCCGGCGGGTCGGGTCGAGGTCCCGTTCGGGCAGCCGGGACCAGCGCCCGGCAACGGTGGGTGGGCCGCCGCGGCTGGGCAGCGCCATGCGGCCGGGCCGGCGGTAGCGGGTGCGCGCGGCGGACGGCCGGGACCGGTGCGCCCCGCCCCCGCCCAGCACCGCTCGCAGCGGAGCGAGTGTGTCGTTGGTGAGGTGGCCGGCCCAGACCAGGTCCCAGATCACGGTCGCGAGGTCGGCGTCGTCGGTGGCGCCGACCCGGTCGGAGAGGGCACGGAAGAAGAGCGCCTGCCCGTCGGCGAGCGCGTCCAGCACGGCCTCGTGCAGCGGGGTGCGGGCCAGGGCCTCGTCGGGCGGCGGGAGCAGCAGCGGCGCGGCGTCCGCGTACGCCAGGGTGACCCAGCCGTCGCCGCCGGAGATCGCCCCGGATCCGGCCCAGACCACCTCCCCGCTGGCGCACAGCTCGTCGAGCTGGGCGGGGGAGTAGTCGGCGACCCGGGCGGGCAGCACGAGACGTTCCAGCGCGGACGCCGGCACCGCCGCCCCCTGCAACTGCTCCACGGTGGCGGCGACCGCCTCCACCCCCCGGGCCGGCGAGCCGACCTGCTGCCAGCGGGGCAGGAACGCGGCGAGGGCCCGCGGCGGCACGGGCTCGATCTCCCGGCGCAGCGCCGCGAGGGAGCGGCGGCGCAGCAGCCGCAACACCTCGGCGTCGCACCACTGGGTGCCGGCGCTGTCCGGGGCGAACTCGCCGGAGACCACCCGCCCGGTGGCGGCGAGCCGGCGCAGCGCCTGCTCGACCACGAACACCCCGAGCCCGAACCGGGCGGCGCAGGTGGCCGCCGCGAACGGGCCGTGGGTACGCGCGTACCGGGCGACCAGGTCGCCGAGCGGGTCGGCCACCGGCGTCAGGTACGCCTCGGCCACCCCGACCGGTAGCGCCACGCCGAGCGCGTCGCGCAGCCGGGCCGCGTCCTCCACGCCCACCCAGCGGTCCTCGCCGGCGATGCGGACCCGCAGCACCCGGCGGGCCGCCGCCAGCTCGGTCAGCCACCCCACCGGTACGTCCCGCTCGGCCAGCTCGGCCTCGCTCAGGTCGCCGACCACCCGGAGCAGCTCGACCACGTCCTCGGCGTCGCGGGGGCGGCGCTGCTCGGTGAGCCAGCGCAGCTGCCGCTCGGTCTCGGTGAGAACCGCCGGGTCGAGCAGCTCCCGCAGGTCCACCCGGCCGAGCAGCTCGCCGAGCAGCCCGGAGTCGAGGGCGAGCGCGGCGGCCCGGCGCTCGGCCAGGGGCGCGTCGCCCTCGTAGAGGAACGCGCCGACGTAACCGAAGAGCAGCGAGCGGGCGAACGGCGACGGACGCTCGGACTCCACCTCGACCAGGCGTACCTTGCGGCTGCCCAGGTCGCGCATCAGCTCGGCGAGGGCCGGCTGGTCGAAGACGTCCTGCAGGCACTCCCGGGCGGCCTCCAGGGTGACCGGGAAGTCGGCGTATTCCCTGGCCACGTCGAGGAGTTGGGCGGCGCGCTGGCGCTGCTGCCAGAGCGGCTGCCGCCGGCGCGGGTCGCGGCGCGGCAGCAGCAGCGACCGGGCCGCGCACTCGCGGAACCGGGACGCGAACAGCGCCGAGGTGCCGACGGACTCCTCGACGAGCTGGGCGATCTCGTCGGGCTCGAAGACCACCACGTCGGCGCCGGGCGGCTCGTCCGCGGTGTCCGGCAACCGGACCACGATGCCGTCGTCGGAGGGCATCAGCTGGGCGTCCACCCCGTATCGTTCGGCGAGGCGGCGGCCGATGGCCAGCGCCCATGGGCCGTTCACCCGGGCGCCGAGCACCGAGTGCACGGCGAGCCGCCAGTCGCCCAGTTCGTCGCGGAACCGTTCGACCACCACCGTCCGGTCGTCCGGCAGGGCGCGGGTGGTCTCCCGCTGCTCCCGCAGGTATGCCAGCAGGTTGCCGGCGGCCCAGTCGTCCAGCCCACCCGCGCGCAGCGCGGCGATCGCGTCGGCGTCGTTCTGCCGGAGCAGCGCGCGGATCCGGGCGCCGATCGCCCGCCCCAGCTCGACCGGGCGGCCGAGCTGGTCGCCCTTCCAGAACGGCATCCGGGCGGCCTGCCCGGGCGCGGGGGAGACCAGCACCCGGTCAGGGGTGATCTCCTCGATCCGCCAGGACGACGAGCCGAGCAGGAAGACATCGCCGACCCGCGACTCGTAGACCATCTCCTCGTCCAGTTCGCCCACCCGGGCGGCCCGCTCGGCGCCGGCCAGGAAGACACCGAACAGCCCCCGGTCGGGGATCGTTCCGCCGCTGGTCACCGCGAGGCGCTGGGCGCCGGGCCGGCCGGTGAGCACGTCGGTGGCCCGGTCCCAGACCAGCCGGGGCCGCAGCTCGGCGAAGGCGGTCGACGGGTAGCGCCCCGACAGCATGTCGAGCACGGCGTGCAGCGCCGAGTCGGGCAGCTCCGCGAAGGGGGCCGCCCGGCGGACCAGCACGGCGAGGTCGCCCAGCCGCCACGGCTCCAGGGCCACCATCGCCACGATCTGCTGGGCCAGCACGTCGAGCGGATTGCGCGGGTAGTGCAGCTCCTCGATCGCACCGTCCGTCATCCGCTCGGCCACCACGGTGCAGGAGAGCAGGTCGCCCCGGTGCTTCGGGAAGACCACGCCCCGGGAGACCGCGCCGACCTGGTGCCCGGCCCGGCCGACCCGTTGCAGCCCGGCGGCGACGCTCGGCGGGGCTTCGATCTGCACCACCAGATCGACCGCGCCCATGTCGATGCCCAGCTCCAGACTGGAGGTGGCGACCACGGCGGGCAGCTGCCCGGACTTCAGCGCCTCCTCGATGTGCTTGCGCTCCTCGCGGGAGACGCTGCCGTGGTGGGCGCGGGCGATCACCGGTGGCGCGCCGGCCGCCGCGCCGGACTGGGCCATCACCTCGGCCGGCTGGCGCGGCGCGCGCAGCGGCCCCGCCGGCCCGGCGAACGCGTCCGCCGCGCGCCCGCCCTCCGTGGCGCCGTCGGGCCCGCCGGCCAGTTCCTCGGCGGCCAGTTCGTTGAGGCGCGCGCAGAGCCGCTCGGCGCTGCGCCGTGAGTTGGTGAAGACGATGGTCGAGCGGTGCGACCGGATCAGCGCGAATACCCGCTCCTCGACGGCCGGCCAGATCGATGCCCGGCGCGGGCCGGGACCGCCGAGGTCGTCGACGGGCGGCTCCTGCTCGTCGAGGCGGGTCATGTCCTCCACCGGCACCTGCACGCTGACCTCGATGGTCTTGCTGCTGGGCGGCTGCACCACGTCGACCGGACGGGCCCCGCCGAGGAACCGGGCGCAGGCGTCGATCGGCCGCACGGTGGCGGAGAGGCCGATCCGCTGCGCGGGCGCCTCCAGCAGCGCGTCGAGGCGTTCCAGGGAGAGCGCCAGGTGGGCACCGCGCTTGGTGCCGGCGACCGCGTGCACCTCGTCGACGATGACCGTCCGCACCCCGCGCAGCGAGTCCCGGGCGGCGGAGGTGAGCAGCAGGAACAGCGACTCCGGCGTGGTGATGAGGATGTCCGGCGGGGTACGCGCGAAGGCCCGGCGTTCGTCGGCCGGGGTGTCGCCGGTGCGCATGCCGACGGTGATCTCGGGCGGGGTGAGGCCGAGCCGGGTGGCGGCCTGCCGGATGCCGGCGAGCGGGGCGCGCAGGTTGCGCTCCACGTCGACCGCGAGGGCCTTGAGCGGGCTGACATAGAGCACCCGGCAGCGTTGCCGTGCCTCGGCCGGCGGCGGTTCCTTGGCCAGCCGGTCGAGCGACCAGAGGAACGCGGCGAGGGTCTTGCCGGAGCCGGTCGGCGCGACGACCAGGGCGTTGCGCCCGGCGGCGACCGACTGCCACGCGCCGGCCTGGGCGGCGGTGGGCGCCGCGAAGGCGGCGGTGAACCACTCGCGGGTCGCCGCGCCGAAGCCCGCCAGCACCCTGTCCCCGCCGCTCACCTTGTCCGCCACGCCAACCATCCTGCCTCGCCGATGTGACATCTCGGCATCCGTGGACGCTGGTCTGTCCGGGTGCGGAGTCTTACGCGATGGATGCGGCGTTGCAGCTGTTAAGTCTTACTTAACTGCTTGCTTGCGCCGGACAACATAAAGTAACTTCACTCGCAACGCAGCGTCGGGTGGAGGGCTTGGATGACCGTCGAGGGGCGAGGCTCCGGGCCCGGGACCGACGTGCTCATCCGCAAGGTCGACGGCCATCTCGCCGCACTCCGCACCGGCCTGCACGGCCCCGAGCTGGAGCTCGCCGAGGAGTTGGCCCGCTGCCTGCGCGAGTTGGTCGTCGCCACCGCCCACTCCAGCGCCGCCGACCGCGGGCTGGTCCGCGCCGCTGTGCACTACTTCGTCCTGCGCCGGGAGAGCCGCGGCAAGCTGCTGCCGGTGCGCTCCCTCGCCGCCGCGCAGCGGGTGGTCAACAAGGCCGTCCGGCAGCTCGGCCGACCCGACCTGCTGGTGGAGACCCCGCGGGAGTGCCCGGCCCGCGAGCCGGCGACGACCATTCCGGCTCGGCGCGTCTGACGCCGCGCCGCGACCCGGAGCAGTCGGTGTCCGCCGGCGACGTCGCGCTCCGCTGACCGTCGGCAGCCACCGAATACGCCCACTCGTCATCATCGTGGGTCATTTTCCGCAAAATGGCCCCCCGACCGGTGATCTGACGTCTGATCGGTCGTGGCGCAGCGTGCCGGCGCGCGCTGCCACCTCGACCTGGAGTACGCGTGCTCGTCCTGCTGATCCTGCACCTGGTGGCGGCCCTGCTCGCGCCGATGCTGGTCCGCCGGTGGGGGCCGCGCGCCTGCTACCCGCTCGCGCTCGCCCCGGCCGCCACGTTCGGCTGGGCCGTCGTCCACACCGGAACGGTCCGCGCCGGCGGTGCGGTGGTCGAGACGTACCCCTGGGTCGCCCAGCTCCGGCTCGACGTGGCGCTGCGGGTCACCACCCTGTCCTGGCTGATGATGCTGCTGGTCGGCGGGGTCGGCGCGCTGGTGCTGGTCTACTCCGCCCGCTACTTCCACGCCGGCTCGGCGGGGCTGGCCCGGTTCGCGGCCGTCATGGTCGCCTTCGCCGGAGCGATGCTCGGCCTGGTCGTCTCCGACGACCTGCTGCTGCTCTACGTCTTCTGGGAGCTGACCACCGTCTTCTCCTACCTGTTGATCGGGCACAGCACCGAGCGGCGGTCCAGCCGCTGGGCGGCCGCCCAGGCGCTGACCGTCACCACGTTGGGCGGGCTGGCCATGCTGGTCGGTTTCCTGCTGCTCGGCCGGCATGCCGGCGGTTACCGGGTGTCGCTGATCACCACGGTGCCGCTGCCCGGCGGCGGGTACCTGGTCACGGCCGTGCTGCTCATCCTGGCCGGGGCGCTGGCCAAGTCCGCGGTGTTCCCGTTCAACTCGTGGCTGCCGGTGGCGATGGCGGCCCCGACACCGGTCAGCGCGTACCTGCACGCGGCGGCGATGGTGAAGGCCGGCGTCTTCCTGGTCGGGCTGCTCGCCCCGGCGCTCGCTCCGGCCGGCCCGTGGCGGCCGGTCACCGTGGCCGCCGGGCTGGTCGCCCTGGTCGTCGGGGGCTGGGCGGCGCTGCGACAGACCGACCTCAAGCTGCTGCTGGCGTACGGGACGGTCAGCCAGCTCGGCCTGCTCACCGTGATGCTCGGCGCGGGCACCCCCGACGCGGCGCTGGCCGGCACCGCGATGCTGCTGGCGCACGCGCTGTTCAAGGCGGCGCTCTTCCTGGTCGTCGGCATCCTCGACCACAGCGCCGGCAGCCGGGACCTGCGCGACCTGTCCGGCGTGTGGCGGACCGCGCCCGGGCTCGCCGTGGTCGCCGCGCTGGCGGCCGCCTCGATGGCCGGGGTGCCGCCGCTGGTCGGCTTCGTCGCCAAGGAGGCGGACCTCGCCGCGTTCACCGGGCGACCCGTGGTGCTCGCGGTGCTCGTGGTGGGCAGCGCGCTCACCGTCGCGTACAGCATCCGCTTCCTCTGGGGCGCCTTCGCCGACCGGCCGGGCGTCCCGGCCACCGACGTCGAGCGGCCCCCGGCCGTGATGCTCGTACCCGCGGCCCTGCTCGCCGCCGCCGGGCTCGCCGCCGGTCCCGCCGCCGGCTGGCTCGACGGCCTGCTGCGCCCGTACGCCGAGCTCCTCGGCCCGGTCGAACAGGGTCTCGCGCTCTGGCACGGACCGACCGTGGCGCTGGGCCTGTCCGGCGTCGTGCTCGCCGGCGGCGTGGCGCTGCATCTGGTCCGCGGCCCCCTCGCCCCGGCGCTGGCCCGGCTGCGCTCCCCGGTCGGCGGCAACCAGGGGTACGAGTGGGTGACCCACCAGTTCGACCGGTTCGCCATCAAGGTCACGGGCGCCACCCAGCGCGGTGCCCTGCCGCAGTACCTCGGCACCGTGCTGCTCGTGCTGGTGCTGGTGCCGGGGTCGGCGATGCTGGCCAGCCGGCCCTGGCGGGCCGGGGTCGTCGCCTGGGACACCCCGGCGCAGCTCGTGGTCTGCGCGGTGATCTCGGTGGCGGCGGTGTTCGCGATCGGCGCCCGGCGCCGCCTCACCGCGATGCTGCTGGTCGGGGTGACCGGCTACGGCACCGCGATGATGTTCGTGCTCTACGGCGCGCCCGACCTGGCGCTCACCCAGTTCCTGGTGGAGACGGCCACCATCGCGGTGTTCGTGCTGGTGCTGCGCCGGCTGCCGGACCGCTTCTCGGCCCGCCCGCTGAGGAGCAGCCGCTGGGTACGCCGGGGGATCGGGGCCGCCGCCGGGCTGGTGCTGGCCGGACTCGCCCTCGTCGCGGCCGGTGCCCGGCGTGCCCCGTCGATCTCGCTGGCCTTCCCCGATCTGGCGGTCGCCGAGGGGCACGGCCGCAACGTGGTCAACGTGACCCTGGTGGACATCCGGGCCTGGGACACCATGGGGGAGATCTCGGTGCTGGTGGCGGTCGCGACCGGGGTGGCCAGCCTGATCTACGAGCGGTCCCGTACCGGGCCCCGGCCGCGCCGCCCCCGCCCGTCGCGGGACCGGCGCACCGTGTGGCTGCGCGGCGGGGCCACCCTGCAGGAGCGGCGGCGCTCGATCGTCTTCGAGGTCGTGACCCGGCTGATCTTCCACACCGTGGTGCTCTTCTCCCTGTTCCTGCTCGTCTCCGGGCACAACGCGCCCGGGGGCGGCTTCTCCGGCGGGCTCGTCGCCAGCCTCGCCCTGGCGGTCCGCTACCTGGCCGGCGGCCGGTACGAGCTGGCCGAGGCCGTCCCGCTCGGGACCGGGACGGTGCTCGGCGCCGGGCTGGCCGTCTCGGTCGGCAGCGGGGTGGTCGGGCTGCTGACCACCGGCGAGGTGCTGCACAGCACGCAGGTGCCCCTGTGGCTCCCTCTGGCCGGCCACTTCCACCTGGTCACGTCGCTCTTCTTCGACATCGGCGTCTATCTGATCGTGGTCGGGCTGGTGCTGGACATCCTGCGCAGCCTCGGCGCCGAGGTGGACCGGCACATCGAGGCGGCCGGCGAGCCGGCCCGGGGGCTCGCCGTCGAGCGGAAGGGAGAGCAGCGATGAGGCAGCCGAGCCTGGTCCTGGTGCTCGCCGTCGGGGTGCTCGTCGCCGCCGGCGTCACGCTGCTGCTGGAGCGGAGCCTGACCCGCATCCTGCTCGGCATCATCCTGCTCGGCAACGGGGTGAACCTCCTGATCCTGGTCGGTGGCCGCCCCGGCGGCGCGCCGCTGGTCGGCAGCGGGCCGATCGACGGGATGAGCGACGCGTTGCCGCAGGCCATGGTGCTCACCGCCGTGGTGATCACCTTCGGGCTGACCGCGTTCCTGCTCGCCGTCGCGTACCGGGACTGGTATCTCAGCGGTGACGACGAGGTGCAGGACGACCTGGAGGACCGGCAGATCGCCCGGCTCGCCGAGCGCAACGAGGTGTCCACCGCGGACCTCGGCGGCGAGGGGCCGAACGACGACCCGGAGCAGGTGGACCCGGAGCCGGCGCTGCGTCGACTGCGCCGCCGGGAGGAAAAGCAGTGAGCGCGAGGAGCGAGCCGGTGTCGCGAGCCCCGCAGTCGCGAACAGAGGTGGCCCAGTGAGCGTCCTGGTGCCGTTGCCGGTGGTGGTACCGCTGCTCGGCGCCGCGCTCACCCTGCTCCTGGGCAACCGGCCCCGGTTGCAGCGGACGGTCAGCGTGGTCAGCCTCGCCGCCACCCTGGCGGTCGCGGTGCTGCTGCTGGTCGAGGCGTACCGGCACGGGCCGGTGGTGGTCCAGGTGGGTGGCTGGCCCGCGCCGGTCGGCATCGTGCTGATCGCCGACCAGTTGGCGGCGCTGTTGCTGGTGGTCTCCTCGGCGGTGACCCTCTGCGTGCTGCTCTACTCGATCGGCCACGGCCGCGGGGAGACCGGCGAGACCGCCCCGGTGAGCATCTACCACCCCACCTACCTGGTGCTCACCGCCGGCGTGGCCAACGCCTTCCTGGCCGGGGACCTGTTCAACCTCTACGTCGGCTTCGAGATCCTGCTGGCTGCGAGCTTCGTGCTGATCATGCTCGGCGGCACCGAGACCCGCATCCGCACCGGCCCGACGTACGTGGTGGTCAGCATCCTCTCCTCGATGATCTTCCTGACCGCGCTGGGTCTGGTGTACGCGGCCACCGGCACCATGAACATGGCCCAGCTCGCCGGGCGGCTGGACGCCCTGCCGGGCAACGTACGCCTGGCCTTGCAGCTCATGCTGCTGCTCGCCTTCGGCATCAAGGCGGCGGTGTTCCCGCTCTCCGCCTGGCTGCCGGACAGCTACCCGACCGCGCCGGCCCCGGTCACCGCGGTCTTCGCCGGCCTGCTCACCAAGGTCGGCGTGTACGCGATCATCCGCGCCGAAACCCTGCTCTTCCCCGGCGGCCAGGTCGCGAACCTGCTTCTGGTGGTGGCCGGACTGACCATGCTGGTCGGCATCCTCGGCGCGGTCGCCCAGTACGACATGAAGCGGCTCTTCTCCTTCACCCTGGTCAGCCACATCGGCTACATGATCTTCGGGGTGGCGCTGGGCAGCGTCGCCGGCCTGTCCGGGGCGATCTTCTACGTGGTCCACCACATCACCATCCAGACCACCCTCTTCCTGGTCGCCGGCCTGGTCGAGGTGCGGGCCGGCAGCACCGACCTGCGGCGGCTGGGCGGGCTGGCCCGGATCGCCCCGCTGCTCGCCGTGCTCTTCTTCGTGCCGGCGATGAATTTGGCCGGCATCCCGCCGTTCTCCGGCTTCCTCGGCAAGCTCGGCCTGCTCCAGGCGGGCGTCGCGGCCGGCGGGGTGCTGCCCGGGGTGCTGGTCGCCGCCGGGACGCTGACCAGCCTGCTCACCCTCTACATCGCCTCCCGGGTGTGGAACATCGCGTTCTGGCGGTCGCCCCGACTGGCCACCTCCCGCCCGCCCGCCCGCCTGCCCGCGCTCATGGTCGGCGCCACCACCGCCCTGGTGGCACTCGGCGTGGCGCTGACCCTGGCCGCCGGGCCGCTCTTCCGGGTCACCGCGGACGCCGCCACCGACCTGCGCCAGCGCACCCCGTACGTCCAGGCCGTCCTGCCGGCGGGCATCCGGTGACCGACGACCTGCCCCCCGTGCCCCCGGCCCACGGCGGGCCGCCGCCTGAGGTCGGGCCGCCGGACAGGCCGCCGGCAGCCGACGATGGACCGACGCCGGCCGTCGGGCGTGGCGGGCGACGGCGGGACCAGGCCGTCGCGCTCGGTTGGCTGGTGGCCATCTGGATGCTGCTCTGGGGAGACCTCTCCTGGGGCAACCTGCTCGGCGGCATTCTCGTCGGCGCCGCCGTGCTGCTGTTCTTCCCGCTCCCGCCGGTCACCTTCGGCGGCCGGCTCCGCCCCGGTGCGCTGCTCGTCCTCGCGGTCACCTTCCTCGCCGAGCTGGTCAGCGCCAGCGTGCACGTCGCTGCCATCGCGGTCCGTCCCGGGTGCCGGCCGCGCGGCGCGATCCTCGCGGTGCCGCTGCGGGTCCGCACCGACCTCAACCTGGCCCTGACCGCCGAGGTGATCTCCCTCGTTCCCGGCACCCTGATCCTCGAGGTGGACCGTGACCGCGGCGTCCTCTACGTGCACGTCCTCGACGTCCGGAGGCCCGAGGACCTGACCGGCAGCCGGGAGCGGGTCCTCGCCGTCGAACGGCGCATCGTCCGCGCCGTCGGCTCCGCCGAGGAGCTACGCCAGCTCAGCCTCGAACCGTCCGACCGGAGGACCGACCCGTGACCATTTTCCTCGCCGTCGCGCTGACCGTGCTGCTGTCGGTCACCGCGCTGCTCGCCCTGGCCCGCATCTACCGGGGGCCGTCCCTGCTCGACCGGGTCGTCGCCGCCGACCTGCTGCTCTCCAGCATGCTCGGCGCGGTCGGCGCCGAGGCGGCGGTCAACCGGCACACCGGCACGCTGCCCGTGCTGGTGGTGCTCGCCCTGCTCGGCTTCGTCGGCTCGGTCTCCCTGGTCCGCTTCGCCGTCCGCGAGGAGGCGTGATGGGCATCCTCGCCGACTGGCTTGGCGGGGCCTGCCTGCTGGCCGGGGCGCTGCTCGGCCTCGCCGCCGGGATCGGTGTGCTGCGCTTCCCCGACGTGCTGAGCCGGATGCACGCGGCCACCAAACCGCAGGTGCTCGGTGTGCTGCTGCTGCTCGTCGGGCTGGCGCTGCGCCTGCGTACGCCGTCGGACCTGGGCATGATCGCGCTGGTCGCGATCTTTCAACTGGCCACCGCGCCGGTCGCCGCGCAGATGATCAGCCGGGCCGCCTACCGGTCGGGGCGGTTCGACCGTGACCTGCTGGACGTCGACGAGTTGGCCGGGCGGTGAACCGGACGCCGGGGAGGCTTCCTGGCACCTTCAGCGGGCGTCCAGGCAACGCCGATAAGATGGCTGCATGATCGACTCTTCTGCCCAGGAGGGCAGCAGTAGCCAGCCGGGTCATGCCCGGCAGCCCCTCGCCCCGACGACCCCGGGAGCCCTGAGCCTCCCGTGTTGATCCTCGTCGGACTCGCTCTCATCATCGTGCTCACCGCCGCCACCGGTTACTTCGTGGCCCAGGAGTTCGGTTACGTCGCCGTGGACCGGGGCAAGCTCAAGCAGCTCGCCGACGGTGGCGACGCGGCCGCCGCCCGGGCCCTGGAGGTGACCGGCCGGCTCTCGTTCATGCTCTCCGGCGCCCAGCTCGGCATCACCGTGACCGCCCTGCTGGTCGGTTACGCCGCCGAGCCGTACCTGGGTGCCGGGCTCGCCGGCCTGCTCGGCCTCGCCGGGGTCTCCACCGCCGTCGCGCTGCCGATGTCGGTGGCGCTCGCCCTGATCATCGCCACCGTGGTGCAGATGGTCCTCGGCGAGCTGGCCCCGAAGAACCTGGCCATCGCCCGCGCCGAGCCGTTGGCTCGGGCGCTGGCCCGGTCCACCCTGATCTACCTGAAGATCGCCGGTCCGGTGATCACCCTGTTCGACCGGGCCGCCGTCCGGCTGCTCCGTCGGGTCGGCATCGAGCCGATCGAGGAGTTGCCCAGCGGTGCCACCCCGAAGGACCTGGAACAGATCATCGCGGAGTCCCGGGAGGAGGGGCATCTCGACGCCGAGATGTCCGACCTGCTCGACCGGGGCCTCGACTTCCGGGAGCTGACCGCCGGGGAGGCCATGGTCCCCCGCGTCGACGTGCACACCGTACGGGCCGACGAGCCGGTCAGCCGGGTCGTCGAGCTGCTCGACACCGGCCACTCCCGGTTCCCCGTCCGCGGCGCCGAGGGCGTCGACGACCTCGTCGGCGTGGTCGGTATCGCCGACGTGCTCGGGGTGCCGCCGGCCGAGCGGGCCGCCACCCGGGTCGCGGCGGTGGCCGTACCCCCGCTGCTGGTGCCGGAGACGCTGCCGCTGCCGACGGTGCTGGACCGGCTCCGGGTCGGGCACCGGCAGCTCGCCTGCGTGGTCGACGAATACGGCGGCTTCGCCGGCGTGATCACGCTGGAGGACATCGCCGAGGAGCTGGTCGGGCCGATCCGCGACGAGGACGACCCGCCGGAACGGGCCCCGGCGCGGCAGGAGGACGGGTCCTGGGTGGTGCCCGCCCGCTGGCGGATCGACGAGGTCGCCGACAGCACCGGCATCGCGCTGCCCGAGGCGCCCGAGTACGACACCCTCTCCGGGCTGGTCATGCGGGAGCTGGGTCGGGTGCCCGAGGTCGGCGACCGGCTGGAGATCAGCCTCGCCGTCGACGGCGACGAGCCGGACGCGGAGTCGCGCGCCCTGGTCGAGGTGCTGGCCGTGGATCGGCACGTCGCCGACTCCGTCCGGCTCCGGACGGCCGCCGTCGAGCGCGGGGAGGAGGCGGCATGACTCCCGGGTTCGCGTTGTTCTTCTCCGTGGTGCTGCTGGCGCTCAACGGCTTCTTCGTGGCGGCCGAGTTCGCCCTGGTCGCGGCGAAGCGGTACCGCCTGGAACAGATGGCGGCCGGCGGCGGCCGGGCGGCCCGCGCGGCGCTGGACGGCGTCCGCGAGCTGAGCCTGATGCTTGCCGGCGCGCAGCTCGGCATCACCCTGTGCACGCTGGGCCTCGGTGCCCTGGCCGAACCGGCGATCGAGCGCCTGCTCAGCCCGGTGCTGCACGCCGTCGGGCTGCCGGAGGCGGCGAGCCACGCGGTGGGCCTGCTGCTCGCGCTGGCCCTGGTGACCTTCCTGCACCTGGTCGTCGGCGAGATGGCCCCGAAGTCGTGGGCGATCACCGACGCGGAGCGTTCGGCGATGCTGCTGGCGCTGCCGTTCCGGGCCTTCGCCCGGGTCGCCCGTCCGGTGCTGTCCGCGCTGAACGCGATGGCCAACGCGATCCTGCGGCTGGTCGGCGTACGCCAGCAGGACCAGCTCGCCCAGGTGCACGGCCCGGACGAGCTGCGCATCCTGCTGGAGCAGTCCCGCGAGCACGGGCTGCTCGGCGCCGAGCAGCACCAGATGCTGACCAGCATGCTGGAGCTGCAGGGCACCACCGTGGCCCAGGTGATGGAGCCGTTCGACCGGATCGTGACGGTCCGGCGGGACGACACGGCCGAGCGGATCGAGCACGTCTCCCGGGACAGCGGCCGCTCCCGGCTGGCCGTCCTCGACGCCGGCGGCGAGGTCTGCGGCCTGGTCCACGTACGCGAGGCGGTCCGGGCGGTCACCACCGGCCGGACGGCGACCGCCGGCGAGCTGATGACCCCGGCGTTCACCCTGCCCGGTGAGGCGTCGGTCACCGAGGCGGTCGCGGCGATGCGCGGCCGGCAGGCCCAGCTGGCGCTGGTCCGCAACGGCGGCGGTCCGACCCGTCCGATCGGCTTCGTGGCCCTCGAGGACCTGCTGGAGGAGGTCATCGGCGAGTTCGACGACGAGACCGACCCGGTGCCCCGGGGCCGCCGCCTGCGCTGACCGCGCGCCGGCGTCCGCCGGCCGTGGCCCGTGCGTACTTCACGGGAAGACGCGTACTTCACGGAAAGAGTGGCCTCCCCGGGTGGGAGCGCCACTCTTTCCGTGAATCTGTCCCGTCTGTCGATCACCCGGGTGGGCGGCTGGGTGGGGCGAGGAGTGGGCGGGGGCTCGTGGGGAAAGTGCGCCTGGAAGGAGCGCCGCCGTCGGGCGGGGGCGCGGCGGGCCGGGACGGGGGCGCGGGGTGCGGCTGACCGGGGTGTCCTCGGAGTCCGTGTGGACCGGGCTCTCGGTGAGCACCACCCTGCCCAACCCCAGCACCCGACCGGGCCTGCGGTTGCCCGGCCGGGTGACCCTCACCGCCGGGGGCGAGGACGTGCCGGTCCGGCACGTCCGGCTCGGGCTGGTCGCCCAGGTCGAGCCGGAGGATCCGGAGGCGCCGCGCCGGTTGGTGCAGTACCACCACGTGCCGGTGGCCGGCCGGTTCGTGGTGCCGGCCGGGCGGCGCCGGGCGGTCGACTTCGCGTTCCCGCTGCCCTGGGAGACGCCGGTGACCACGTTCGGTGGGGTGCCGCTGATGAGCCTGCGTACCGGGTTGCGTACCGAGGTGTCGGTCGACCCCGATCTGGACCAGGGCGCGATGGTGCCGGTCTTCGTCCACCCGCTCCCCACCCAGCAGCACGTCCTCGCCGCGCTGGACACCCTCGGCTTCGTGATGCGGCAGGCGGGCCTCCAGCACGGCCGGTTGCCCGCGGTGGAGCAGACGCTGCCGTTCCATGAGCGGCTCGGTTACTGGGTGGCGCCGCTGTACGCCGGCCCGATGACCGAGCTGGAGGTGATCTTCGTGACCAACGCGGCGGGGCTGGAGGTGCTGCTCTGGCTGGACCGCCGGCTCTCCCTGGCCGGGGTCACCCACCAGAGCATCAGCCGGTTCCGGGTCTGGCACGCCGGGGCCGAGCGACGGGACTGGGTCGCCACCGTCGACGGCTGGCTGCGGCACGCGATCAACCGGCACGCCGCAGCCGCCGCCCACTCCGACTGGTCCGCCACCATCCGGGAGTCCGCGCACGTCAGCCGCCCGCCGGACGAACCGGTCGCCCCTGGCTTCGGCCTCCAGGGCACGGCGGGTGGCACCGGCGGCATCTCCAGCGGGAACGGCGGCGGCATCTGACCCGGCCGCGGCGTCGTTAGACCGAGGCGGTGGCGAGCTTGAGGCTGAAGCCGAGGAAGAGCACCCCGATGGCGGTGGTGCCGCTCGCGGCCAAGCGCCGACGGCGGTGGAACTGGGCGGCCAGGAAGGTGCCCATGAAGATCAGCGCGGTGAGGTAGAGCGCGCTGGTCACCTGGGCGATCAGCCCGAGCAGCAGGAACGACAGCGCCGGCCAGGCGTAGCCGGGATCGACGAACTGGATGAAGAAGGAGATGAAGAAGAGGATCGCCTTCGGGTTGAGCAGGCTGACCACCAGCGCCCGCCGGAACGGGCTGCGCAGCACCGCCGGCTCCGCCGCGTCGATCAGTCGCGGCGTCGCCGGGTCGTTGCGGTCGCGCCAGCGCCGCCAGGCGCCGCGGAGCATGGTCAGCCCCACGTAGCCGAGGTACGCGGCGCCGGCGTACTTGATCACCAGGAAGAGCGGCGGGTACGCCTTGAGCAGCGACGCCACGCCGGCTGCGGAAAGGATCATCAGCACCGAGTCGCCGACGAACACCCCGCCGGCGGCCCGGTAGCCCGCCCGTACGCCGCGCTTGGCGGCGGTGGAGAGCACGAAGAGCGAGTTCGGCCCGGGCAGCAGCACGATCGCCACGGTCCCCAGCACGTACGTCCAGATGTCAGTGATGCCCAGCACGTGGGACATCATGACGCCGCGGGTGCCACTGGGCGAAGCCTTTCCCGCAGCCTGGTCTGTGCACTGGGCCACTCCGCGGCGAGCATCGAGTAGAGCGCGGAGTCCCGCCAGGTCCCGTCGGCCCGCCGGCGGTTGGCGCGCAGTGTCCCCTCCCGGGTGGCGCCGAGCCGCTCGATGGCCCCCTGCGAGCGTTCGTTGAGCGTGCTGGTCTGCCAGGTGACCCGGGTCGCGTCCAGCTCCTCGAAGGCCCGGGTGAGCAGCAGCAGCTTCGCCTCGGTGTTGATCCCGGTGCGCCACCACGCCCGCCCGAGCTGGGTGAAGCCGATCTCCACCGTCCGCAGGTCCTCGTCCGGCTGGTAGTAGGAGGTGGTGCCGACCACCGCCCCGGTCGCCGCGCACCGCTGCACCCAGGGCGTCCGGACGCCGCGCAGGTGGGCGTCCAGCGCCGACCGGACGTACCCGGTCATCTCGGCCACCGATCGCGGGCGCGGGCTGCCGATGTACCGCCACACCTCCTCGTCGTCGAGGGCGGCGTACAGCTCCTCGGCGTGGGACAGGTCGAGCGGCTCCAGCACCACGTGCTCGCCGCGCAGCACCACCGGCTCCAGCCACGGCGAGCGGGCCGGCCGCAGGTATGCCGGCACCGGCGCGGCCACCCCGGCGGCCGGCTCGGGCGTGCCGGCGGTGAGCCGCAGCGGCACCACTCCCGCCCAGTACGGCAGGTCGAGGTCGGCGGGCTCGTCGTTGGCCCCGGCGGCCCGGGCGCGGACCGACACCTCGCGCAGCGGCAGCGCCAGCATGGCCGTCTCGGCCAACTCCCGCCGGCTCGGTGGCCGGCTGTCCGCGCTGCGTCCGGCGGCCACCTTCTCCACCAGCGCGGTGAGCACCTCGGCCTTCTCCCGCTCGTCGGTCACCAGGCGGGCGGTGCCGTGGACGACCACCGACCGGTAGTTGGCGCTGTGGTTGAACTGGGACCGGGCGAACACCAGGCCGTCGAGGTGGGTCACCGCGACGCAGACCGGCAGCCCGTCCCCGCGGCGGGCGGCGAGCAGCGGTCGGCTGCCGGTGGAGCCGTGCAGGTAGAGGGTGTCGCCGACGCGGACGTGCAGGGTGGGCAGCACGCGCGGCTCACCGTCGACGACGAACGACAGCGCGCAGTGGTACGCCTCGTCCAGCGCGGCGTGCGCGGCGGCCTCGTCGTAGCTCATCCGGTCGCGCATCCGGGTGGCGGTGGTCCGTTCGGTCCGGGAGTACATGCGACAGTCCCACCTTTGTTCTAGTACAATCCTCGAACTGTGGCAGCACGTTATCAGATCACCGGGTCGTCGTCGTCGGCCATTTCGGCCAGCGTCGAAACCGGCATCCGCACCGGCACCCTCGCCCCGGGCGACACCCTGCCCGCCGTTCGCGCCCTCGCCACCGAGCTGGCGGTCAGCCCGGCCACGGTCGCGAAGGCCTACCAGGAGCTGCGGCAACGCGGTCTGGTCGTCACCGCCGGCCGGCACGGCACCCGGGTCCGCCCCCGCCCGCCGCTGGCCACCCGCCGCGCCGCGCTGATGCCGCCCCCGTTGCCCGGTGCCCGCAACCTCTCCGCCGGGGAGCCCGACAGCCGGCTGCTGCCGCCGCTCGGCCCGCACCTGGCCGCGCTCGCCGCCGAGCTCGGCCGCCCCGGTGGATACGCGGCCGCCGCCGTCCTGCCCGAGCTGGCCGCGGCGGCCCGCGAGCGGCTCGCCGCGGACGGCGTACCGGCCGAGGAGATCACCGTGACCGGGGGCGCGCTCGACGGCATCGAGCGCCTGCTCGCCGCCCACCTGCGACCCGGCGACGCGGTCGCGGTCGAGGACCCCGGCTGGGCCAACCTGCTCGACCTGGTCGCCGCGCTCGGGCTGCGCGTCATCGGGGTGCCGGTCGACGACGACGGCCCCACCGAGCCGGGCGTCCGGGCCGCCCTCGCCGCCGGCGCCCGCGCACTGATCGTCACCAGCCGGGCCCAGAACCCGACCGGCGCCGCCGTCTCCGCCGACCGGGCCGTCGCCCTGCGTACGTTGCTCGCCGGCCGCGCCGACCTGCTGCTGATCGAGGACGACCACGCCGCCGAGCTGGCCCGCGTACCCGTGCACCCGCTGGCCGGGGCGACCCCGGCCTGGGCCTTCGTCCGGTCGGTGAGCAAGCCCTACGGCCCGGACCTGCGGCTCGCGGTGCTCGCCGGCGACGAGGCCACGGTGGCCCGGGTGGCCGGCCGGGCCCGGGTCGGCGCCGGCTGGGTCTCCACCGTGCTGCAACGCCTGGTCCTGGCGCTCTGGCGCGACCCGGCCACCACGGACCTGGTGCGCCGGGCGGCGGAGAGCTACGAGCGGCGGCGGGGTGGGCTGGTCGACGCGCTGGCCGCGCGGGGGCTGGCCGCCCACGGCCGGACCGGGATCAACGTCTGGGTGCCCGTGCCGGACGAGACGGTGGCGGTCACCGCGCTGCGCGACGCGGGCTGGTCCGTCGCCCCCGGCGCGCTGAACCGGATCGCCGCCGCCCCCGGGGTACGGATCACCGTCAGCTCCCTCGACGAGGCCGACCTCGCCCCGTTCGCCGACGCGGTGGCCCGGGCGGTGCGCCCCGTCGCGTCGGCCGGATACACCGCCTGACCTCCGGGCGGCAGCATGGCGCGGCCCCGGACGGGTAACCCCGACCCGGGAGGCGGATGACCATGGCATCGAACGGGTCCCGGACGGGCCTCTGGATCGGCGTGGCGGTAGTGGTGGTGGTGATCATCCTGGTGGTCATCGGATTCGCGCTGGCCTCGCGCCTCGGTGGCGGCGGCGGTTACTGATGCCGGATCGTGCCGCACGCGGGCCGGCAACCGGCGTCGATGCCGAAACCGGTATAAGAGTCGGCATGGTCGAGACCGACAGCGCGCCCGGAGCCCAGGAGTTCATCCCGCCGCAGGCGGACACCATCGACCAGCTACGCACGGCCGCGGCCGGCTGTCGGGGCTGCGAGCTCTACCGGGACGCGTCGCAGACCGTCTTCGGCCGGGGCGACGAGAGCGCCCGGGTGGTCTTCGTCGGTGAGCAGCCCGGCGACATGGAGGATCAGAAGGGCCTGCCCTTCGTCGGGCCGGCGGGCCGGCTGCTGCGCCGGGCGGTGGACGACGCCGGCATCGACCCCGGCCACATCTATCTGACCAACGCGGTCAAGCACTTCCGGTTCGAGCTGCGCGGGAAGCGGCGGATCCACCAGTCGCCGGACCGGGTGCACATCACCGCGTGCCGGCCCTGGCTGGTCGCCGAGTTCGCCCGGCTGCACCCCGAGGTCGTGGTGGTGCTCGGCGCCACCGCGGCCAAGGCCCTGCTGGGCCCGGCGTTCCGGGTGACGAGGCAGCGCGGGGAGCTGCTGCCCTGGCCGGAGGCCGCCCAGCGCCCGGAGGACTTCAAGCGGGTGCCGGTGGACAGCGCCGGAAAGGTGGCCGACGCCCCGGAGGCCCGGCTGCTGGCCACCATCCACCCGTCCGCGGTGCTGCGGGCCGACAACCAGAGCGTGGCGTACGAGGGCCTGGTCGCGGACCTGAAGGTCGCCGCCCGCGCCCTGCGGTGAAGACCTCCCTGTCAGAGGCGACCGCCGCTGGCCGTGTCCGAGACCCGCTGGGCGAGGTAGATGGGCACCACCGAGGCGACGATCAACACGGCGGCCACCACGTTGATGACCGGTGCCTGGTTCGGTCGGAACAGGTTGCTGAAGATCCAGATGGGTAGCGTCTGCACGCCCGGGCCGGCCGTGAACGTGGTGACGATGATCTCGTCGAAGGAGAGCCCGAACGCCAGCAGCCCGCCGGCCAGCAGCGCCGAGCGCATGACCGGGAGCGTGACGTACCGGAAGGTCTGCAGCCCGTCGGCGCCCAGGTCGGCCGACGCCTCCTGAAGGTTGCCGCCCATCCGGCGCAGCCGGGCCAGCACGTTGTTGTAGACCACCACGACACAGAACGTCGCGTGCCCGACGATCACCGAGAAGAGGCCCTTGCCGACGCCCAGCGGCGCCAGCACCGAGCGGAATGCGGTGTCCAGGGCGATGCCGGTGACGATGCCGGGCAACGCGATCGGCAGTACGACCAGCAGCGACACGGCCCCACGGCCGAAGAACCGGTACCGCTGCACGGCGAACGCGACCAGCGAGCCGAGCACCAGCGCGATGGCGGTGGCGCCCAGCCCGGCCTTGACCGACATCCACAGCGCCTCCCGCGCGCCCGCGTTGTCCCACGCGCGCGCCCACCACTCCGTCGTCCAGCGGGGTGGCGGCCAGGTGAAGGTGCGGTCGGCGTTGAAGGAGTTGACCAGGACGATCGCCAGCGGCAGGTAGATGAAGGCCAGGCCGAGCGCCATCGCGCCGCGCAGCAGCCAGCGGGCCGACCGGGAGAGCGTCACAACTCCTCCAGAGCCCCGGACCGCCGCACGGCGACCAGGTAGATGACCATGATCAGAACCGGGATGGTGGCCAGCGCGGCCGCGAACGGCAGGTTGTTCGCCGCCCCGATGTTGGCGTAGACGAGATTGCCGATGAGCTGGGTCTTGCCACCGACGATCTGGACGGTGATGTAGTCACCCAGCGAGAGCGAGAAGGTGAAGACCGAACCGGCGATCACCGACGGGACGATGACCGGCAGCACCACCTTCCGGAAGGTCCGGCCGGCCCGGGCCCCGAGGTCCGCCGACGCCTCCAGCAGCGAGTCGGGCAGGCGCTCCAGGCCGGCGTAGATGGGCAGGATCATGTACGGCAACCACAGGTAGGCCAGCACCAGCACGGTGGCGGTCAGCCCGTAGCCGGGTCCGCGGCCCGGCCCCCCGAGCAGCCAGTCCACCGGCCCTCCGTTGGCCAGCAGCACCCGCCAGGCGTACGCCTTGACCAGATAGCTGGCCCAGAGCGGGGTGAGGATGGCGATCACCAGCCAGCGTCGGTAACGGGGGCGGGCGACCTTTGCCATGTAGAAGGCCATCGGCAGGGCGATGAGCGCGTCGATCACGGTCACCGCCGCGGCCGTGCCGATGCTGCGCAGCGCGACCGTCCGGTAGACCTCGTCGGTGACGATGGTGCGGAAGTTGGCCAGGGTCGGCTGCCGGACGAGCTCCCCGGTGAAGCCGTTGACGGTCCACAGGGCCGAGACGAACAGCACGGCCAGCGAGCCCAGGTAGGCCACCACCAGCCAGAACAGCGGCGCGGCGAGCAGGGCGGCGAGGCGGACCCCGGCGTGCCGGTGCAGCCACGCCGAGAGCCGGCGGACCGGCCCACGGACGGCCGAGGCGCCGCCCGCGGACCGGTCGAGCGTCGAGGTGGCCACCTCAGCCCTTGACGGTGGTCCAGGCCTGGGTCCAGGCCGCGTAGTCCTTGCAGGTCACGTCCTTGCGCCCGTCGAGGCACTGGGCCACCGGCGTGCTCCAGAACCAGACCTTCTCGTAGTACGCCTCGTCCTCGGCGTGGTAGGTCGCGCAGTGGTTCTTGTCGGCCGTCTGCGCGCAGGCGAGCCGGTTGGCCGGCGCCTCACCGAACCACTCCGCCACCGCGGCGTTGGCCTTCGGGGAGACGATGTGGTCCATCCAGCGGTACGCGCAGTTCGGGTGCTTCGACTTCGCCGACACCATCCAGGTGTCGGACCACCCGGTCGACCCCTCCTCGGGCAGGATCGCCTCGACCGGCGCCTTGTCGGCCTGGGCCAGGTTGGCGATCACCTGCCAGGTGGTGCCCAGCACCGAGTTGCCCGTCTTGAAGGCCTGCACCTCCTTGGTGTAGTCCGACCAGTACTCGCCGATCGTCGCGTTCTGCTTCTTCAGCAGGTCCACGGCCGCGGTGAACTGCTTGTCGTCCAGCGCGTACGGGTTCTTGATGCCCAGCTCCGGCTGGTGCTTCATCAGGTAGAGCGCCGCGTCGGCGAGATAGATCGGCGAGTCGTACGCGGTGATCTTGCCCTTGTACGGCGAGTTGGCGTCGAACACCGCGCCCCACGACGTCGGGGCCGGCTTGACGAGGTCCGTGCGGTACATCAGCAGGTTGGCGCCGCGCCCGTGCGGGATGCCGTAGGCCACCCCGTCCACGGAGTTCCACTGCTTCAGCTTGAGCCCGTCGAAGACGTCCTTGTAGTTGCTGACCAGGTCGGTGTTGACCGGCGCCACGTCCCCGCCGTAGATCAGCCGCAGCGAGGCGTCTCCCGAGGCGGAGACCACGTCGTAGTCGCCGGTCTTCATCAGGGTCACCATCTCGTCGGAGGTGCCCGCGACCTTGACGTTGACCTGGCAGCCGGTCTCCTTCTCGAAGTCGGTGACCCAGTCCACCTTCGGATCGGTGGAGCCGTCCTCGACGTACCCGGCCCAGGCGACGATGTTGACCTGGCCCTCGCCCGCGCCGAGGCTGCTCAGCTTCGGCACGGACGGGGGCTTGATGCCGCCGGGGCCGGATCCGCCGGCGTTCCCGCCGCCGTCGCCGCAGCCGGTCAGGGCGAGCAGGCCGACCGCGGTGAGCGCGGTCAATGTTCTACCGGTACGCATGTGCGCTCTCCTTAATGAGGGGGCTCGGCACCACGGGCTCGGGTACGGCAACGGCGTGCTCGGTGCGCCAGGCCAGGCGGACCGGGGTGCCGCGCAGTGCCGCCACGTCGGCCGAGGAGGTGGTCAGGTTCTGCTGCGTCACGACCAGCCGGGCGCCGGCGTCGAGGTCGACGACGAACCGGGTGGTTGCCCCGGCGTAGACGACCTCGGCCACCCGACCGGTGGCCGACGTCTCCTCCGCGCTCGCGGCCGGGCCGTCGAGCCGGATCTTCTCCGGCCGTACCGAGAAGGTGCCATCCCGGCCGAGCACGGCCCGCGCCGCGTCGCCGCTGAGCAGGTTGGAGGTGCCGACGAAGCCGGCGACGAACGGGGTGGCGGGCCGCTCGTAGACCTCGGCCGGCGTCCCCACCTGGGCGAGCCGTCCATTGTCGAAGACCGCCACCCGGTCGCTCATGGTGAGCGCTTCCTCCTGATCGTGGGTGACGAAGACGAAGGTGATCCCGACCTCCCGCTGGAGCGCCTTCAACTCGACCTGCATCTGCTCGCGCAGCTTCAGGTCCAGTGCGCCGAGCGGCTCGTCGAGCAGGAGCACCTTCGGCCGGATTACCAGGGCGCGGGCGAGGGCGACCCGCTGGCGTTGCCCGCCGGAGAGCGCGGCCGGTCGCCGGTCGGCCAGCCCGTCGAGGCGTACGCTGCGCAGCGCCTCCGCCGCCCGCTCGCGCCGCTCGGCGCGGCCCACCTTCCGGACCCGCAGGCCGTACTCGATGTTCTGCCGCACGGTCAGGTGCGGAAAGAGCGCGTAGTCCTGGAAGACGGTGTTGACGTCGCGCTCGAACGGGGCCAGCCGGGTGACGTCGCGCCCGCCGAGCAGGACCGTCCCGGCGGTCGGCGGCTCGAATCCGGCGATCATGCGGAGCACGGTGGTCTTGCCCGAGCCGGACGGCCCGAGCATGGAGAAGAATTCGCCGTCATCGATCTCCAGATCGACGCCGGCCACCGCCTCCACCGCGCCGAACGATTTACGCAGGCCGCGAAGGGCGACGGCGGGAGTGGCCGGCCCAGCTGACATGGGCGCTCCTCAGTCCTACGGTTAACGTTGCACGAGCGGACCAAGGTCCACGGAAATCGTGTCGTGAGAATAAAGCCGCAACGGATAGCGTCGTCAAGACCCTCGGGGCTTGGGTCCTTTGTCGCCGGCTCTTCCCGCCCACCGGTCCGGCGGGCACACTCATCGCCATGGAGCAGCATCTCTACGAGCCCGTGCACGAGGAGTTCCGCGACCTGTGCCGCGAGTTCCTCGCCCGGGAGGCCGTGCCGCACCACGAGCGTTGGGAGGCCGACGGGATCGTGGACCGGGCGGTGTGGCGCAGGGCCGGTGCCGCCGGGCTGCTGGGCATGGACGTCGACGAGGAGCACGGCGGCGGCGGCCAGCGCGACTTCCGGTTCCACGCCGTACTGGACGAGGAGATCGTCGCGGCCGGCTGCTCCGGCCTCGGGTTCGGCCTGCACAACGACGTGGTCGCGCCGTACCTCACCGAGCTGACCACCGAGGATCAGCGCAAGCGCTGGCTGCCCGGCTTCTGCTCCGGTGACCTGGTCACCGCGATCGCGATGAGCGAGCCCGGTGCCGGTTCCGACCTCGCCGGCGTCCGTACCGGAGCGGTCCGCGACGGCGATTCGTACGTCCTCAACGGGCAGAAGACCTTCATCACCAACGGGGAGCTGGCCGACCTCGTGGTGGTGGTCGCCAAGACGGCGCCGGACCAGGGCGCGCACGGGGTGAGCCTGATCGCGGTGGAGACCGGCACCCCGGGCTTCAGCCGCGGCCGACGCCTGGCGAAGGTCGGGCTGAAGGCCAACGACACCGTGGAGCTCTTCTTCGACGACTGCCGGGTCCCGGCCGAGAACCTGATCGGCACCGAGAACCACGGCTTCTACCACCTGATGGCCAACCTGCCCCGGGAGCGGTTGAGCATCGCCGTCGCCGCGGTGGCGGCGGCGGAGCGGCTGCTCGCGCTCACCCTCGACCACGCCCGCTCCCGGGAGGCGTTCGGCCGGCCGATCGGGGCGTTCCAGCACAACCGCTTCCTCCTGGCCGAGCTGGACACCGAGGTCACCATCGCGCGAACCTTCGTCAACCACTGCGTCGCCGAGTTCAACGCCGGTCGGCTCTCGGTGACCGACGCGGCGAAGGCCAAGTGGTGGACCACCGAACTGCAGAACAAGGTCGCCGACCGCTGCCTCCAGTTGCATGGCGGCTACGGCTTCATGCTGGAGTACCCGGTGGCGAAGGCCTGGCTGGACGGCCGGGTGCAGACCATCTACGGCGGCACCACCGAGATCATGAAGGAGATCATCGGCCGAGGTCTGGGCCTCTGACCGAAACCGGGTGCCAACGGCGCGGTCGGGTGCGGGAGGATAGGTCACCCCTTACCGAGGAGCACCTCGCATGACCACCGACCTGACCGCCCCGGCGCCGCCCCGGCCCGATGTCGCCCCGATCCAGCGTCGGACCCTGCGGCTGCTCTTCGTCACCCAGATCATCGGCGGGATCGGCGTCGCCATCGTCTTCGCCGTGGGTACGCTGCTCGCCGCCCGGATCGCCGGCATCGCCGCGGCCGGTCTGGCGCAGAGCGCCGCCACGGTCGGCGGGGCGTTGCTCGCCGTCCCGGTCACCCGGATCATGACCGGTCACGGCCGCCGGCCGGGCCTGGTGGTGGCGTACCTGACCGGGGCGGCCGGGGGCGTGCTGGTGGTGCTCGCCGCGGTCACCCGTCAGGTGCCGCTGCTCTTCCTCGGCATGCTGCTCTTCGGCGGCGGCTCCGCGGCGAATCTCCAGGCCCGTTACACGGCGGTGGACCTGGCCGAACCGGCCCGGCGGGGGCGCCAGCTCTCGCTGATCGTCTGGGCCACCACCATCGGCGCGGTGGCCGCCCCGAACTTCGCCGCGCTCGCCGACCACGCCATCAGCGGCTGGGGGCTGCCGCCGCTGGCCGGCCCGTTCGCGTTCAGCGCCGTCGCGTTCGTGCTGGCGGCGGTCGTACTGCTGATCCTGCTGCGGCCCGACCCGCTGCTCACCGCGCGCCGGCTGGCGGCGGCGGCCGAGCCGGTGGCGGCGCCGGCCGGCCTCGCGCCGGAAAAGGCCGCCGCCCGGCGCGGCGTGGGGATGCGGATGGCCTGGCGGGTGGTACGCGAGCGGCCCGCCGCCCGCCTCGGCATCGCCGCGGTGGCGATGGGCCACCTGGTGATGGTCGCGGTGATGTCGATGACCCCGGTACGCCTCGGCGAGTTCCACCACGACGCCGACGTGCTGCGAGTGGTCGGCGTCGTGCTGAGCCTGCACATCGCCGGCATGTACGCCCTCGCTCCGGTGGTGGGCTGGCTCACCGACCGGCTCGGCCGGCGCCCGGTGATCCTCGGCGGGATCGGGGTGCTGCTGGCCGCCTGCGCGGTCGCCGGCACAGCCGGGCACCACACACCGGGACTCTCGGTCGGGCTGACGCTGCTCGGGCTGGGCTGGTCGGGCACCATGGTGGCGGGTTCCACGCTGCTGTCGGAGTCCGTGCCCACCGCCGTCCGGCCGGCGGTGCAGGGGCTCTCCGACCTGACCATGGGACTGGCCGGCGCCGGCGCCGCGGCGCTCAGCGGGTTTGTCATGCGGGTGGCCGGTTATCCGGCGCTCACCCTGCTGGCGGCGATCGCGGTGGTGCCCCTGGTGGCGCTAGCGTTACGTCCGGTGCCGTCGGTGCCCGACGAGGAGGATTGACTAGTGCGGCTGACCGACTTCTGGGCGCGGCTGGAGGAGGCGTTCGGGCCGGGCTATGCGGCCAGCATCGCCAGCGACCAGGTGTTGCCCCAGCTCGGCGGGCGGACCGTCGAGCAGGCCCTCGCAGCGGGTGAGGAGACGCACGTGGTGTGGCGGGCGGTGGTCGCCGCGTACCCCGACCGGGTGCCTGCGCGGCTACGCTGAGCAGCCTTTTTCTCGGGTCCGCGTGTCGCTTGCCGAGTCGTACACCTGTTCGGCTATTGTCCACAACGGGGTGCTCGTCCACAGCTCACGGCCCGTCGGCTGGTTTTCTGTCGGACCCAGCGCCTAGCGTGTCCGCGTGACGCGAAGCTCAGGAAAGACGCCGGCGGCGAAGGCAGGGGTGGCAACGATGGCGGCAGGGCAGGACCGGGAGAAGGCACTCGACCTTGCTCTCGCTCAGATCGACAAGCAGTTCGGCAAGGGCTCGGTGATGCGGCTGGGGGAGCGGCCGGTCGTCCAGACCGCCGTGATCCCGACCAGCTCCATCGCGCTCGACGTCGCGCTCGGCGTGGGCGGTCTGCCCCGCGGCCGGGTCGTCGAGATCTACGGTCCGGAGTCCAGCGGTAAGACCACGGTGGCTCTGCACGCGGTGGCCAACGCCCAGCGGGCGGGCGGCATCGCCGCGTTCATCGACGCCGAGCACGCGCTCGACCCGGAGTACGCGAAGGCACTCGGCGTCGACACCGACGCCCTGCTGGTCTCCCAGCCGGACACCGGCGAGCAGGCGCTGGAGATCGCGGACATGCTGGTCCGCTCCGGCGCGATCGACATCATCGTGATCGACTCGGTTGCCGCCCTGGTGCCGCGCGCCGAGATCGAGGGGGAGATGGGCGACAGCCACGTGGGCCTCCAGGCCCGGCTGATGAGCCAGGCGCTGCGGAAGATCACCGGTGTGCTCAACAACACCGGCACCACGGCGATCTTCATCAACCAGCTTCGCGAGAAGATCGGTGTGATGTTCGGCAGCCCGGAGACCACCACCGGTGGTCGGGCACTGAAGTTCTACGCCTCGGTCCGGCTCGACGTGCGCCGCATCGAGAGCCTCAAGGACGGCACCGAGGTGGTCGGCAACCGCACCCGGGTCAAGGTCGTGAAGAACAAGGTCGCCGCGCCGTTCAAGCAGGCCGAGTTCGACATCATGTACGGCAAGGGCATCTCCCGCGAAGGGTCGCTGATCGACGTCGGCGTGGAGCAGGCGATCATCCGCAAGTCCGGCGCCTGGTACACCTACGACGGCGACCAGCTCGGCCAGGGCAAGGAGAAGGCCCGCGAGTTCCTTCGGGAGAACCCGGACGTGGCGGCCGAGATCGAGAAGAAGATCCTGGAGAAGCTCGGCGTCGGGATCGGCGTGGGCGACGCCGCCGGTGGCCCGGAGCTGCCGCCGGTCGACTTCTGACCTGACCTATGGCAGGACGACGCGCCCGGGCGGGGCGAGGCTGGGACGCCAGCCCGCCCCGCACAGGTGACGCCACCACCCCCCGCCCCCGCCGCTCCCGGCGCAGCCCCGCCGAGGAGACCGAGCCGGAGGTGACACCGGTCCCGCCTCGGGACGAGGCCGAGGTGGCCCGGGAGATCTGCCTGCGGCAGCTCGCGGTCCGGCCGCGTACCCGGGCCGAGCTGGCCGGCGCGCTTGCGAAGCGGGGCATCTCCGATGAGGTTGCCGCCCAGGTCCTCGACCGATACGACGAGGTCGGCATAATCGACGACGCCGCCTTCGCCCGGGCCTGGGTCACCAGCCGGCACACCGGCCGGGGGCTGGCCCGGCGGGCGCTCGCCAACGAGCTGCGCCAGCGCGGGGTCGACGGCGAGGTGGCCAGCGAGGCCCTCGGCGAGCTGGACGAGGAGACCGAGGCGGAGACGGCCCGTGCCCTGGTGGAGCGGAAGCTGCGGACCGCCCGGGGTGAGCCGGACGCGGTGTTCCGTCGCCTTGTCGGCATGCTGGCCCGCAAGGGCTATCCGCCGGGCGTGGCGATCCGGGCGGTGAAGGATGCCCTGGCCGCGCAGAGCGCCGAGGCGGCCGAGTTCGCCGAGCACATCGACGCCGACGCCCTCGCCGAGGTCGAGAGCGACCTCGACCGGGACCCCCGCACCCTCGACTGAAGCATGATGGGCGGGTGTTGAAAGCCTGTCTCAACGGGGGCCGGCGCCGAGACGACCACAATGCCGTCCCGGTCACCCCGGCCGAGTTGGCTGCGGACGCCGCCCGGTGCGCCGCGTCCGGCGTGGCCGCCGTGCACGTTCATCCGCGCGACACCGCGGGCGTCGAGTCCCTCGACCCGACCGTGATCGCCGAGGCGGTCACCGCGATCCGGGTGGCCCGGCCCGACCTGCCGGTCGGGGTGAGCACGGGTGCATGGATCGCGCCGGACCCGGCGGCCCGGGTCGCCGCCGTCCGGGCCTGGACGGTGCTGCCCGACTTCGCCTCGGTCAACGCGCACGAGCCTGGCGCGGCGGCGGTCGCGGCGGCCCTGCACGAGCGGGGCGTCATGGTGGAGGCCGGGCTCTGGACGGAGGCAGCGGTCGACGCCTGGCGCCGGTGGTCCGTGCCGACCGGCCGGATCCTCGTCGAGTGCATGGCGGAGGAGCCCGACGTGGCCCTGTCCGACGCGGCCGCGATCCTCGCCGCGCTGCCCGCGGGCGGCCCGCCCGTGCTGCTGCACGGGGAAGGCGCGGCCACCTGGTCGGTGCTCGCCGAGGCGGTACGCCGGGGCCTGGACACCCGGATCGGCCTGGAGGACAGCCTGGTGCTGCCGGACGGTTCGGTTGCGCCCGACAACGTGGCCCTCGTGGCGGCCGCCCGCGCCCTCGGTGCCACCTGACCCGGATCACCCATCCGCGGCGCGCGCCGGGCCCAGCGTCCGCGGCCGCACCGCCGGCTCCCGCCAAGATCCGCCACACTGTCGGCCGGAGGGCGAGGCGTTCCGCAGCCGTGAGGCCGCAATTTCCGGAAAGTTTGTTACCGATTGCCGTCGCCCGAGAGGTCGTCATCGGGACCGTCGCCGACCGGCCGCCGCCGGGTCGACAGGCGCCGCGAGGGCTCTGAGCAGGTCGGAAAGGCGACGGTCGGGTCGGTCCAGCGTGACGTTTGTCCTTCCGTGTCCGGCATCTGATCGGCGCTGAGTGACGCCGTGACTTCTCTCCGTCCGGGTGATTTGATCATGAGTTCTTGACCGAACGGCCCTCGGAGACCTAGCCTCGCCATACAGGCTCACATTGCCCGACCAGTGCAGGCTAAGCGCACAACATAGATCGCGTAACAACACCGCATCACTTTGGCCAGCTTCACCGGCCCTTGACGGTGGTTCCGGACGGCGCTCCGGAACCACCGACAACTGCAACCGGCCGTCGGCGGCGCCTCACCGGGCACCGCCGATGGAGAGAGCTACCCACAGCCAGCCGCTCCGGTCGGGCGTCCAGAGCCGCAGGTGCGTGCCCGTCGGCATGCCGCCTGCGGTGTCGATGTTCAGGGGAGGCGGCCATGGCGGCGCGACAGAGGTTCACCGGCGGTCCGCCATGCGTCACCGCACCCCGGCGAGCCGGCCACCCATTCGGAGCGGCCGCATGAGCCCCTTCGACTTCCTCATCCTCGCGGTGGTGCTGCTCCTCGCCGTCGTCGTGGTCGGCGCCGTCCTGGTCGGCGCCCGTACCCTGCGCCGGCTCAGCGTCGCGCCCGTCCCCGAGGACCCGGCCTTCATCGCCGAGAAGGACCGGCAGGAGCAGTCGTTGGCGGCGCTACGCAGCGCCGCCAACGAGGCGAACAGCACGATCGACGTGGCGAAGTCGGCCGCCGCCGCGGCCCGCGCCGAGGCGGCCGCGGCCAAGGCGGAGGCGAAGGCGGCCCGGGCCGAGGCCCGGCGGGTCCTCGACGACGCCCGGGCCGAGGCCGACACCGTGCTGGAGCGGGCGCACAATCAGGCCGAGGCCGACGCTGAGCAGCTCCGGGCAACCGCCCGGCGCAGCGGCGAGCGGGAGGTGGCCGTGCTCGCCGCGACCACCCGGGAGCAGGCCGCCGAGGTGGAGCGACGGGCCGCCCGGATGGACGAGCGGGAGCGGCTGCACACCGAGGAGGTGGAGCGGCTCGCCGAGCGGGAGCGGCAGCTCACCGCCGCCAGCGCCGTGCTGGCCGGCCGGGAGGCCGCCCTGGTCGACCGTGAGCAGGCGCTCACGGAGGCGGAGGAGCAGCGCCGCCGCGAGCTGGAGCGGGTGGCCGGCCTGACCGCCGACACGGCCCGGACCGAGCTGGTCGAGTCGATCGAGAGCCAGGCCAAGCGGGAGGCCGTCCTGCTGGTGCGGGACATCGAGTCCGACGCCCGCAACACCGCCGAGCAGCGGGCCCGGCACATCGTCGTCGACGCCATCCAACGGGTCGCCAGTGAGCAGACCGCGGAGAGCGTGGTGAGCGTCCTGCACCTGCCGGGCGACGAGATGAAGGGGCGGATCATCGGCCGGGAGGGGCGCAACATCCGCGCCTTCGAGTCGGTCACCGGGGTCAATCTGATCATCGACGACACCCCCGAGGCGGTGCTGCTCTCCTGCTTCGACCCGGTACGCCGGGAGGTCGGCCGGCTCACCCTGGAGAAGCTGGTGCTGGACGGCCGCATCCACCCGCACCGGATCGAGGAGGTCTACGACCTGGCGCGGCAGGAGGTCGAGGAGCTCTGCCACCGGGCCGCCGAGGACGCCCTGGTCGAGGTCGGCATCACCGAGATCCACCCGGAGCTGGTCGCCCTGCTCGGTCGGCTGCGCTACCGGACGTCGTACGGGCAGAACGTGCTCAAGCACCTCGTGGAGACCTCGCACATCGCCGGGATCATGGCCGCCGAGCTGCGGCTGGACGTGCCGACGATCAAGCGCTGCGCGTTCCTGCACGACATCGGCAAGGCGCTCACCCACGAGGTGGAGGGGAGCCACGCCATCATCGGCGCCGACGTGGCCCGCAAGTACGGCGAGAGCGAGGACGTGGTGCACGCCATCGAGGCGCACCACAACGAGGTGCCGCCGCAGACCATCGAGGCGGTGCTCACCCAGGCCTCCGACGCCTGCTCCGGCGGCCGGCCGGGGGCGCGACGGGAGAGCCTGGAGGCGTACGTCAAGCGGCTGGAGCGGATCGAGGAGATCGCGGCCGGCAAGCTCGGCGTGGAGAAGGTGTTCGCCATGCAGGCGGGCCGGGAGATCCGGGTGATGGTCAAGCCGGAGGACGTCGACGACATCGGCGCGGCGGTCCTCGCCCGGGACGTGGCCAAGCAGATCGAGGAGGAGCTGACCTACCCCGGGCAGATCCGGGTGACGGTCGTCCGCGAGTCCCGGGTCACCGAGATCGCGCGCTGACCCCCGACGCGAGCGAGGGCCGGTCCGGGAAAACCGGGCCGGCCCTCTCTCCGTACGAGTCGGGTCAGTGGCCGCCGGCGCCCTCGGCCTGCGACATGATCGCCGCGGGCGGCAGGTTCTGTGCCGGGGTGCCGGCGGTCTTGCGGCCCCGGGACAGGCGGCGCTGGACGTACTGTGCCAGCTTCGACAGCGAGTAGTTGATGGCGATGAAGAGCACGGCGATCACGACGTAGACCTGGATCGGGTTGCCCAGCACGCCGATGATCTGCTTGCCGATGTTCAGCGTCTCCTCGTAGCTGATGATGAAGCCGAGCGAGGTGTCCTTGAGCACCACCACCAGCTGGCTGATCAGCGCCGGCAGCATGATCCGGAACGCCTGCGGCAGCAGGATCATCCGGGTGGTCTGCAACGGGGAGAGGCCGATCGCGGCGGCGGCCTCCGCCTGGCCGCCCGGCAGCCCCTCCATGCCGGAGCGGAGGATCTCGGCGATGACCACTGAGTTGTAGACGGTCAGGCCGATGACCAGGTACCAGAGGTTGTCCCACGAGATGCCGAACTCGGGGAAGCCCCTGGCGACGAAGAAGATGGTGAGGACGACGGGCAGTCCCCGGAACACCTCGACGCAGAACCGGGTCACCGCGGACAGCAGCACGCTCAGCCCGCGCAGCAGGTACGCCACCGGCACGGCCAGCCCGGTGAAGCGCCGCCGGGCTAGGCTCTTGAGCTGGATCCGCAGCACGGCGAGCAGGGTGCCGACCACCAGCGAGGACACGATGGCCAGGGCGGCGGCCGTCAGGGTGTTCTTCAGGCCGATGCCGATCCGGTCCCAGACCAGCGGGAAGCTCTCGTTCGAGGGGTCGACCAGCGGCCCCCACAGCTCCATCGAGAACTGGCCCTTGTCGGCCAACGGCCGGTAGATCAGGAAGTACGCCCCGACGAGCACCACCACGGTGGCGACGAGGCTGCTGATCAGCGTGATCCGCCGCTGACGGGGGCCAGGGACGTCGTAGAGGACGCTGGTCTGCTGGCTCATCGGGCCACCGCCTGTCGCTTCTCGATCCGGTCGAGCAGAGCGCCGAGCGGCACCGTCATGATCAGGTAACCGACCGAGATGCCGATGGCGACCGGGATGAAGGCGTAGCCGCCGGCCGAGGTGAGCTGGTCGGCGGTCTGGGACAGGTCACCGACGACGCCGAAGAAGCCCACCAGCGCGGAGTTCTTGATCATCGCGATGATCACCGAGCCGAGCGGCACCACCGACGCCTTCCACGACTGCGGCAGCACCACGTACCGGAGGTTCTGCCCGAAGGTGAGGCCGAGCGAGCGGGCGGCTTCGGCCTGCCCCGCAGGCACCGCGTTCACGCCCGAGCGCAGGGCCTCGCAGACGAACGCCGACGTGTAGAGCACCAGCGCGATCAGCGCGAAGCGGAAGTACGGCAGGTCCGTGCCGAGCCGGCGGAAGATCACGTCCAGACCAGGGATCCGGAGGAAGTCCGCGTTCGACCCGAGTGCCGGCAGGCCGAACGCGGCGAAGAACATGACCACGGTCAGCGGCATGTTCCGGAAGGTGTTCACGTAGGCGGTGCCGACAGCGCGCAGCGGCGGCACCGGGGAGATTCGTAGCATCGCCACGACGGCGCCCAGGATCAGGGCGCCGATCGCGGCGAGCACGCAGATCTGGAGGGTGAGCCAGAAGCCACCCGCAAAGACGTCGAACTTGTCGATGAGCACACTCACGGGTCGGTGTTCCTCCCCACCCTCCAGATTCGCGGTTGATCAGTAGCGGTCGATCGTGGGCGGGTTGCCCAGCGTCGCGCCGAACTTGCCGGCGGTGTCGTCCCAGGCCTTCTTCCAGCTGCCGTCCTGGAAGGCCTTCTCCAGCACGTCGTTGATGAAGTTGCGGAAGTCCGTGTCGTCCTTCTTCACGCCGATGCCGTACGGCTCCTTGGTGAAGTTGTCGCCAGCCATCTTGAAGGACGCCTCGTCCTTGGCGATGTAGCCGAGCAGGATCACGTTGTCCGTGGTCACCGCGTCCACCTGGCCGCCCTTGAGGGCGTCCCGGCACTTGTCGTAGGTGTCGAAGAGCACCAGCTGGGTGGCCACGTCCTTGACGTACTTCTTGATCTCCTCGGCCGGCGTGGAGCCGGTGACCGAGCAGACCTTCTTGGCGCCGTCCTTGAACGCGTCCGGCCCGGTGATCGCGGTGTCGTCCTTCTTCACCATGATGTTCTGGCCGGCCTCGTAGTACGGCCCGGCGAAGGAGATCCGCTCCTTGCGCTCGGCCTTGATCGTGTAGGTGGCCGCGATCAGATCGACGCTGCCGTCGGCGATCTTGTCCTCACGGACCTTCGACGGGGTCTCAACGAACTCGATCTTGTCCTCGGGGATGCCGAGTTCCTTGACGACGAGCTTCGCGATCTCGACGTCGAAGCCCTCCGGCTTGCCCGACAGGCCCTTCAGGCCGAAGCCCGGCTGGTCGAACTTGGTGCCGACCTTGATCTTCTGCGCCTTGTTCAGCCGCTCCATGGTGCTGCCGGCCTTGAAGGACTTGCTGCCCGCGCCGGTGCCCTCGTCGGCCTTGTCGCCGCAAGCGGTCATCCCGAGCGCCAGGGCGGCGGCCGCGGCGACCGCGGCAATACGCTTCATGCGCATACTTTTCTCCTTTTCGACAGAACCCGCCGGGGGACGGCGTGCCCCACTACTGATGCCTAGTGCGTGAGGATCTTGGAGAGGAAGTCCTTCGCCCGCTCGCTGCGCGGATTCGCGAAGAACTCGGTCGGCGGAGCGTCCTCCACCAGCTGCCCGTCGGCCATGAAGATGACGCGATTGGCGGCGTGCCGGGCGAAGCCCATCTCGTGGGTGACCACGACCATCGTCATGCCGTCGCGGGCCAGGGACGTCATCACGTCCAGCACCTCGCCGACCATCTCCGGGTCCAGCGCGCTGGTCGGCTCGTCGAAGAGCATCGCCTTGGGCTGCATGGCCAGCGCGCGGGCGATCGCCGCCCGCTGCTGCTGGCCGCCGGAGAGCTGCGCCGGATACTTGTCCGCCTGGTTGGCGATGCCGACCCGGTCGAGCAGGGCCAGGCCCCGTTCGCGGGCGGCGGCCGGCTTCTCCTTGCGGACCTTCACCGGACCGAGGGTGACGTTCTCCAGGATGGTCTTGTGCGCGAAGAGGTTGAACGACTGGAAGACCATGCCGACCTCGCTGCGCAGCTTGGCGAGGGCCTTGCCCTCGGCCGGCAGCGGCCGCCCGTCGAAGGTGATGGTGCCCGAGGTGATCGGTTCCAGCCGGTTGATCGTCCGGCAGAGCGTCGACTTGCCGGAGCCGGAGGGGCCGATCACCACGACCACCTCGCCCCTGCCGACGGAGAGCGAGACATCGTCCAGCACGTGCAGCGGGCCGAACCACTTGTTGACCCCGTCCAGCACGATGAGCGGTTCGCCCGTCGTCACGTAGTCCACCGTCCCCTGTCGTCCATGGCGGTAAGCGGGGTCGGTCGACCCCCGGTTGGGCCACTCTAGGCGGGCGCATGTGGCAGAACGCAACTCGAATGGTCACGTTGCGGTAACACCGATTACCCGGCGCAGCCGGAGGTCCGATTTCCGTCACGGACCAGCCCGCATTAGCGGTCGACCGGGTGCTTTAGGGAGATCATGTGGGGATGACCGAGCTGCTCCGGCTGACCGATTACGCCCGTGGCGGCGGCTGCGCCTGCAAGATTCCCCCGGGTGAACTGGAGGCCATGGTCGCCGGGCTCGGCCCGGCGACCGGCGCCGCCGACCTCCTGGTCGGCCTCGAGCACGGCGACGACGCCGCGGTGGTCCGGCTGGACGAGCGGACCGGCCTGGTCAGCACCGCCGATTTCTTCACTCCGGTGGTGGACGACGCGTACGACTGGGGCCGGATCGCCGCCACCAACGCACTCTCCGACGTGTACGCCATGGGCGGCACCCCGCTCGTCGCGCTCAATCTGCTGTGCTGGCCCCGGGAGGTGCTCCCGTTGGAGCTGGCCCGGGAGGTGCTGCGCGGCGGCCAGGACGTGGCCCGGGAGGCCGGCTGCCACCTCGCCGGCGGGCACAGCGTGGACGACGACGGCCCGAAGTACGGGCTCGCCGTCACCGGAGTGGTCCGGCCGGAGGAGCTGATAACTCTGGACGCCGGCCGGGCCGGCCTGCCGCTGTCGCTGACCAAGCCACTCGGCGTCGGGGTGCTGAACACCCGGCACAAGCGGACCGGGGAGCGGTTCCCGGAGGCGGTCGCCGCGATGACCCGGCTCAACCGGAATGCGGCCCGGGCGGCCGTCGCCGCCGGCATCCGCTGCGGCACCGACGTCACCGGCTTCGGCCTGCTCGGGCACGCCACCAAGCTGGCCCGGGCCAGCCGGCTCACCGTCGCCGTCGACGCGGCCGCCGTGCCCTACCTGCCGGGCGCCCGGGAGGCGGTGCGCGACGGGTACGTCAGCGGCGGCACCCGCCGCAACCTGGACTGGGTGACCCCGTGGACCGACTTCGGTGGCGTCGACGAGGGGGAGCGGCTGCTGCTGGCCGACGCGCAGACCTCCGGCGGGCTGCTGGTCGCGGGCGAGGTGCCCGGTGGCACGGTGATCGGCGAGCTGCTGCCCGCCGGCGAGCACCTGGTCCGGGTCCGCTGATTTCCATGTCGCCGACGCGAGCGGGGCACCATACCCGATAAACTGTCATCTTCCCGCTACTTGCGGCAATCGCGCTGGCGGAAACTTTGCCCGGAATGGTCACAGACCGGTAACTTGCCCCCGGCTGAGGTCATATGCACCCCACCATCGTCAGTAAGGCCCGATCCGGAGGCCGGTGGGACGAGCACAGCGAGGAGGCGGCATGACCGAGCTGTGGAACTGGAGAATTGACGGTGCGGCGCCCGTGGAGGTCTACCCGGCGCTCGCCGAGGCGCTCGGCCGGGTGGTGATGCCCCTCGCCGCCGCCGACCCGGCCCGACTCCCCGCGTACGCGGTGATCTGCGACGTCTGGGAGGCGCCGGGGGTGTACGGCACCATGGTCGACTGCTACGGGGTGCCCGAGCAGCTACCCGAACTGCCCAGCATCGCGGCGCTGGCCAAGCTGCTGGACCGCAACTGCCTGATGCGCGACGACACCCTCGACGCCGGCCGGCACCTGCTGGTCGCCCCGGACGGCACGATCCGCCCCGTGCACTTCGACGTCGTCGAGACCGACGGGGGCGAGGTACTCAGCGACCAGCGGCTCTGCACCGTGGCTCACCCCGGCTGCCGGGGCTGGTCGCAGTGCCACCGCTCGCAGTGGGGCCCGGACTCGATCGCCCCGGCTCTCGCCGCCGCCTGACCGGATCTTCCCGGGAAGGGCGGCACGGCCACCACGGCGACGGTGGCCGGGGGTCAGGTCCGGGCCGCCGGCTGCTGGCCCGGACCACCAGCTCGTCGAGCAGGATCGCGGTGGCCGCCGCCACGCCGTCCACCGCCGCCTCGAACGCGGCCGACTGCCTCGGCCCGGATACGCTGTCCACGTCATGACTACCGCAGCCGCGGGCAGCCCGCGCACCTACCAGGTGCGCACGTACGGCTGCCAGATGAACGTGCACGACTCCGAGCGCATTTCCGGCCTGCTCGAACAGGCCGGGTACGTGCGTGCCGCCGAGGCCGACGAGCAACCCGACGTCGTGGTGTTCAACACCTGCGCCGTGCGGGAGAACGCCGACAACCGGCTCTACGGCAACCTGGGTCATCTGCGCCCGGTGAAGGACAAGCATCCCGGGATGCAGATCGCCGTCGGCGGCTGCCTGGCCCAGAAGGACCGCGGCGAGATCGTCCGCAAGGCCCCCTGGGTGGACGTGGTCTTCGGCACGCACAACATCGGCTCGCTGCCGGTGTTGCTGGAGCGGGCCCGGCACAACACCGCCGCCGAGGTGGAGATCCTCGAATCCCTCGAGGTGTTCCCCTCCACGCTGCCGACCCGGCGCGAGTCGACGTACGCCGGCTGGGTGTCGATCTCCGTCGGCTGCAACAACACCTGCACGTTCTGCATCGTGCCCTCCCTGCGCGGCAAGGAGAAGGACCGCCGCCCCGGCGACATCCTCTCCGAGGTGCGCGCCCTGGTCGACGAGGGCGTGCTGGAGGTGACCCTGCTCGGGCAGAACGTCAACTCCTACGGCGTGGAGTTCGGCGACCGGTACGCCTTCGGCAAGCTGCTGCGGGCGTGCGGTGACATCGAGGGCCTGGAGCGGGTCCGGTTCACCAGCCCGCACCCGAAGGACTTCACCGACGACGTGATCGCCGCGATGGCCGAGACGCCCAACGTCTGCCACTCGCTGCACATGCCGTTGCAGTCCGGCTCCGACGACGTGTTGCGCGCGATGCGCCGGTCGTACCGGTCCGAGAAATACCTCGGGATCATCGAGAAGGTCCGCGCGGCGATGCCCGACGCGGCGATCACCACGGACATCATCGTCGGTTTCCCCGGCGAGACCGACGCCGACTTCGAACGCACGCTCGACGTGGTCCGCGAGGCCCGGTTCGCCTCCGCGTTCACCTTCCAGTACTCCAAGCGCCCCGGCACCCCGGCCGCGACAATGGACGGCCAGCTGCCCAAGCAGGTCGTGCAGGAGCGGTACGACCGGCTGATCGCGTGCGTCGAGGAGATCACCTGGGCGGAGAACAAGAAGCTGGTCGGCGAGACCGTCGAGGTGCTGGTCGCGGTCGGCGAGGGGCGCAAGGACGAGCGCACCGGCCGGATGTCCGGCCGGGCCCGGGACGGCCGCCTCGTGCACTTCGCGACGGGCGCAGCCGGAGCGAACGGCCAGTACGGCGCGACGGGCGCAGCCGGAGCGAACGGCCAGCACGGCCAGGCCGGCAGCCTGGCCGGGCAGATTCGCCCCGGCGACATCGTGCACACCACCATCACGTACGCCGCCCCGCACCACCTCAACGCCGACGGGGATCCGCTGTCGCACCGGCGTACCCGGGCCGGCGACGCCGCCGAGGCGGGGCGCGCCGCGCGTACCCCCGGGGTGTTGCTGGGGCTGCCCACCATCGGCGCCCCCGCCGCGCCGCCCGCGCCGACCACCGGGTGCGCCGCCCGCTGACCGGCAAGCAGGGGCCTCTGGTCAACGCCAGGCGTTGACCAGAGGCCCCTGCCTGTCAGCTCAGCATGCGGCGCCGTTGAGCTTCACTGTGTCGGGCGCGGATGCCGCGCCGTTGGCGGTGAAGCCGATGGTGACCGAGGCGCCGGGCGCGAGGGACTTCGCCCAGTCGGGCGCGGCGGCGGTGACCGTGGTGCCGGACTGGGTGACGGTGGCGTTCCAGCCGCTGGCCACGGTCACCCCGGACGGCCAGGTCCAGGTCACCGACCACGGGTTCACCGTGCCGGTGCCGTTGTTCTTCACGGTCAGCTCCCCCTGGAAGCCGCCCTGCCACGCGTTGACCTGCTTGTAGCTGGCCGTGCAGCCGCCGGTCGGCGGCGGCGTGGTCGGGGAGGCGGTGGGCGATCCGGTCGGCGACGCCGTGGGCGAGCCGGTCGGCGACGGGCCGCCGCCGCCCACCGGCGCGATCAGGTACGGCTGCAGGATCGCCTGCTTGGCGGTGTTGATGTTCGTCCAGTCGTCCAGGGCGATGCCGCCGGTGTCACCCGAGTTCGGGTTCCATGACCAGTAGGTGAAGGACATCCCGTTCACCCCGGACCCGGTGTACGCCATCAGGTTCTGCAGCCAGATCTTGTCCTTCGGGTCCTGCAGCGTGGTGCCGAACTCGCCCATCATGATCGGCGCGATGTTCTGCTTGTAGAGGTAACCCCAGTACCTGTCCCAGATGCCCGGCATGTTCGCCGGGTACGTCGGGTCGTCGAACCAGGCCTGGTGGTAGACCGAGGTCGCGTACTCGTGCGGGGAGTAGACCAGCCGGTTGGCCACGTTCAGCCGGACCGGGAACTGCCCGGCCTTGGAGAGGTTGCCGCCCCACCAGCCGCAGTCCTCGTCGTTGCTGGGGTCGCCGTCCCAGATGTTCGACAGGCCGCCGCTGGGGCAGCTCACCCCCTCCACGAAGATCAGCCAGTTCGGCTGCACGGCGAGGATCGCGTTGCCGGCCCGCTCGGCGGCCAGCCGCCAGTCGCGGGCGGTGTCACCGCAGCCCCAGCAGGCGCCGGTGGCGGCCGGGTTGGTGCCCTCGGCGTGCGGCTCGTTGTGCAGGTCAGCGCCGATCACCGTGGTGTTGTTCGCGTACCGCTGGGCGAGCATCTTCCAGTCGTTGATCCAGGTGGCCTCGGAGACCGTCGAGGTGTACCAGAGCGGCGACTGCCCGGCCGAGGTGGGCCGGTGCCGGTCCAGGATGACCCGCATGCCCTTGCTGCCCGCGTAGTCGACGACCCGGTCGAGGATCTGCAACGGTGAGAGCCCGACCAGGTCCGGGTTGACGTAGTCGTTGATCCCGGTGGCCGTCGCGCCCGGCTTCAACGCGTCGTTCGAGTACGGGATGCGCAGCGTGTTGTAGCCCAGCCGGGCCATGGTGTCGAGCTGGCTGCGCCACGGGTTGCTCGACCACAGGCCGTGGAAGGTCCGGTTGTCGGTCTCCATGCCGAACCAGTTGATGCCGGTGAGCCGGACCGTGGCTCCCGTGCTGTCGACGATCTTGTTCCCGCTGGTGCGCAGGTAGCCGGTGCCGGTGCCACCGGTGGCGGCGACGGCCGGGGTGGTGCTGACGGCGGCGGCGACGAGGACGCTCGCCGCGGCGGTGGCGAGCGCGGCGAGCGCGCCGCCGAGGGCGGTGGGTCGGTGCATGTGCGAGCTCCACTTCGGATGCCCGCGCCGCTGCGGCGCCGCGGGCGGAAAGACCAAGGGAGACGGCCCACTCATCATCGAGTACGCGGACAGTGCGCGACGGGCCGTGTCACGTGGGCGGCCACTCGCGATGCGGCACCGGCGGCTGCGACGGCGGCACTCGCCGTCGGTGCCCTCGCGCCGGTGATCCGACCTGGCTCTGCCGACCATTCTGATCAGCCCACCTCGATGCGTCAACCAACCGTGCCCCGGGCTTCACGCCACAGGCAGAAGCCCCCGGTCCCGAGCGGGACCGGGGGCTTCGGTTGGGCTCAGCTCAGCTGGTCTGCTCGGCCAGCTGGAGGAACTGCCGCTTCGAGGCGAGCGCCTGCTCGGCCTCCTTGATCCGCCGGGTGTCACCGGCGGCCTGCGCCCGGGCCAGCCGCTCCTCGGCCTCGGCGACCTGCGCCCGCATCTGCGCGAGCAGCGGGTTGTCCTGAGGTGCGGTCCGCCGCCATGCCGAGTCCATGACCTCGCGGACCTTGTCGTCCACGACACGCATCCGGCGCTCCAGCCCGGCGGCGGCCTCCCGGGGCACCCGGCCGGCCTCGTGCCACTGCGCCTGGATCTCCCGCAGCTTCACCTGGGCGCCCTTCGGGTCGCCGTCGACGTCGAGGGCCTCCGCCTCGGCGAGCAGGGCCTGCTTGCGCTCCAGGTTGGCGCGCTGCTCGTTGTCCCGCGCCGAGAAGACCTCGCTGCGCCGGGTGAAGAACTCGTCCTGCGCCGCCCGGAACCGTTCCCAGAGCTTCTGCTCGGCCTCCTTGGACGCCCGCGGCGCGGCCTTCCACTGCGCCATGAGGTCCTTGAGCTGGCCGGCGGTGGCGCCCCAGTCGGTGGACTCCTTCAGCTTCTCGGCCTCGGCGACCAGCTCCTCCTTGACCGACTGCGCCTGCTTGCGCTGCTGGTCGAGGGAGGCGAAGTGGGCGCCCCGGCGCCGGGTGAAGCCGTCCCGGGCCGCGGCGAACCGCTTCCACAGCTCACCGTCGGTCTTCTTGTCGACCCCGCGGATGGTCTTCCACTCGTCGAGGATCTCCTTGAGCCGGTCCCCGGCGGTCTTCCACCCGGTCGACTCGGCGGCCAGCTTCTCCGCCTCGTCCACCAGGGCGGTCTTGCGGGCCAGGGCCTCGCCCCGGGCCGCGTCCCGGGCCGCCCTGGCCTCGCCGGCCTTCTCCTCGGCCACCGTTGCCAGCTTGTCCAGACGCGCGGCCAGCGTGTCGATGTCCCCGACGACGTGTGCCTCGGCCAGTGAGGCGCGGATCCGCCGGATCGTGGCCAGTGAGTGGCCCGCGTCCGCCGCGCCCGAGTTGAGCCGGGCCTCGGTCAGGTCCACCTCCGTCACCAGGTCGTCGAAACGCCGGGCGAAGTGGGCCAACCCCTCCTCCGGGGCTCCCGCCTGCCAGGATCCGACCACCCGCTCGCCCTCGGCGGTCTTGACGTAGACGGTGCCGTCCTCGTCCACCCGTCCGAAGGCAGTCCAGTCGCTCATGTGCCCATCCTCGTTCTCCCGGCGTCGACGGGATGGTCCCCTCGATCGCCGCCACGGCGCAGCAAAGTTACTTCCGGCATTGTCACAGGTCCGACCCGGTCCGTGTCGAGCGCCTGTCGTCGACCGTGACCATACGGTGTCGTAGGCCCTCGATGACCGGATCGGCGCGGGGACGCTCCGGGGCGTCCGGATAGGTTGGACGGGTGCCTCTGGTCGCCGCCGCCGTCTGCCCTCACCCGCCCCTGATCGTGCCCGAGTTGGCCGGCGCCGCCGCCGGTGAGCTGGACGATCTCCGCGCCGCCTGCGATGTCGCCGTCGCCCGGCTGCACGCCTCCGGCGCGCGCCGCATCGTGGTGGTGGGTGGCGGGGAGAGCACCGCCGATCTCGACTTCCCGTACCGGGGCAGCTTCGGGGCGTGGGGGCTGCCGCTGGAGGTTCAGCTCGGCCGGCTCCCGGACGGCGCGGTTGGCACCGACGGTCTCCCGCTGAGCCTGCTCGTCGGCGCCTGGCTGCTGCGGCGGGTACCGCCGGAGTCGGGCCCGATGACGTGGCGGATGGCGACCGTCGCGGCCGACGAACTGGCCGAGGAGTGCGCTGCCGGTGGGGCCCGGATCGGGGCTGACCAGCCGTGGGGACTGCTGGTGATGGGGGACGGGTCGGCCTGCCGGGGCGTCAGGGCGCCCGGCTACGACGACCCGCGCGCGCAGGCGTACGACGACGGGGTGGCCCGGGCCCTGGCCGACGCGGACGCCGAGGCCCTGCTCGGCCTGGACCCGGTGCTGTCGGCGGAGCTGAAGGTCGCCGGGCGGGCGCCCTGGCAGGTGCTGGCCGGCGCGGCCCGTGCGGCGGGCGGCGGCTGGCGCGGCGAGCTGCACCACTACTCGGCGCCCTACGGGGTGGCCTACTTCGTGGCGAACTGGGAGCGGGTGTGAGCGCGCGGCATGAGCTTGCGAGCCCCGCAGGCGCGAACGGGGAGCAGCGATGAGCGGCACGGTGGTGGCCGTGGTCGGGCCGACCGCGGCCGGGAAGTCGGCGCTGAGCATCGCCCTCGCGCACGCTCTCGACGCCGAGGTGGTCAACGCCGACTCGATGCAGCTCTACCAGGGCATGGACATCGGCACCGCCAAGCTGACCCCGGCCGAGCGGGAGGGTGTCCCGCACCACCTGCTCGACATCTGGGCGGTGACCGAGCCGGCCAGCGTCGCCGAGTACCAGAAGCTGGCCCGGGCGGCCGTCGACGACATCCTGGCCCGGGGAAGGGTGCCGCTGCTGGTCGGCGGCTCCGGCCTGTACGTGCGGGCGGTGCTGGAGCAGTTCGAGTTCCCCGGCACCGACCCGGCGGTGCGCCAGCGGCTGGAGGCGGAGCTGGCGGCGAACGGCCCCGCTCCGCTGTACGCCCGGCTCAGCGAGGCCGACCCGGCGGCGGCGGCCGGCATCCTGCCGACCAACGGGCGGCGGATCGTCCGGGCCCTGGAGGTGATCGAGCTGACCGGGGCGCCGTTCACCGCCGCGCTGCCCGAGCCGACCCCGTACTACCCGTCGGTGCAGCTCGGGGTGGATCTGGACACCGCGCTGCTGGACGAGCGGATCGCGTTGCGGGTGGACCGGATGTGGGCCGACGGCCTGGTCGCCGAGACGCAGACGCTGGTCGGCCGCGGCCTGCCGGAGGGCCGCACCGCCAGCCGGGCCCTCGGCTACCAGCAGGTGCTGCGCTTCCTGGCCGGGGAGCTGACCGAGGCCGAGGCCCACGAGGAGACGATCCGGGCCACCCGCCGGTTCGTCCGGCGGCAGCGCTCCTGGTTCCGGCGCGACCCGCGGATCCACTGGCTGGACTCGGCCTCGCCGGAGCTTGTCCCGGCTGCGCTGCGGGTGGTCGCCGACCATCAGGAATGATGGGGGCGTGGAGTTCACCAAGGGCCACGGCACCGGCAACGACTTCGTCATCCTGCCCGACCCGGACGGGGCGCTCGACCTGACGCCCGGGCTGGTCGCCGCGCTCTGTGACCGCCGGCGCGGCATCGGCGGGGACGGCGTGCTGCGCGTGGTACGCGCCGCCAAGCACCCGGACGGCGCCGCCCTGGCCGGTGAGGCCGAGTGGTTCATGGACTACTGGAACTCCGACGGTTCCTTCGCCGAGATGTGCGGCAACGGCGCCCGGGTCTTCGTTCGCTACCTGCTGGAGACAGGACTGGCCACCCCGTCCGGCGCGGCGCTGCCGGTGGCCACCCGGGCCGGCGTGGTCCGCGCGCTGATCGAGGGGGAGGCCATCGCCGTCGAGATGCGGCGTCCCCGGCTGTACGACACCGCCACCGCCGCCCTGGGCGGGCTGACCCTGACCGGCACGGCGGTGGACGTGGGCAATCCGCACCTGGTCTGTGCCCTGCCGTCCGGCCTGGACCTGGCGGCCCTCGACCTCACCCGGCCGCCCGACGTCGACCCGGCCGCCTTTCCCGCCGGGGTGAATGTCGAGTTCACCGCCCCCGGCGAGCCGGTGGCCGGCACCGACGGGCACGTGTCGATGCGGGTCCACGAGCGCGGCTCCGCCGAGACGCTCTCCTGCGGCACCGGCGCCTGCGCGGTCGGTGCGGTGGCGCTGCACGACGTCGGCCGGGACACCGGCACGGTCACGGTCGACGTACCGGGCGGTCGCCTCGTGGTCACCGTGGCCGAAGACTCCTGCTGGCTCTCCGGCCCCGCGGTCCTGGTCGCCACCGGCGAGGTCACTCTCCCCACCCTGCGCCCCTGACCCAGGCTGCCGACGTGCCGCCGTGGCCCGGAACCGTGGGCACGGCCCGGGCGATGCAGGCGGGGTTCGCCGGCGGTGGGCCGGTCAGGGGGTGGCGCTGGCCTCGGCGGCGATCTCGGGGAGGTCGGCCGGCCCCGGGTCGGCGGCCGGGGGCGGCGTGGCGCCCGGGTTGATCGCGGCGGCCCGCACCGCGGCCGCCACGGCCGGGGCGACCCGGGAGTCGAAGACGCTCGGCACGATCACCGTCGGGTTGATCTTGTCCTCGCCGACCACGTCCGCGATGGCCTGGGCCGCGGCGATCGCCATCTCCTCGGTGAACTCCTCGGCGTGCGCGTCGAGCATGCCCCGGAAGACGCCGGGGAAGGCGAGCACGTTGTTGATCTGGTTCGGCTGGTCGGAGCGGCCGGTGGCGACCACCGCGGCGTGCTTGCGCGCCTCCCGCGGGTCGACCTCCGGGTCCGGGTTGGCCAGCGCGAAGACGATCGCGTCCTTGGCCATGGTGGCGACGTCCTCGCCGGTGAGCAGGTTCGGCGCGCTCACCCCGATGAAGACGTCCGCGCCGCGGACCGCCCCGGCCAGGTCGCCGGAGTAGTTCTCCTTGTTGGTGTTCTCCGCCAGCCACTGCCAGGCCGGGTTGAGACCGGTCAGCCCGCGGTGCAGGGCGCCCTGCCGGTCGTACGCGATGATGTCGCCCACGCCCTGACGGAGCAGCAGCTTCATGATCGCGGTGCCGGCCGCGCCGGCGCCGGAGACGACCACCCGGACGTCCGCGAGCTGCTTGCCCACGACGCGCAGCGCGTTGGTCAGCGCCGCCAGCACGCAGATCGCGGTGCCGTGCTGGTCGTCGTGGAAGACCGGGATGTCCAGCGCCTCGCGCAGCCGGGCCTCGATCTCGAAGCAGCGCGGCGCGGCGATGTCCTCCAGGTTGATCCCGCCGTACGCGGGGGCGATCGCCTTGACGATGGCCACGATCTCGTCGGTGTCCTGGGTGTCCAGCACCACCGGCCAGGCGTCCACCCCGCCGAAGCGCTTGAACAGGGCCGCCTTGCCCTCCATCACCGGCAGCGACGCGGCCGGCCCGAGGTTGCCCAGGCCGAGCACGGCCGAGCCGTCGCTGACCACGGCGACCGTGTTGCGCTTGATGGTGAGCCGGCGAGCGTCGGCCGGGTTCTCGGCGATCGCCTGGCAGACCCGGGCCACCCCCGGGGTGTACGCGCGGGAGAGCTCGTCGCGCGTGCGCAGCGCCACCTTCGAGCTGACCTCGATCTTGCCACCGAGGTGCAGCAGGAACGTCCGGTCGGAGACCTTGCGGACGTCCACCCCCTCCAGCGCGGTCAGCGTCTTGACCACCTGGTCGGCGTGGCCGGCGTCGGCGGTGTCGCAGGTGAGGTCGACGATCACGTGGGCCGGGTCGGAGTCGACCACGTCGAGCGCGGTGACGATGGCGCCGGCCTCGCCCGCCGCGGTGGTCAACCGACCGATCGAGGAGGCGTCCGCGGGTACCGCGATCCGGATCGTGATTGAGAATCCGGCACTCGGCAGTCGGCTGATGGCCACGAAAAACCCCTCCGTCATTCCTGATCGGCTCGCCACGCATTTCTACTCGCCCGCCCGGGTCTGTCGGCATCCGCCCCCGCTACCAGTGGGTATGCCCACGGGCATATAGCAGGTGCGTCGAGCGTTGCCACATGTCAGGATTGCTCGTACGCGCCGGAAATCCCCCGGCGATGGATATAACGGACAGGAGACGCAGTTTGCGCGAGCAGGAGACCTTCCTTCCCTACGAGGACGACGAGCTCGACGCCACCACCGGCGAGTACGAGCTGTCGGAGCGGCAGGCGCTGCGGCGGGTCCCCGGCCTCTCCACCGAGCTCACCGACATCACCGAGGTCGAATACCGCCAGCTGCGGCTGGAGCGGGTCGTCCTGGTGGGCGTCTGGACCGAGGGGACCCAGGACGACGCCGACAACAGCCTCACCGAGCTGGCGGCGCTGGCCGAGACGGCCGGCTCGCAGGTGCTCGAAGGGCTGATCCAGCGGCGTAACCGCCCCGACCCGGCCACCTACATCGGTCGGGGCAAGGTCGACGACCTCGGTGCGGTGGTGCTCTCCACCGGCGCCGACACGGTGATCTGCGACGGTGAACTCTCCCCGTCCCAGCTTCGCAACCTGGAGCAGCGCACCAAGGTCAAGGTGGTCGACCGGACGGCGCTGATCCTCGACATCTTCGCCCAGCACGCCAAGAGCCGCGAAGGTAAGGCACAGGTCGAGCTGGCCCAGCTCGAATACCTGCTGCCGCGGCTGCGCGGTTGGGGTGAGACGCTCTCCCGGCAGACCGGTGGTAGCGGTCGCGGCGGTGGCGCCGGCGGTGGCGTGGGTCTGCGTGGTCCCGGTGAGACCAAGCTGGAGACCGACCGGCGCCGGATCCGGCACCGGATCGCCCGGCTGCGCCGGGAGATCAAGAGCATGACCACGGTACGCCAGACCAAGCGCGCCCGCCGCACCCGCAACGCGGTGCCCGCGGTGGCCATCGCCGGCTACACCAACGCCGGCAAGTCCAGCCTGCTCAACCGGCTCACCGGGGCGGGCGTGCTGGTGGAGAACGCGCTGTTCGCCACCCTGGACCCGACCACCCGCAGGGCCACCACCTCCGACGGCCGCCTCTACACCCTCTCCGACACGGTCGGCTTCGTGCGGCACCTGCCGCACCAGATCGTCGAGGCGTTCCGCTCGACCCTCGAGGAGGTCGCCGACGCCGACCTGGTGGTGCACGTGGTCGACGGCACCCACCCGGACCCGGAGGAGCAGGTCCGGGCGGTCCGCGAGGTGCTCGCCGAGGTGGGCGCCGACCGGCTGCCCGAACTGCTGGTGGTCAACAAGACCGACGCGGCCGACGAGGAGACGCTGCTGCGGCTCAAGCGACTCTGGCCCGAGGCGGTCCTGGTCTCCGCGCACAGCGGGCGAGGGATCGACGGGCTGCGCGAGGCGATCGAGCAGCGGCTGCCCCGCCCGGCGGTCGAGGTCCGCGCGGTGCTTCCGTACGACCGGGGGGACCTGGTGGCCCGGGTGCACCGGCAGGGCGAGGTGCTCAGCACCTCCCACCTGCCCGAGGGCACGCTGGTGCACGTACGGGTCGGCGAGGCACTTGCCGCGGAGTTGGCGCCGTATCGCGCCGGCGACCGGCTCACCAGCGAGGAGCGGGTCGGCGCCGGACGGTGAGCCGTCCGGCGTCACCCGCCGCAAACCCGAGTCGTGCAACACTTGGCGCCATGCGGCACGCTGTCTCCTCGGTCACGATCGCGCTGAGCCTCGTCGGCGCGGTCGTGGCGCCGGCCGGGATCGCCCTGGCGGCTCCCGCCGCGGCCCCCGTGCTGGCCGCGGCTCCCAAGAAGAAGTGCACCATCGAGGACAAGAAGCTCCGCGCGTTGTCCGGCCTCGTCGCCACCAAGTCCGGCTACGTGGTGATCAACGACGGCAGCGTCCAGGACAGCCAGAAGCGGGTGTTCTACCTCGACACCAAGTGCGAGATCTCGAAGGAGGTCCGCTACTCGGGCGCGGGGCCGTTCGACACCCAGGACCTGGCCCTCGGGCCGGGCGGCAGCACCCTCTGGATCGCCGACACCGGTGACAGCCCCTCCAGCAAGACCCGCCGGGAGCGGGTCGCCGTCTGGAACATGCCGCTGAGCGGCTCCAAACAGCCGGTGCTGCACCGGCTGTCGTACCCGGAGAACAAGCCGCACGACGCCGAGGCGCTGCTCATCGGCGACGACAACCTGCCGCTGATCATCACCAAGGACCCGTCCGGCAAGGCGGAGATCTTCAAGCCCGAGGCGAAGCTCAAGTCGGGCGACACCGAACCGGTGCCGATGACGAAGGTCGGCGAGGTCACCATCCCCAAGACCAACACCGAGAACAAGCTCGGCGCGCCCGGCCGGCTCACGGTCAGCGGCGCGTCCCGCTCGCCCGACGGCACCAAGGTGGTCCTGCGCACCTACGCGGACGCCTTCGAGTACGACGTGGCCGGCGGCGACATCGTCGGGGCGCTGACCACCGGAAAGCCGCGCGTCACGCCGCTCGCCGACCCGTTCGGCGAGGCCATCTCCTATACGCCGGACGGCAAGTCCTTCGTCACCGTCTCCGACGCCACGACCCTGGACGCCACCGACCCGGTCGACGTCCTCAGCTACACCCCGTCGGCCAAGGGGGTCGAGGCGCTGCCGAACGGCGGCAAGGACGTCGTGAAGCAGTCTGCTGCGGACAAGTCCTGGCTCGACGAGCTGAGCCTCAACCAGATCACGTACCTGATCGCAGCGGTCGGCGTGATCGGCGCGCTGCTGGTCGGCGCCGGGATCTTCGGCATCATGCGGGCCCGCCGCAAGCCGGCGCCGTCCGCAGAACCCGCTGACGCGCGGGAGCGCGGCGATGGGTTCCCGCAGAATGACGGGTCCGGCTCGCCGCACGGCGGCTCTCGGGGTGGCGGGGTTTACGGCGGCGCGCCGGCGAACGGCACCCCGGGGCGACCGGGCGCCGGCGGCGTGTACGGCGGTGGCCGTCCCCAGGACGGCGGCGGCCGCGGCGGTGTCTACGGCGGTGGCCAGCAGGGCGGCGTTTACGGCGGTGGCCAGCAGGGCCGCGGCGGCCAGCAGGGCGGTGGCGGCTACGGCGGTGGCCAGCAGGGCGGCGGCTACGGCGGCGGGCGCTCGCAGGGCGGTGTCTACGGCGGTGCGCCGCAGGGCGGCGGATACGGCGCCGAGCCGCCGCGCCGGGAGCCCGATCGCCGAGACCCGCGCGCCGGCCGCCGGGGCGACGGCGGCTACGGCGACCGGGAGTATCGGGGCGACCGCTACTGAGCACGACACCGGGTGACCGCCGGCCGGCGGTCACCCGGTCAGGTGTCAGATCCGGCGCAGCACGGCGACCACGCGACCCATGATGGTGGCGTCGTCGCCCGGGATCGGGTCGAAGGCCGGGTTCTGCGGCATGAGCCAGACGTGACCGTCGCGGCGCCGGTAGGTCTTCACCGTCGCCTCGCCGTCGAGCATGGCGGCCACGATGTCGCCGACCTCGGCCGTCGGCTGCTGCCGGACCACCACCCAGTCGCCGTCGCAGATGGCGGCGTCGAGCATCGAGTCGCCCTTGACCTGGAGCATGAAGACCTCGCCCTCACCCACCAGCTCGCGGGGGAGCGGGAAGATGTCCTCCACCGCCTGCTCGGCGAGGATCGGACCACCGGCGGCGATCCGGCCCAGCATCGGCACGTACGCCGGGGTGGGCCGCTGCGCGCGGGCCGCCTCGTCGTCGATCACGTCGCCGGGTGCGCGGACGTCCACCGCGCGCGGGCGGTTGGGGTCGCGGCGCAGGAAGCCCTTCTTCTCCAGCTCCTTGAGCTGGTAGGCGACGCTGGACGGGGAGACCAGGCCGACCGCCTCGCCGATCTCCCGCACGCTCGGCGGGTAGCCGTGGCGCTCCACCCAGGTGCGGATGAACTCCAGGATCCGCCGCTGCCGGGCGGTCAGGTCGACCGTCGTCGGGTCGGGGAAGCTGCTCACCACCGGAGTGACCGGACGCACAGCGGGCTGGGCCGCCCGGCTGCGCGTGGTGCGGGGGCGGCGGGTCGCCGGCGGACCCGCCCCGTCGATCGGCTGCGGGTTCTTCTGCCGGCTGGCCCGGTCCTCGGTCACGTCCGTCCTCCCTGGTCGGCGCTGGGTGCCTTGTCGGCTCGTGGTGCGTGCTCAGGTGGTGCTGCCGACCGGTCCGAGGCGAAACGCCGTGCCCGGTCGTTCTTGACCGTATAGGTGAGATCGGTCATTTTCAAACATCTGTACGACCTGATGTCGGCGTGTCGCGCGGAAATCCTGGATTTCCGAACGCCTGTTCTGCTAATACTACGTCGCTCTCGAACGCGTGTTCTATGACCGGAGGCGGATCGGGGGCCCGGTGGTAACCGTCCCGGGGTGTCGGCCGTTGGGCTTTCGGCGACCTGGGAGGGGTGGTGCGGGTGAGTGATTCTGATGACGCGCCGGACACGCCGGCCAACTTGACCTCGCTAGGGCGACGGCATACGGTCGACCCCTAGATGTAGTAGTCACATGGGCGTAAGTCGCCTACAGGTTGGGCTCGACTACCGAACGCACTCCCGTACGGTCAACCCGGCGTCGGCTATCTGACGATGGCGTCGTCGCGGTGACGCGTGCCCGGGAGCAGGTCGGTGCGCCCGCGGTTGGTCAAGGAGGTCAGGCGATGCGGTGTCCGTACTGCCGGCATGCCGACTCTCGTGTGGTCGACTCGCGGGAGGCCGACGACGGCCAGCTCATCCGGCGGCGGCGGGCCTGCCCGGAGTGCGGCAAGCGGTTCACCACCGTCGAGGAGGCGGTCCTCGCGGTGGTCAAGCGCAGTGGGGTGACCGAGCCGTTGAGCCGGACGAAGATCATCGGCGGGGTGCGCAAGGCGTGCCAGGGCCGGCCGGTCGACGACGACTCGATCGCGCTGTTGGCGCAGAAGGTCGAGGAGACCGTGCGGGCCAAGGGGGCCGCCGAGATCCCGAGCCACGAGGTCGGGCTGGCCATTCTGGGGCCGCTGCGTGACCTGGACGAGGTGGCCTACCTGCGGTTCGCGAGCGTCTACCGGTCCTTCGACTCGCTCGCCGACTTCGAGCGCGAGATCGAGACGCTGCGGGCCGCCGCGCGTGCCCGGGAGGGCGCCGAGGCGGCCGAGGCCGCCAGCCAGGCCGGCTGAGTTTCGGATTTCTGACAGTTGACGAGCGCGGTGGGTGAGACCGCGCAGACGAGGGGGCGGATGAGATGGCGGGGGAGAGCGTGACAACGAGCCGGGCCCGGACGAAGAGCGGGGCGGGCCTCAAGGTCGAGCGGGTGTGGACGACCGAGGGGGTGCACCCGTATGACGAGGTGACCTGGGAGCGCCGCGACGTCGTGATGACGAACTGGCGGGACGGCTCGATCAACTTCGAGCAGCGCGGGGTCGAGTTCCCCGACTCCTGGAGCGTCAACGCGGCCAACATCGTGACCACGAAGTACTTCCGGGGCGCGGTGGGGACCCCGGAGCGGGAGTGGTCGCTCAAGCAGCTGATCGACCGAGTGGTCGGCACCTACCGCAAGGCGGGTGAGGAGTACGGCTACTTCACCACCCCGGCCGACGCGGAGGTCTTCGCGCACGAGCTGACCTGGATGCTGCTGCACCAGGTGTTCAGCTTCAACTCGCCGGTCTGGTTCAACGTGGGTACGCCGTCGCCGCAGCAGGTCAGCGCCTGCTTCATCCTGGCCGTCGACGACTCGATGGACTCCATCCTCGACTGGTACAAGGAGGAGGGGCTGATCTTCCAGGGCGGCTCCGGCTCCGGCGCCAACCTGTCCCGGATCCGCTCCTCGAAGGAGCTGCTCTCCTCCGGTGGCACCGCCTCCGGCCCGGTCAGCTTCATGCGTGGCGCGGACGCCTCCGCCGGCACCATCAAGTCCGGTGGCGCCACCCGGCGCGCGGCCAAGATGGTCATCCTCGACGTGGACCACCCGGACATCGAGGAGTTCGTGCTCACCAAGGCGCGCGAGGAGGACAAGATCCGCGCGCTGCGGGACGCCGGCTTCGACATGGACCTGGGTGGCGCCGACATCGTCAGCGTGCAGTACCAGAACGCCAACAACTCGGTCCGGGTTTCCGACGAGTTCATGAGCGCGGTGGAGAACAGCGGCACTTTCGACCTGCGCGGCCGGCTCGACGGGCAGACCATCGAGACCGTTGACGCCAAGAAGCTCTTCCGGACCATCTCCCAGGCCGCCTGGGAGTGCGCCGACCCCGGCCTGCAGTACGACGACACCATCAACGACTGGCACACCTGCCCGGAGACCGGGCGGATCACCGCGTCGAACCCGTGCTCGGAGTACCTGCACCTGGACAACTCCTCGTGCAACCTGGCCTCGCTGAACCTGATGAAGTTCATGCGCGCCGACGGCGGCTTCGAGGTGGAGAAGTTCGTCAAGTCGGTCGAGTTCGTCATCACCGCGATGGACATCTCGATCTGCTTCGCCGACTTCCCGACCGAGAAGATCGGCGAGACCACCCGCGCCTACCGGCAGCTCGGCATCGGGTACGCCAACCTGGGTGCCCTGCTGATGGCCTCCGGCCTGCCCTACGACTCGGAGCAGGGCCGGGAGGTCGCGGCGGCGATCACCTCGCTGATGACCGGCACCGCGTACCGCCGTTCGGCCGAGCTGGCCGGCATCGTCGGCGCGTACGACGGCTACGCCCGCAACGCCGAGGCGCACAAGCGGGTCATGCGCAAGCACGCCGCAGCCAACGACGCGATCAAGCCGACCGGCACGGTGGCCACCGCCATCCAGCGCGAGGCGACCAAGCAGTGGACGCAGGGCAACAAGGTCGGTGACAAGTCCGGCTGGCGGAACGCGCAGGCCAGCGTGCTCGCCCCGACCGGCACCATCGGCCTGATGATGGACTGCGACACCACCGGTGTCGAGCCGGACCTGGCCCTGGTCAAGTTCAAGAAGCTGGTCGGCGGCGGCTCGATGCAGATCGTCAACCAGACCGTGCCGCGCGCCCTGCGCAGCCTCGGCTACCCCGAGGAGCAGGTCGAGGCGATCGTCGAGCACATCGCCGACCACGGCCACGTGGTCGACGCCCCCGGCCTCAAGCCGGAGCACTACCCGGTCTTCGACTGCGCCATGGGCGAGCGGTCCATCGCGCCGATGGGCCACGTCCGGATGATGGCGGCCGTCCAGCCGTTCATCTCCGGCGCCATCTCCAAGACGGTCAACATGCCGGAGCAGGCGACCGTCGAGGACGTCGAGAAGATCTACTTCGAGGGCTGGAAGCTCGGCCTGAAGGCGCTGGCGATCTACCGGGACAACTGCAAGGTCGGTCAGCCGCTGTCGGCCGCCAAGCCGAACAAGGCCACCGCCGAGACCTCGGCCGCCGAGGTGGAGAAGGTCGTCGAGAAGGTCGTCGAGTACCGGCCGGTGCGCAAGCGGCTGCCGAAGAAGCGCCCGTCGGAGACGATCTCCTTCTCGGTCGGCGGCGCCGAGGGCTACCTCACCGCCTCGTCGTACCCGGACGACGGCCTCGGCGAGGTCTTCCTCAAGATGTCGAAGCAGGGCTCCACCCTGGCCGGCGTGATGGACGCCTTCTCGGTGGCCATCTCCATCGGTCTCCAGTACGGCGTCCCGCTGGAGACGTACGTCAGCAAGTTCACCAACATGCGCTTCGAGCCGGCCGGCATGACCGACGACCCGGACGTGCGGATGGCGGCGTCGGTGATGGACTACATCTTCCGTCGCCTGGCCCTGGACTTCCTGCCGTACGAGCGCCGCGCGGAGCTGGGCATCTTCACTGCCAAGGAGCGGGCCGCCCAGCTCCAGGCGGAGGCGGAGGCGGAGGCGAACGGCGCGGACCTCGCCGCGATGGCCGCCTCCGCCCCGGTCGAGGTGCCCGCGCCGAAGACCGGCCCGGTCGCCCAGCCGGCGCAGGAGGTGGCGCAGGTGGCCGCCGTCAAGCCGGCGCCGTCGGTCGGCTCCAGCACCGAGCTGCTGGAGGCCGTGATCGGCAAGGCCGCGGACGCGCCGCTCTGCTTCACCTGCGGTACGAAGATGCGGCCGGCCGGTAGCTGCTACGTCTGCGAGGGCTGCGGCTCCACCAGCGGCTGCAGCTGACGTTTCACCGTCTCGCGGGCGCGGCAGGGATTCCTGCCGCGCCCGCGGCGTTTCTGCGGTGGGTGGCGGGCGCTGCGGCTCGCGGTGCTCACGGGCGCCAGGCAGCGTGGCCGATGGTGGTTGCTCGCTACGAACTTGATGACCCGGACGATTCAGCCGGGAGCCCCGTTGTTGCCCTCCGCGTCGATGAATCGTCTACGACATCAGCCCTGTAGTGCCTGAGGGAGAAGGCTCCCCGCACCCTCGTGCTGCCAGGCGCCCCTCGAGCTTGCGGACACCGGGGCAAATGGCGGTGTGGGAGGTTCATAGACTGGCGTCATGGTGATCCCGCCGCTGGTCGTCGAGGAGTTCGGCAGGGAACTCGCGGCGCTCGGCTGGGTCAGCGGACTTCTGGTCGCGGGATCGTTGGCGACGGGCGACTACCTTCCCCGCATCAGCGATCTTGATCTCGTCGCGCTGGTCGACGGCACGGTCGATGTGGCCCGGCAGGCCGCGCTCGCCGATCTGCACCGTCGACTCGACGGCGGTGCCGGCTCGGGCCTGCACCTCGGCTGCGTCTACGTCGACACCGGGTTGGCGCTCGACGTCCAGGTGCGGCATCCGACCTGGACCCACGGGCAGCTCGTCCAGCGCATCCTCTCCGGGATCACCCGGGCCGAGCTGGTGCGCCACGGGTACGCGATCTTCGGCCCCGCGCCCCGCGACGCCTTCCCGCCGATGAGCGCCGACGACGTACGGGCCGCTGCCCGCGCCGAAGTCACCGGCTACTGGGCCTGGGCCGCCCGGCGTCCGTGGCTGTGGTGGGATCCCGTCATCGCCGACCTCGGTCTCACGTCGATGGCCCGTGGCCGCTACGCGCTCGGCACCGGCGAACTGCTCACCAAGTCCGAAGCCATCCGGCAGGCCGACGCCCCTGCCTGGCTGATCGACCAGCTCGCCGCCCGACGCCGAGGGGAGAGTGTCTCCTCTCCCCGGCTCCGTACCGCCCTGATCGCCTGGCGCGATGCCCGCCGGACCGTGGCCCGGACACGGAAGGACTTTGAGCGATGACGATCGCAGCCAGCTATGCCAGGTTCGGCGCCCGCGAGGCGCACGGTGTGTCACCCGCGTACGAACGGCTGGCCCTGGCGGTGTCCCGCGATGACGAGCTGCTCGCTCTGCTGGAGACTCTCCCACCCGCCAAGCGGCAGCCGAACCTGCTGTTCGCCGTGGTCCGCCTCCTCGGTGGCCCGGTCGAGGATCCCGCCGCATTTCGCGCCTACACCCTGGCGAACTGGCCGGCGATCGAGGCGGAGATCCGGGCCAGGACAACCCAGACCAACGAGGCCGGCCGGTGCGCCGTCCTGCTGCCGGTGCTCGCCGCGCTGCCGCAGCCGCTCGCGCTGCTGGAGGTCGGAGCGTCCGCCGGCCTGTGCCTCTACCCCGACCGGTACGCCTACCGGTACGGCGAGCACGTGCTCGGCGCGGGGGAGCCGGTCCTCGACTGCGTGGCCACCGGAATGGCGCCGCCGACCCGCCGACCAGATGTGGTGTGGCGGGCCGGTCTGGACCTGAACCCGCTCGACGTGACCGACCCGGCCGACGCCGCGTGGTTGGACGCCCTCATCTGGCCCGAGCAAGAGCACCGCCGCGCCCGGTTGCGGGCTGCGGCGGCCGTCGCCGCGGCCGACCCGCCGCTGCTCATCCGCGGCGACCTGGTGGACGACCTGCCGGCGCTGGCCGCCCGCGCGCCGGCCGGCGCGACCCTCGTGGTGTTCCACACCTCGGTGCTGTACCAGGTGCCGGCGCCCCGGCGGGACGCGTTCGCCGAGGTGGTACGCGGCCTCCCCGGGCACTGGATCGCGAACGAGGCCCCGGACGTGCTGCGCCACGACGCGCTGCCGGAGCCGCCGAGCGGGGCACATCTCAACGTGCTCGCGTTGGACGGGAAGCCGCTCGCCTGGACCCGCGGGCACGGCCAGGCGATCAATTGGTTCGCCTAGCGCCGCCAGCGCTCGGCTAGCCCGGGGTGAGGTCGGCGAGGCGGGTGGTGAGGAAGGCGCGCTCGGCGTCGTTGTCGACCATGGTCAGCGCGGCCCGGTACGCGGTGGCCGCCTCCTCGTGGCGGTCGAGGCGGCGGAGGAGATCGGCGCGGATCGCCGGGAGGTAGTGGTAGCCGGCCAGGCGGGGGTCCTCCGCCAGCAGATCCACTTCCGCCAGGGCGGCTGCCGGGCCGTCGACCATCGAGACCGCCACGGCCCGGTTCAGCGCAACCACCGGCGAGGGCCAACGTTTCAGCAGCTCGTCGTAGAGGCGCACCACCTGGGGCCAGTCGGTCGCCGGGTAGCTGGATGCTACGGCGTGCAGCGAGGCGATGGCGGCCTGGAGGGCGTACCGGCCGACCCGGCCGGTGCGGAACGCGCCGAGGACCAACTCGTTGCCCTCGGCGATGGCCGCCCGGTCCCAGGCCGAACGATCCTGGTCCTCCAGCCGCAGCAGGCGACCGTCAAGATCGGTGCGGGTGGCCCGGCGGGCGTCGGTGAGCAGCAGCAACGCGAGCAGGCCCCGGACCTCCGGCTCGTCGGGCATCAGCGCCAGCAGCATCCGGGTCAGGTGCAGCGCCCGGCCGACCAGGTCGGCGCGGACCAGGTCGGCGCCGGTCGGCGCGGTGTGCCCGGCGGTGTAGAGCAGGTGGATGACGGTCAGCACCGCGTCCAGCCGTTCGGGCAGCTCGGCGGCCTCGGGCACCCGGTACGGGATCCGGGCCGCGGCGATCTTCTTCTTGGCCCGGGTGACCCGGGCGGCCATCGTCGGCTCGGAGACGAGGAACGCCCGGGCGATGTCGCCGGTGCTGACCCCGCACACCAGGCGCAGGGTCAGCGCCACCTGGGCCTCCCGGGCCAGCGCGGGGTGGCAGCAGGTGAAGACCAGCCGCAGCCGGTCGTCGGGCACCGAGTCCTCGTCGGGTTCGTCCGTCACGTCGACCTCCGCCGGTTCGACGAGCAGGGGCATCTTCGACCGGAACACCTTGTCCCGGCGCAGGACATCGAGGGCCTTGCGCTTCGCCGTGGCGGTCAGCCAGGCACCGGGCTTGTCGGGTACGCCGTCCCGCGCCCAGGCGGCCAGCGCGGCCAGGTACGCGTCCTGCACGCACTCCTCGGCCACGTCGAGGTCGCCGGCGACGCGCGCCGTCGCGGCGAGCACGAAGGCCCACTCGCGACGGTGCGCGTCCGCCACGGCGCGCTCGGCCGCGGCCGTGCCGCCGTCGGTCACTCGGCCGGCGGGACGAACAGCGGCCGGACCTCGACGCCGCCGTCGATGGTGGCCGGGTTCAGCTTGGCGATCTTCAGGGCCACGTCCAGGTCGGGCGCCTCCAGGACGAAGAACCCGGCGACGACCTCCTTGGCCTCGATGAACGGGCCATCGGTGACGAGGTCGCCGCGGATCGCGGTGGCCGTGGTGCTGGGCTGGAGCGCGAAACCCGTGACGATCTTCCCGCCCAGCTCCTCGACCTGGGCCGGGTACCGCTCGAGAAGCGCCAGGTAGTCGGGCGTGATCTCCATCGGGTCGGCCGGCGCCGGCGAGTAGATCAGGACTGCGTACTGGGTCATCGGATTCTCCTCGGGTTGTCGTTTCCCTCTACTGCCTCACCGACGGACGGGTGCGGCCGGATTCGACAGCGGTCCGGGAAAACTTTCCCGGAGCCTCTCACGCGGAGGTGGCCGACCAGGGCGACCACCAACCCCGCGTGGCCCCGAGACGGGCGCGGCTGGCGACTAGGGTGGCTGGTCGTGACCGAACCGACCTGGCTGACCGAGACCCGCGCCGCGTACGACACGGTCGCGGTGGACTACGCCCGGCTTCTCCCCGACGTGGTGGAGGGCCCGCTCGACCGGGGCATGCTGGCCGCCTTCGCCGAGCTGGTCGGCCCCGGTCGACCTGTGCTGGAGGTGGGCTGCGGGACCGGCCGGATCACCGCCCACCTGCGCGACCTCGGGCTGGACGTGTCCGGCGTCGACCTCTCGCCCGGGATGATCGAGGTGGCCCGCCGGACCTGTCCGGGGCTGCGCTTCGAGATCGGCTCGATGACCGCCCTGGCGCTGCCCGACGCCGGCCTGGCCGGCCTCGTCGCCTGGTACTCGATCATCCACCTGCCGCCGGAGCTGCTGCCCGCTGTTTTCGCCGAGTTCCACCGGGTGCTCGCTCCCGGCGGTCAGCTCCTGCTCGCCGTCAAGGCCGGCGACCAACGGATCCGCCTCGAGCAGGCGTACGGCCACACCGTCTCGTACGACATGCACTGGCTGCCGCCGGACCGGCTCGCCGACCAGCTCGCCGAGGCCGGCCTGGTCGTGCGGGCACAGCTGGTCCGGGAGGCGGAGGGCGTCGACAAGGGACCGCAGGCGTTCCTGCTGGCCGAGCGGCCGGAGGGGACGGTGGCCCGGTGACCGTCGCACTGTTCACCCTCGGTGGCACGATCGCCATGGCCGGGAGCGCCGGCCAGGGCGTGGTCAACCGGCTCACCGGGGCCGAGCTCACCGCCGCCGTGCCTGGACTGGCGGACATTCCGCTCGACGTCCACGACGTGCAGGCGGTGCCGAGCGCCGCGCTGACGTACCGGCAGATGCTGGACCTGGTCGACGCGTCGGGTGCGGCGGTGGCCGCCGGGGCGAGCGGCGCGGTGGTCACCCAGGGCACCGACAGCCTGGAGGAGACCGCGTTCCTGGCCGACCTGGTCTGGCCGCACCCGGCGCCGCTGGTGCTCACCGGCGCGATGCGCAACCCCACCCTGGCCGGCCCCGACGGCCCGGCGAACCTGCTCGCCGCCGCCCGGGTCGCCGCCACACCGGCCGCGCGCGACCTCGGCGTGCTGGTCGCGTTCAACGACGAGATCCACGCTGCCCGGCACGTCCGCAAGACCCACAGCACCAGTACGGCTACCTTCGCCTCGCCCAACGCCGGACCGCTCGGCCACGTGATCGAGGGTGAGGTACGGCTGCTCACCCGGCCGCCCCGGCACGCTCCGCTGCCGCCGGTGGACGCCGATCGGCTGACCGCCACCCGGGTGGCGCTGCACACCGTCACCCTCGACGACGACGTGGCGCTGCTCGACGCGCTCGCTCGGGACCTCGACGGGCTGGTGGTCGCCGGCTTCGGGGTGGGGCACGTGCCGCCGGCCTTCGCCCCGGCGCTCGGCGAGCTGGCCGAACGGATGCCGGTGGTGCTTGCCTCGCGGACCGGCGCCGGGTCGGTGCTGCGGCACACGTACGGGGCGGTCGGCTCGGAGACGGACCTGCTCCGGCGCGGGCTGATCTGTGGGGGGCTGCTCGACCCGTACAAGGCGAAGGTGCTGCTCCGGCTCCTGCTGGCCGGCGGTGCCGACCGAGCCGCGATCACCGACGCCTTCCACCGGCACGGGTGAGCCCGGGTGCGGCCTCCGTAGACTCGGCCGGTGAATGGAGAGCGACGACCCCTGGCGGACCGGGCGTTGACCGAGCCGCACCCGTCCCGGCTGTCGCCCGACCATCCGCGGCGGGAGCGGATCCTGGCCGCGCACGGGGCTGCCCTGGCCGCGGGGGAGGCCGGCTACCTCGACCCGGAGACCGGTCTGTTCGTGCTCACCGCCGGCTTTCTCGCCCGCCGGGGCACCTGCTGCGGGCGCGGCTGCCGGCACTGCCCGTACGTGGACGACTGATGCCCGGTGGTCGTGTTCGCGCCCGTTCGGGATCAGCGGGCGGGGTTCGACCCGTCCCGGGGCTTTCGCGTCGGCGGGGTTGCCCGTACGGTGTCCGACGGACGTCCGGCGGGGAACCGCCGACGAGGGCGAAGGGGTGAGCGTGCAGGCGCGGATCTGGTTCGCCGGCGCGGCCGTACTGCTGACCGCCGGCTGCGCCGCGGAGGCCCCGCGGGTGGCGGTGCCGGCGGCGGAACCGTCCACGGTCGAGGTCGCCGCGGCCTCCTCGGGCGGCGCGTGCCGGCTGCTCGATTTCGGGGTGATCGCGAAGCACACCGGCGGCCAGTTCGACGTGGCCGCCTCCGTGGAGCGGGGCGACACGCACACCTGTGTGGTACGCGCCGAGGGCGCCCTGCTGCCGGAACTGACCCTCACCGTCACCGACACGTCGCTCGACACGTCGAGCTTCACCATGGACGTGCAGCCCCGCGGCGCGAAGAAGGTCGCCAAGCTGGGGAAGATCGCCTACCGGCAGACCCTGCCGAAGACCGGCAAGGTCGGGCCGTCGGCCGAGGTGGGCTGGCTCGCCACCGAGGGGCGGCTCGCCACCCTCCGCTGGACCTGCCCGCGCGGCGCGGACGAGGCGGAGGCCGAGCAGGTGGCGGGCACGCTCGTCAACCTGGCCAAGGCGGTGGACACCCGCCGGCTCTGACCGGCGGGTCGGCGGAGGCCCCCGACCGGCCGGTCAGCGAGCCGCGACGAACACCCGGGAGGCCACCTCGCGGGGCAGCCGGATCCGGTCGCCCGAGCGGTCGATGGAGACGCCGTCGCGCTCCTGCGCCACGGTCACCATGGCGCCCGGGTCGACGCCGGCCGCGTGCAGCTGCCGGAGCACCTCCGCGTCGGTCTGCACGCTCTCGCAGATCCGCCGCACCACCACCGGGCCGGAGAGGCCGGGGAAGGCCAGGTTGCGCTCGCCCTCCATCGGGTCGGCCTCGGGCTGGCCGGGCTCGCCCAGCTCCTCCAGGCCGGGGATGGGGTTGCCGTACGGCGAGCGGGTCGGGCGGTTGAGCAGGTCGTAGACCCGCTTCTCCACCGCGTCGCTCATCACGTGCTCCCACCGGCAGGCCTCGTCGTGGGCCTCCTCGTAGGGCATCCCGATCACGTTCACCAGCAGCAGCTCGGCCAGCCGGTGCTTGCGCATCACCGAGACGGCGGTGCCGCGGCCCAGCGGGGTGAGCGACAGGTGCCGGTCACCCTCGACGGTGAGCAGGCCGTCCCGCTCCATCCGGGCGACGGTCTGGCTGACGGTGGGACCGCTCTGCTTCAGCCGCTCCGCGATCCGGGCGCGCAGCGGCGGCACCCCCTCCTCCTCCAGCTCGAGGATGGTGCGCAGGTACATTTCGGTCGTATCGACCAGGTCATGCTTCACGTCACGGCCTCCCGGTCGTCGATGCTACCCCGGACCCCCGACACCCGGCCGCCGCCGAGTCGCCGGCCTGCTGCCCGGATGGTGTTGACTGGACCGCATGTCCGGAACCGTTGACCTGCTGGTCGAGCCCGACCAGCTCGCCGCCGAACTCGATCGCGCCGACCCGCCCGTTCTGCTCGACGTCCGCTGGCGGCTCGCCGGGCCGCCCGCCCGGGACGACTACGCCGCCGGCCACCTGCCCGGTGGCGTCTTCGTCGACCTGGACACCGAGCTCTGCGGGCAGCCGGGTGCCGCCGGCCGGCACCCGCTGCCCGACCCCGCCGCCCTCCAGGCCGCGCTGCGCGCCGCCGGGGTCCGCGCCGGTCACCCCGTCGTCGTGTACGACGGCGGCGACGGCATGTCGGCCGCCCGGGCCTGGTGGACGCTGCGCTGGGCCGGCCACCGGGCGGTCCGGGTGCTCCACGGCGGCTTCCCGGCCTGGGTGGCCACCGGCCTGCCGGTCTCCACCGAGGCGCCCACCCCGGTGCCCGGGGACGTCACGGTCACCCCGGGTGAGCTGCCGGTGCTCGACGCGGGGCAGGCCGCCCGGCTGGCCGCCGCCGATGCCGGGGTGCTGCTCGACGTGCGGGCCGCCCCGCGCTACCGGGGCGAGACCGAGCCGATCGACCCGGTCGCCGGGCACGTGCCGGGCGCGGTCAACCTGCCCGCGCCGGAGTACGTCACCGACGGCCGGTTCCCCGCCGCCGAGGCGCTGCGCCAGCGGTTCGCCGCCGCCGGTGTCGCCGAGGGCGCGCCGGTCGGGGCGTACTGCGGCTCCGGGGTGACCGCCGCCCAGGCGGTCCTGGCCCTGCACCTCGCCGGCCGCCCGGACGCCGCCCTGTACGTCGGCTCGTGGAGCAACTGGGTGGCCGACCCGGACCGTTCGGTGGCCACCGGCTAGACAACTGGCCGCTGAGCAGCACGGAACGTGGGCGCGGTCGGGCACGCGTGCGACGATGGCCGCATGGCGGACGAAACGGTGGTGGTGTGGGACGAAGCACTGCTCGGCTACGACATGGGTGATCATCCCCTCGACCCGGTCCGGGTCGAGTTGACCATGGCGCTCGCCCGCGAGCTCGGCGTGCTGGACCGGCCCGGGGTCCGGCTGGTCAAGCCGGAGCCGGCCGACGACGAGCTGCTGACCCGGGTGCACGACCCGCGCTACCTGGACGCGGTGCGGGCCGCGCCCCGGGACCCGCTGTTCGCCGGCTTCGGGCTGGGCACCTCGGACAATCCGATCTTCGACGGCATGCACGAGGCCAGCGCGCTGATCGCCGGGGCGAGCGTGGCCGCCGCCGAGGCGGTGTGGCGCGGGGAGGCCCGCCGGGCGGTCAACGTGGCCGGCGGGCTGCACCACGCCATGCCGGCCAGGGCCGCCGGCTTCTGCGTCTACAACGACCCCGCGGTGGCCATCGCCCGCCTGCTCGACCTGGGCGCGGAGCGGATCGCGTACGTGGACGTGGACGTGCACCACGGCGACGGCGTGCAGGAGATCTTCTACCGCGACCCCCGGGTGCTCACGGTCAGCCTGCACGAGACCCCGCTCGCGCTCTTCCCCGGCACCGGGTTCCCCGACGAGACCGGCGGTCCGGGCGCCGAGGGGAGCGCGGTCAACGTGCCGCTACCGCCGGGCACCGGCGACGCCGGCTGGCAGCGCGCGTTCCATGCCGTCGTGCCGTCGGTGCTGCGGGTGTTCCGGCCCCAGGTTCTGGTCACCCAGTGCGGGGCGGACGGCCACCGGCTCGACCCCCTGGCCGACCTGCGCCTCTCCGTCGACGGGCAGCGGGCCACCTACCAGACGCTGCGGGCGCTCGCCGACGAGTTCTGCGACGGCCGCTGGGTGGCCTTCGGTGGCGGCGGGTACGCGCTGGTCGAGGTGGTGCCCCGGGCGTGGACGCACCTGCTCGCCGTGGCCACCGGGGAGCCGATCGACCCGGCCACGCTCACCCCGCCCGCCTGGCGGGAGTTGGCGGCCAGGCGGCGGCCCGGACACGAGGTGCCGCTGCGGATGACCGACGACGTCGACCCGTCGTACGAGCCGTGGCAGCCCAACGGCGAGCCGGACGCGGTGGGCCGGGCGGTCGCGGCCACCCGCCGGGCGGTCTTCCCGCTGCTCGGGCTCGACCCGCACGACCCGCGCGACTGATCCCGGCGGTAGGGGAGGACCGACCGGTGACCACCGTCGAGCAACCGATGGACGTGCTGCTCAGCGACGGCACGACCGTCCAGCTGCGGCAGATCCGTCCCGAGGACGCGCCGGAGATCGTGGCGATGCACTCGCGCTTCTCCGAGCGCACCCGCTACCTGCGCTACTTCTCGCCGTACCCGCGGATCCCCGAGCGGGACCTGCGCCGGTTCGTCAACGTCGACCACCGGGACCGGGAGGCGTTCGTGGTGCTGGCCGGCGACCGGATCGTCGCCGTGGGCCGGTACGAGCGGCTCGGCCCCGGGTCGCCGGAGGCCGAGGTGGCCTTCGTGGTGGAGGACGCGTACCAGGGCCGGGGGATCGGCTCGGTGCTGCTGGAGCACCTGGCCGACACGGCCCGCCGGTTCGGCATCGTGCACTTCGTCGCCGAGGTGCTCCCGGCCAACGGGGCGATGCTGCGGGTCTTCTCCGACTTCGGCTACCAGGTCCAGCGCCAGTACGCCGACGGCGTGGTGCACCTGAGCTTCCCGATTGCCCCCACCGAGGTGACCCTGGAGGTGCAGCGCGGCCGGGAGCACCGCACCGAGGCCCGCTCGATCGCCCGGCTGCTCGCCCCGCGCGGCATCGCCGTCTACGGGGCCAGCACCACCGGGCAGGGCGTCGGCGCGGCCCTGCTCGGGCACCTGCGCGACGGCGGGTTCACCGGCGCGATCGTCCCGGTGCACCCGACCGCGGCGACCGTGGCGGGGCTGCCCGCGTACCCGTCGGCGGCCGATGCCGGGCTCGACGTCGACCTGGCGGTGGTGTCGGTCGCGCCGGAGGCGGCGACCGAGGTGGTCGCCGACGCCGCGAAGGCCGGGGCGCACGGCCTGGTGGTGATCTCGGCCGGGTTCGCCGAGTCCGGGCCGGCGGGGGCGGCCGTCCAGCGCGCCCTGGTCCGCGCCGCCCACCTGGCCGGCATGCGGGTGGTCGGCCCGAACTGCCTCGGCCTCGCCAACACCGACGAGACGGTGCGCCTCAACGCCACCCTCGCCCCGGTGCTGCCCGCGCCCGGCCGGGTCGGCATCTTCAGCCAGTCCGGCGCGTTCGGGGTGGCCCTGCTCGCCGAGGCGTCCCGGCGCGGGCTCGGCCTGTCCAGCTTCGTCTCCGCCGGCAACCGGGCCGACGTCTCCGGCAACGACCTACTTCAATACTGGCAGGACGACCCCGGCACCGACGTGATCACGCTCTATCTGGAGACCTTCGGCAACCCGCGCAAGTTCGCCCGGCTGGCCCGGCGGATCGGCCGGAGCAAGCCGATCGTCGCGCTCGCCTCGCTGGCCCGCCCGCCCGGTCTCGGCGACGGCCCGGCGCTGGACGCCGCCGCGGTCAGCGCGCTCTTCGCCCAGTCCGGGGTGATCCGGGTGGACACCGTCGCCGAGTTGCTCGACGTGGGAGTGCTCCTGGCCCACCAGCCGCTGCCGGCCGGGCGCCGGGTGGCCGTGGTCGGCAACTCGTCGGCGCTGACCGGGTTGGCCGCCACCGCCTGTGCCGCCCAGGGCCTCACCGTCGCCGACGGCTACCCGCACGACGTCGGCCCCCGGGCCGGCGCCGCCGAGTACGCCGCCGCGCTCGCCGCCTCGGCCGCCGACGAGCGGGTGGACGCCGTGGTGGCGCTCTTCGCGCCGCCGCTGCCCGGCCAGCTCACCGGCCCGGAGGCGGACTTCACCGCCGCCCTGCCCGACGCGCGGGCCGCCGGCAAGCCGGTGGTGGCGACCTTCCTCGCCGGCCGGGTGCCCGCCGGGGTGCCGGCGTATCCGAGCGTGGAGGAGGCGGTGCGGGCCCTCGCCCGGGTCGCCACGTACGCCGACTGGCTGCGCCGCCCGCCGGGTGTGCTGCCCGAGCTGGCCCGGGCGGACCGGGCGGCCGGGCAGGCCGCGTTGCGGGCCGACGGCGCGGATCCGGCGGCGCTGCTGCGGGCGTACGGGATCGACGTGGTGGAGTCGACGCCGGCCCGCTCGGCCGACGAGGCGGTCGGGGCCGCGGAGCGACTCGGCTTTCCGGTCGCCCTCAAGGCCGCCGCCCCTGGGCTGCGGCACCGGCTCGACCTCGGCGCGGTCCGGCTCGACCTGGCCGACCCGGCCGCGCTGCGGCGCGCGTACGCCGAGCTGGCCCCGGTCTTCGGCGCGGACGTCCTGGTCCAGCCGATGGTTCCGCCCGGCGTCGCCTGCGTCGTGGAGCTGGTGGAGGATCCGGCGTTCGGGCCGGTGGTCGGCTTCGGCCTGGGCGGCGTCGCCACGGAGCTGCTCGGTGACCGGGCCTGGCGGGCGGTGCCGCTGACCGACCGGGATGCCGCCGAGCTGGTCGACGAGCCGCGGGCCGCGCCGCTGCTGCGCGGTCACCGGGGTGCCGCGTCGGTGGACCGGGCGGCGTTGGTCGACCTGCTGCTGCGGGTCGGGCGGCTCGCCGACGAGCAGCCCCGGGTGCGCTCGCTCACCCTCAACCCGGTGCTGGCCCGCCCGGACGGCATCTCGGTGCTGCACGCAACCGTCCGCGCCGGCGTCGAATTCCCCCGCCCCGACACCGGCCCCCGCCGGCTGTAGAGCACCGGAGGCCCCGGCGAACCGCCGGGGCCTCCGTGGGGCGGGCGCGCTCAGCAGGCGTACGCCTCCAGGCGGTTCGCCCGCTCCGGGGCGCGCAGCTTCAACAGCGTCACCTTCTCGATCTGCCGGATCCGCTCCCGGGACAGCCCGAACTCGCGGCCCACCTCGTCGAGGGTGCGCTGCCGGCCGTCGTCCAGGCCGAACCGCAGCCGGATCACCGCCTGCTCCCGCTGGGAGAGGGTGGCCAGCACGATCCGTACCTCGTTGCGCAGCTCCCCGTTGGCGGCGGCGTCGCCCGGCTCCTCGCGCGGGTCCACCGCCGCGACGAAGTCACCCAGCGCGCTCTCCCCGTCCTCGCCGACCGCCTGGTCCAGGCTCACCGGCTCCCGGTCGTACGAGATCAGCTCGATGACCTGGAAGTCGGGCATCTCCAGCGCCTTCGCCACCTCGGCGACGGTGGGCTCCCGGCCCAGCGTGACCGACAGCTCGCGGCGCACCCGGACCATCCGGTTGACCTGCTCGACCATGTGCACCGGGATGCGGATGGTGCGGGCCTGGTCGGCCATGGCGCGGGTGATGGCCTGGCGGATCCACCAGGTGGCGTAGGTGGAGAACTTGTAGCCCTTGGTGTAGTCGAACTTCTCGACCGCGCGGATCAGGCCGAGGTTGCCCTCCTGGATCAGGTCGAGGAAGGCCATGCCGCGACCGGTGTAGCGCTTCGCGATGCTCACCACCAGCCGCAGGTTTGCCTCCAGCAGGTGGTCCTTGGCGGCGCGGCCCTCCGCCACGATCAGCTCCAGGTCGGCCCGCAGCTCGGCGAAGACCGGCGTGCAGGTGGACAGCTTCTCCTCGGCGAACAGGCCGGCCTCGATCCGCTTGCTCAGCTCGACCTCCTGTGCGGCGGTGAGCAGCTTGGTGCGGCCGATGCCGTTCAGGTAGGCCCGGACCAGGTCGGTGGAGACGCCGCGCTCGTCGGTGGCGTCCAGATCGGTCAGGGTAGCCTCCACTTCGCGCGGGTTGTCCGCGCCGTGCTCGGCGTCGACGGTGGCAGCCGGGCGCGTCTGGTGCTCGATCATCTGCTGGGCCATCTCTGTATCTCCCCGTGTCCTTCGTGCCCTACCGGATTCCGCACCGTGGGTCGGCGCGGTGATGCCGGTGAAGACAGCTTGGCGGTCGGGGCGTGAAACGGGAGTGAGGCGATCGGGGAACCGACAGCAATCCGGGCGGAACGTCCGATGTCGCGGGCCGGATCCGGTTACCGTGCCAGCGGCGGCCGGCGAGGTTCGCCCAGCTCAGGCGATCGGAGGACGCGGTGGTCTTCAAGCGGCTCAGGCAGGCGATGGGAGTGGGCGGTCCGTCGGTGGAGATGGTGCTCGTCGACCCCGGCTGCCGTCCCGGTGGCCACCTTGAGGGCCGCGTCCAGCTGGTCGGTGGGGACCACCCGGTGGACGTCACCCATGTCGCGCTCGGCCTGGTCACCCGGGTCGCGGTGGAGGGCGGCGACGCGGCGTACGACACCCCGCAGGAGTTCGGTCACCGGCGGGTGACGGGCGCGGTCCGGCTGGATCCTGGGCAGCGGTACGACGTGCCGTTCCGCTTCGAGGTGCCCTGGGAGACCCCGCTGACCGACCTGTACGGCCAGCCCCTGCACGGCATGACGATCGGGCTGCGTGCCGAGCTGGAGGTGGCCCGGGCGGTCGACCAGGGCGACCTGGAGCCGGTGGCGGTGCATCCGCTGCCCGCCCAGGAGCGCATCCTGGAGGCGCTGCTGCGGCTGGGCTTCCGGTTCGCCCGGGCCGACATCGAACGCGGGCACCTCTACGGCGTGCACCAGACGCTGCCGTTCTATCAGGAGATCGAGTTCCTCCCGGCGCCGCCGTACGCCGGCGCGATCAACCAGTTGGAGGTCATCTTCGTGACCGACCCGCACCGGATGCAGCTGGTGCTGGAGGTCGACAAGCGGGGCGGCCGGGTCTCGGCGGGCCGCGACGCCTTCGGCCGCTTCACCGTGGAGCACGCCACCGTGGACCGCACCGACTGGGCCGCCCAGCTGGACGCCTGGCTCCGCCAGTCCCTCCACCACCACGGCCTCTTCTCCTGACAGTGGCCCTTCCGCGACGCGAACTTCTTGATCAACAAGCCGGAGGGGTCAGAGGTCCAGGAGGAGGGTGCGGGGGCCGACGTTGGTGCTCTCGACCAGCATGTGGGTGCGGAACCGGCCGGTCTCGACCTTGGCGCCGCGGGCGCGCAGCTCTTCGACGACCGCTGTCACCAGGGGCTCGGCCTGCTCGGCGGGGGCCGCCGCGATCCAGCTCGGTCGGCGGCCCTTGCGGGCGTCGCCATAGAGGGTGAACTGGCTGACCACCAGGATCGGCGCGCCGGTGTCGGCGGCACTCTTCTCGTCATCCATGATGCGCAGCTCGTGGATCTTGCGGGCCATGGTGGCCGCCACCTGCGGGGTGTCGGCGTGGGTCACCCCGAGGAGCACCAGCAGACCGTCCGCGATCTCGCCGACCACCTCGCCGTCGACGGTCACGCTGGCCCGGCTGACGGTCTGCACCACCGCCCGCATCAGCCCTCCACCGGCTCGATGATGCCCCGCTCGACCAGATGCGCCACGATCGGGCCGGCCGCCTCGGCCAGCTCGTCGGGGGTGACGTCGTGCGCGGCCGCGAGCAGGGCGAGCTGATCACGCAGCGGCAGTCGGCCGTCCGCGCCGCCGACCAGGGCCAGCACCAGCGGGTCGATCTCCTCCGACCAGCGCAACCCGTGCGGCATGGCGAGGACCTGCCGGTCCACCGCCCAGCCCTCGTCGCCCATGGTCGCCTCCTGCCGCAGCTGGAGTCCCTCGGCGGCCCGGTAGCGCGCGGCGAGCAGCCCGTCGGTGTCGCGTACCCGGAGCCAGTCCTGCCGGTCGAACCACCCGGCGATCCGGTCGCCCATCGGTGGCTCCACCCGTTGGCGCAGGTCCTCGACGCGGACGACCGGCTGGTCGTGGCCGGACCGGCGCAGCGAGACGATGCCGAAGCCGATCGCCTCCACCTTGTGCGCGTCGAACCAGTCCAGCCAGGCCGCCATCCGCTGCGGGTCGGCCGCCTCGCCGACGTCGGTCAGCCAGAGGTTGACGTACGCCATCGGGTCGGCCACCTCGCGCTGGATCACCCAGGCGTCCAGCCCGGTGCCGGCGAACCAGCCGGCCACCCGCTCGTCCCACTCCTCACCGGTGACGTGCACCCAGTTGGCCAGATACTGCATCGTGCCGCCCTCGGTGAGCAGCTGCGGGGCGGCGGCGGCCAGTTCGGCGCCGATCGCGTCACCGACCCGCCCCGAGTCCCGGTAGACGTGCGTGGTGGTGCCGGGTCCGACCACGAACGGCGGGTTGCTGACCACCAGGTCGAAGCGACGCCCGGCGACCGGCGCCACCAGGTCGCCGCGGAGCAGCTCCCAGTCCTGCCCGTTGAGGGCGGCGGTGGTGGCGGCGAAGCGCAGCGCCCGTTCGGAGACGTCGGTCGCGGTCACCCGCCGGGCGTGGGTGGACAGGTGCAGGGCCTGGACGCCGGAGCCGGTGCCCAGGTCCAGCGCGGTCTCCACCGGGCGGCGGACGGCGGCGCCGATCAGCGTCTGGGTGGCCCCGCCGATGCCGAGCACATGCTCGCTGTGCAGCGGCTTCCCGGGCCGGGCGCTGGCCGGCACGTCGGCGAGCACCCACCAGTCGTCCCCGTACGGCTCCAGGTCGACGCCGGCGCGCAGGCCGTCGGCGTACCGCTCGACGATCCCGCCGGCGACGGCCTCCTCCACCGTCAGCGGGGCGAGCGCGGCGGCCACCGCCGCCTCCGGCTCGGTCTGGTCGCAGATGAAGACCCGGATCAGCGTGGCCAGCGGGTCGCGGTCCTCGGTGGCGCGTAGCGCGGCCCGGAAGTCGTTGCGGGCCACCCCGCCGGTGGCCTGCACGCCGAGCCGGTCGGCGATGCCGTTGGCGGTGAAGCGTGCCCGGGCCAGCGCGGTCCGCAGCGCCTCGACGCCGGCGGGGGAGAGCAGCATGTCTTGACGATCCACGTCGCCATCCTGCCCTCCCGGGGGCGCCCGTCGGCCGGCACCCACGACATCCATACCGCAACCCCCATACATTGGCGATGCTCTCTTTTATTGACTTCGATGTATGGCTACCATCTCCCCCAACATCCGTCGATGGGCGCCCCCGACGGCCACGAGCCGGGGTGCGCCCGGTAGGGAGCCTGACGATGACCGACGTGTCCGTTCCCCGGCGCCGCGCGCTGCGTGCGCTCGCCGTCGCGGCAACCGCCGCGGCCCTCGCCGCCGCCGCCTCCACCCCCTCCCTCGCCGCCCCCACCGGCGACATCCGCTACGCCTCCGCCCCCGACGCCGTCAGCGGCAGCTACCTGGTGGTGCTCAAGGGCGACGCCGTCGGTGCCGCCAACAGCCTCGCCGCCCGCACGGCGGTCCCGGGCCGCGCCGCCGGTCTCGCCAAGCGCTACGGCGGCACGGTCGGCACCGTGTGGAGCGCCGCCCTCACCGGCTACAGCGCGAAGATGAGCCCCGGCCAGGCCCGCCGGCTCGCCACCGACCCGGCCGTCGCATACGTCGAGCAGGACCGGGTGGTCACCACCCAGGCCACCCAGACCGGCGCGACCTGGGGGCTGGACCGGATCGACCAGCGCAACCTGCCGCTGAACGGCAGCTACACCTACCCGAACACGGCCACCAACGTGCGGGCGTACATCATCGACACCGGCATCCGGACCTCGCACAGCCAGTTCGGCGGCCGGGCGACCTGGGGCACCAACACCGTGGACAGCAACAACACCGACTGCAACGGCCACGGCACGCACGTCGCCGGCACGGTCGGCGGCAGCACATACGGCGTGGCCAAGGGCGTACGCCTGATCGCGGTCAAGGTGCTCAACTGCTCCGGCAGCGGTAGCACCACCGGGGTCATCTCCGGCGTCAACTGGGTCACCGCGAACTCGGTGAAGCCGGCCGTGGCCAACATGAGCCTCGGCGGTGGCGCCAGCACCACCCTCGACAACGCGGTGGCCAGCTCGATCAGCTCCGGCGTCACGTACGCCATCGCGGCCGGCAACTCCAACGCCAACGCCTGCAACTCCTCGCCGGCCCGGGTCGCCTCCGCGATCACCGTCGGCGCCACCACCAGCACCGACGCCCGCGCGTCGTACTCCAACTACGGGTCCTGCCTGGACATCTTCGCCCCGGGCTCGTCGATCACTTCCTCGTGGAGCACCAGCGACACCGCCACCAACACGATCAGCGGCACCTCGATGGCCACGCCGCACGTGGCCGGCGCGGCGGCGCTGGTGCTCGGCGCGAACCCGTCGTACACGCCGGCCCAGGTGGCCAGCTACCTCACCACCAACGCCACCACCGGCAAGGTGACCAGCCCCGGCACCGGCTCGCCGAACCGGCTGCTCTTCGTCGTCAACTGACGACCCGCCCCACGCGGCCCGGCGGACCGACCCCCTGTCCGCCGGGCCGCGTCGCGTCGTACGGGGAGTCGGCTCGGCGGGCGGCGGTCCGACCGGCAGGATGGAGGCATGACGCTCTCCCTGCCCATCGATTCCGAGGCCAACGAGCTGCTGGCGCGCAGCCCGCTGGCGCTGCTCCTCGGCATGGTGCTCGACCAGCAGGTGCCGATGGAGAAGGCGTTCTCCTCCCCGTACGTCCTCGCGCAGCGGCTGGGCCACGAGCCGGACGCCGGGGAACTGGCCGGGTACGACCCGGAGGCCTTGGTCGCGCTCTTCGCCCAGCCCCCGGCCCTGCACCGGTTCCCCAAGGCCATGGCGGCCCGGGTCCAGGAGGTGTGCCGGGTCCTGGTCGAGCGGTACGACGGTGACCCGGCCCGGCTCTGGTCCGACGCCAAGGACGGCCGCGAGCTGCTGCGCCGGGTCGGCGAGCTGCCCGGCTTCGGCAAGCAGAAGGCGCAGATCTTCGTCGCCCTGCTCGGCAAGCGCTTCGGCATCACCCCGGACGGCTGGCGGGAGGCCGCCGGCGGGTACGGCGGCGCCGACGCCTACCGCTCGGTGGCCGACGTGACCGATCCCGAGTCGCTGCGCCGGGTCCGGGAGTACAAGCAGCGGATGAAGGCGGAGGCCAAGGCCGCGAAGGGCTGACCGGAGCGCCTCTGGCCGGCGCACTCCGGCCGCCCCGCCCGGGCGGCGACGGCCCGGCCCGCTCAGGCGGCGGTGGGGCGGGACAGTGCGGCCAGCGCCCGGCGCACGTCGGCGAGCGAGACGGTCGCCGACTCGTCCAGGTCGGCCAGGCCGGCCTCGATCCACTGCCGCATCAGCGTGGTCACCCCGATGCCGCGCGCCTCGGCGGCGGCCCGGACCCGTTCGTAGGTCTCGAGCGGCAGGCGTACCGAGCGGCTGACCATCGGCACGTCGGTGTCGGGGGTGGGCAGCTCCGCCGGCTGTGTCTCGTCGATCAGGTCGGCGAACGCGTCGCCGCCGTCGTGGAACCGCTTGGTCGCTTCGTTACGGTGCATCGTGACCGCCTCCTCGTCGGCGTGATCTCCGCACGGCCTCGTCGTAGCGCTTGGCCTCGACGTCGCTCAGATCGCGGGCGGAGAGGATGTCCCAGTCGTTGTCGGTGCCGTCGGCCTCGGCCAGCAGCACGGCGAGGCGCCGCCCCCGGTGGTCGGTCGCGTAGACCACCATGACGTCGTCCCCGAGATGCCGGATGACCCGTCGCGTGCTGTGCAGGGCCTCCCAGACTTCCCCGGGCGTGACGTCGTAGACCCGCAGGTTGGCCAACGCCTCGTCGGTGAAGCTGAACCGGTTGCCCACGGGCGGAGCGTACCACGCACGTAACACGCGGCCAGGTTGAGACGATTTTCGCCGACCACCGGCCGCGAGTGACAGGATGAGGGGTAATCCCCTCGAGGAGGTTCGTGGTGAAGCGTCAGGCGTACCAGCCCATCCTGATCACCGACGCCTCGCGCAGCCAGGACGACCAGCTCAACAGCCGGCAGAAGCGTTATGTGCTGATGATGGGCATCCGGGTCGCGTGCCTGGTGGCCGGTGCGATCCTGGTCGGCGCGAAGGCACCTCTGCTCTGGCTCTGGCTGCCGCTGTGCGGCCTCGGGATGGTGTTCATCCCGTGGCTGGCGGTGCTGCTGGCCAACGACCGGCCGCCGAAGGAGCAGCACCGCCTGGCCCACAAGCTCCACCGCCCCCACCGCGACGAAGCCCCACCCAGGTCCCTCCCCGCCGAGGAACCTCCCCACAAGATCATCGACGCCGAACCCTGACGCCTCCGCTCCACCCCGTGACCTTGCACTTCGTGCCTGGGCAGGCACCCGAACCGGGCGCGGACCGGGCCGTGAGTGCAAGACCGGCGCGAGGGAGGGGTCAGGAGGTGGGGCGGGCACCGATCGAGGAGACGGCCAGGGCGCCCAGGTCGCCGGCGCGCGAGAGGGCCGCCCGGGGGTCCGCGCCGGCCAGCCACGCGGTGAGCAGCCCGGCGGCGAAGGCGTCCCCGGCGCCGGTGACGTCCACGACGGGCACCCCGCGGGCGGGTGCCGCCTCGACCGCCCCGGTCCGGTCCACCCAGACCGCGCCGGCCGCGCCCCGCTTGACCACCACCCGCCGGGCCACCGCGGTCAGCGCCCGCCCCTGTGCCGCCGGGTCCAGGCCGCCGGCCAGCACCGTCGCCTCGTCCGTGTTGACCAGCAGCAGGTCGACGTCGCGTACCCAGGTCAGGAAGGTCGCCGCGCCGACCCGCCGCAGCGGTGCCGCGGAGGCCGCGTCGACGCTGGTGGTCAGCCCGCGCTCGCGGGCGGCGGCCAGCGCGCGCAGTCCCGCGCCGCGCGACCCGGCGTCCAGCAGGGTGTACGCGGACAGGTGCAGATGTCCCGCGTCGGGCGCCGCCGCCAGGGCCCGGTCGACCTGTGCGGCGGTCAGCCGTAGGTTCGCCCCGCGCTGGCTGATCATGGTGCGTTCCCCGTCGTGGGTGAGCACGATGACCGTCCCGGTCGGATACCCCTCGTGGCGCTCCACCGCGCAGGCCACCCCGACCCGTTCCAGCTCGGCGACCCGGACGCGGCCCGTCTCGTCGTCGCCGACCGCGGCGGCCAGCGTGACCTCCGCCCCCTGCGCGGCGAGCCAGGCCGCCGTGTTGGCCGCCTGCCCACCACCGCTGAACCGGATTCCGGCCGCGGTGTCCGAACCGGCCGCCAGGGGGCCGGAGAGCACCGCGACCACGTCGGTGATCACATCGCCGACCACGACGATGCGAGGCGACCCGCTCATGCCACCACCTCGCTCATGCTGCGCGCCGGGCCGCCGCGGCGACCGCGATCCGCGCGGCCAGGTCGGCGTTGCGCAGGATGATCCGGACGTTGACCGCCAGGCTGGCGCCCTCGGTGGCCGAGTGGAAGTGGGCCAGCAGGAACGGGGTGACGGCCTTCCCGGTCACCCCGTCGCGGGCCAGCATGGCCAGGCCGTCGGCGAGGGTACGGTCGTGCAGATCCGGGTCGAGCTGCTGGTCGACCGGGAGCGGGTTCGCCACCACCAACCCGCCGTGGTGCACGCCCTGCCGCTCCCGCGCGACGAGCACGTCGGCGACCTGCTCCGGAGACTCCACCGACCAGTCCAGGTCGAAGCCGGCATCGGTGAGGTAGAAGCCGGGGAAGCGGCGGGTGCGGTAGCCGATCACGCTCACGCCCAGGGTCTCCAGCCGCTCCAGCGTGGCGCCCACGTCGAGGATCGACTTCACCCCGGCACAGACCACCGCGATCGGCGTCCGGGCCAGGGTGATCAGGTCGGCGGACTCGTCGAAGGTCTGCGCCGCCTCCCGGTGCACCCCGCCGAGGCCGCCGGTGGCGAAGACGCCGATCCCGGCCGCCGTGGCCACCGCGCTGGTCGCGGCCACCGTGGTGGCGCCGTCCGCGCCGGTCGCCGCCGCCACCGCCAGATCGCGTACGGAGAGCTTGCTCACGCCGTCTACCGTGGCGAGCCGGGTCAACTGCGCGTCGTCCAGGCCGACGATCAGTTCCCCGGCGACCATCCCGATGGTGGCCGGGACTGCGCCCGCGTCCCGGACCGCCTGCTCGATCCGCCGCGCGACCAGCAGATTGTCCGGCCGGGGGAGGCCGTGCGAGACGATCGTGCTCTCCAGGGCGACGACGGGACGCCCGTCGCGCAGGGCATCGGCCACCTCGGCGCCGAGACTGATGTGAAAGTTGGTCACTTCCGTTACGGTACGGGCCGCGTCCGGGCCGCCTGCGGTGGACCGGCCCCGATTGACCTGCAAAACTGGAAAGTTGGAGGTGTAAACGTGAGCACACAGGTTCTGGAGCGTCCCGAGCTGAAGGACGCCGACACCGGTCCGGAGATGTTCCACTACGTCCGCAAGGACAAGATCGCCGAGAGCGCGGTCATGGGCACATACGTCGTCGCGCTCTGTGGGGAGACCTTCCCGGTGACCAAGGCCGCCAAGCCGGGCTCGCCGGTCTGCCCGAAGTGCAAGGAGATCTACGACTCCTGGGGCGAGTGACCGTGGGCGGCCCTGCCGCCTCCCACGTAACCTGCGGCGGTGACCACCTCCACCGCCCTGCTCGTCGCCGATCTCACCGGTGTCGCGGTCTTCGCCGCCTCCGGCGGCTCGGCGGCAGTGGCCAAACGGCTCGACCTCTTCGGGGTGGTCTTCGTCGGCGTGGTCGCGGCGCTCGGCGGCGGGATCTTCCGTGACCTCGTCATCGACGAGGTCCCGCCGCTGGCCTTCGCCGACTGGCGGTACGCGGTCACCGCGGCGGCCACCGCCGCCGCCGTCTTCTGGCTGCACCCTCAGCTCGCCCGGCTGCGCACCACCGTTCTGGTGCTCGACGCGGCCGGCCTCGGTCTGTTCACCGTCACCGGCACGCTCAAGGCACTCGAGGCCCACGTACCGGCGGTCGGCGCCTGCATGATCGGCATGCTCACCGCGATCGGCGGCGGTCTGGGGCGCGACCTGCTCACCGGCGAGATCCCGGTGGTGCTGCGCCGGGAGATCTACGCCCTCGCCGCGCTCGCCGGGTCGATCGTGGTGGCCCTGATGTCCGCGTACGGGCAGGCGAGGACCGTGCCGCTGATCGCCGCCGCCGCCTTCGTGTTCCTGCTGCGGCTGGTCTCGCTGCGGCGGCGTTGGTCCGCCCCCGTGGCCACGCTGCGCCCGCCCCGCACCGGCACCCGCGGCCCCCAGGACTGAGTCCGCCGGACGGCGGGGTGGACGGATGTGACCAGCGTGGCGTCGAGTGGGGAGAAGGAGTCCCGCTGGTTATGCTGAGTCGGCCTTCGCGGCACCGGATGCGCGAGGGCCTTTTCATGGGCGGCGGCACCCGTGGCCCTCGACCGGGGCCCGCCGTCGCGAGGTCGGAGAGGAGCTACGGGTGGCACCGCGGTTGCCGGCGCTCGAGACGTTCCCGCCCCTGCGGGCCTGGCAACGCAAAGCGATGGTGGAGTATCTGCGCCGTCGTACCGAGGACTTCACCGCGGTCGCCACACCAGGCGCCGGCAAGACCACCTTCGCCCTGCGGATCGCCGCCGAGCTGCTGGCCGACGGCACCGTCGAGGCCGTGACCGTGGTCGCCCCGACCGAGCACCTGAAGACCCAGTGGGCGCAGTCCGCCGCCCGGGTCGGCATCCAGCTCGACGCCGCCTTCCGCAACGCCGACCTGCACTCCTCCGCCGACTTCCACGGCGCCGTCGTCACGTACGCGCAGGTCGGTATGGCGCCGCAGGTGCACCGGCGACGCACCATGACCCGGCGCACTCTGGTCATCCTCGACGAGATCCACCACGCCGGCGACTCGCGTACCTGGGGCGACGGCGTCAAGGCGGCCTTCGAGCCCGCGGTACGCCGGCTGATGCTCACCGGCACGCCGTTCCGCTCCGACGACAACCCGATCCCGTTCGTCGGCTACGAGCGGGGCGGGGACGGGCTGCTGCGCTCCCGCGCCGACTCCGTCTACGGCTACTCCGACGCGCTGCGCGACGGCGTGGTCCGACCGGTGCTCTTCCTGGCGTACTCGGGGGAGACCCGGTGGCGCACCAACGCCGGGGACGAACTGGCCGCTCGGTTGGGCGAGCCGATGACCCAGGACCTGATCGCGCAGGCCTGGCGTACCGCGCTGGACCCGGCCGGCGACTGGATGCCGCAGGTGCTGCGGGCCGCCGACGCCCGGCTGACCGTGCTGCGCAACGCAGGCATGCCCGACGCCGGCGGCCTGGTGATCGCCACCGACCAGCAGGCCGCCCGCTCGTACGCGAAGCTGATCGCACAGGTGACCGGCGAGACGGCGGCCGTGGTGCTCTCCGACGACCAGGGCGCGTCCGCGCGGATCGCGACGTTCGCGGCGTCCGCGCAGCGCTGGTTGGTCGCGGTGCGGATGGTCTCCGAGGGTGTCGACATCCCCCGGCTGGCGGTCGGTGTCTACGCGACCAGCGCCAGCACGCCGTTGTACTTCGCTCAGGCGATCGGCCGGTTCGTCCGGGCCCGGCGGCCCGGCGAGACCGCCTCGGTCTTCCTGCCCAGCGTGCCGCACCTGCTCGGGCTGGCCAGCGAGATGGAGGCCGAGCGGGACCACGTGCTCGGCAAGCCGAAGGACTCCGACGGCTTCGACGACGACCTGCTGGAGCGCGCCCAGCGGGACGAGCAGGCCAGCGGCGAGCTGGAGAAGCGGTTCACCGCGCTCTCCGCGACCGCCGAGCTGGACCAGGTGATCTTCGACGGTGCGTCGTTCGGCACCGCCGCCCAGGCGGGCACCCCGGAGGAGGAGGAATACCTCGGCCTCCCCGGGCTGCTCACCGCCGACCAGGTCTCGATGCTGCTGAGCAAGCGGCAGGCCGAGCAGCTCGCCGCGCAGCGGCGCCGGGCCACCCAGCGGGCCGCTGAGCCGGCCGCTGAGGCCACGGCGTCGGTGGCCCCGCCGATGAGTGCCGCCCAGCGCCGAGTGGCGCTCCGGCGGCAGCTGAACGCCCTGGTGGCCGCCCGGCACCACCGGACCGGGCTGCCGCACGGCAAGATTCACGCCGAGCTGCGCCGGATCTGCGGCGGCCCGCCGAGCGCCCAGGCCACCATCGAGCAGCTCGAGGAGCGGATCGCCACGGTCCAGACCCTCTGAGGGCGGTGGGCAGCGTGGAGAGCGGATGCGAAAAGCCGACCGGAGGCACCCTCTGGGGCCTCCGGTCGGCTATGTCGTGGTTGTGCTGTTGCGGACTCAGTTCGCCATCAGATCGGCGCCACGCCAGCTGAATTCCGGGTCCGTCGCGAACCGCACGGTGATCTTGACGAGATCCTCCGCGTACTTGTTCGCGTGGTGCCCACAGAACACCAGCTCGCTCCCACCCGCCAGAGTGATCCGGAGCTTGCCGGCAGCATTGCAGCGGTCGCACCGTTCATCGGCGGCCGGGGGGCTCACCGTCTCGGGCGGCGGCGTGAGGGTCGGGGTCATCGCCTTCCTCCTCTGGTCGTCACCGATGAACACTCTCTTCGGTCGTTGCTCACCTATCGTGCAACACCCAACTCGGGCCCTGCCTTCCCTGTGTGCCCGCGGGGGACCGAGGTCACACCTGGCGTGGAGGACAGTGTGCCGTGCACCAAGGGTGCCACGTCAACGATCACAAACAGGCAACCGACCGATCACCAAAGAGTGTTGTACGGCTGGTGGTCAAACCGACACGACTGGTTGACGTGTGTGGTCAGTCCAGGTAGTCGCGAAGCACCTGGGAACGCGACGGGTGCCGCAACTTGGACATGGTCTTGGATTCGATCTGCCGGATGCGCTCCCGGGTCACGCCGTACACCTGGCCGATCTCGTCCAGGGTGCGGGGCTGGCCGTCGGTGAGGCCGAAGCGGAGGCGTACCACGCCCGCCTCGCGCTCGGAGAGCGTCTGGAGGACCTGCTGGAGCTGGTCCTGGAGCAGCGAGAACGAGACCGCGTCGACCGCGACCACGGCCTCCGAGTCCTCGATGAAGTCACCGAGCTGGCTGTCCCCCTCGTCACCGATGGTCTGGTCGAGCGAGATGGGCTCCCGGGCGTACTGCTGGATCTCCAGCACCTTCTCCGGTGTGATGTCCATCTCCTTGGCCAGCTCCTCCGGGGTGGGCTCGCGGCCCAGGTCCTGGAGCAGCTCACGCTGGATCCGGCCGAGCTTGTTGATCACCTCGACCATGTGCACCGGGATGCGGATGGTGCGGGCCTGGTCGGCCATGGCGCGGGTGATGGCCTGGCGGATCCACCAGGTGGCGTAGGTGGAGAACTTGTAGCCCTTGGTGTAGTCGAACTTCTCGACCGCGCGGATCAGGCCGAGGTTGCCCTCCTGGATCAGGTCGAGGAAGGCCATGCCGCGACCGGTGTAGCGCTTGGCCAGCGAGACGACCAGCCGGAGGTTCGCCTCCAGGAGGTGGTTCTTGGCCCGCTCGCCGTCCCGGGAGATCCAGAGCAGGTCGCGCTGCATGTCCCGGGTGAGCTTCTCCTCGCCCTCGTCGGCGGCGCGCAGCCGCTCGGCGGCATAGAGGCCGGCCTCGATCCGCTTGGCGAGCTCGACCTCCTGCTCCGCGTTGAGCAGCGGCACCTTGCCGATCTGCTTCAGGTAGGCCCGGACGGAGTCCGCGGAGGCGGTCAGCTCGGCGTCGCGGCGCGCCTGCTTGAGCGCCTCGGACTCCTCGTCGTCCCATTCGAAGTCGTTGTCGCTGGCGGAGTTGGCCGCATCGGCCTCGGCGGCCTGGGTCAGCTCGGCCGGTTCGTCGACCACCACGTCCTCGATCTCGGCGGCCAGCTCCTCCGGGTCGATCTCACCCTCGGGGCCCTCGCCCTTCGGGGCGGCCTTCGCCGGCTTCGCCCCGGCGGTCTTCGCGGCCACGGTGGCCTTGGTGGCCCGGGTCGCCTTGGTGGCCTTGGCCGGGGCGGCGGCCTTGGCGGCCACCTCGGCGGTGGTGCCGGCGGCCTTGCGCGCGGTCGCCTTCCGCGGGGCGGGGGCCGGGGCCTCCTCGGCGGCCGGCGCCTGCTTCGGGGCGGGCGCGGCGGCCTTCTTGGTGGTCTTGGCAGTGGTGGCCCGGGAGGCGGGCGTGGCGGACCGGGCGGCGGCCACCCGGCGGCGGGTGCTGGCGGAGCCGTCCACGACCACCGTCACCCCCGCGTCGGAGAGCGCACGCAGGATCTTCTTGGCCTGGGCCGGGGTCACCTCAGCGGACTCGACGGTGCGCGCGAGCTGGGCCGACGTGAGCTGGCCGCCGGCGCTCTGCGCGTGGGCGATCAGGGTGTCGGTGAGCGAGCGAACGTCGGCGCCGGTCTGGCGGGGTTCTGTCACGAATGACCTTCCGGAGGCGAAGAGCGAGCAAGGCCGGGTCGTCCGGCGCAGCACGGTACGCCGTGCCGGGCGAGCGTTGAGGGACCCCCGCGTCCCGGGCCGGCCGGTCGGTGGCGGTCCGTGGCGCGTGGGCAGGGTGAATTGTAACGCCGTCTGCGGCGATCATTCGGCGCCGCACGGTGGACCGGCGGTATGGACCACCGATTCGGCGCAGATGTGGACTTTGTAAGGATGATACCCGCGCACGATCCGGCCGGCCCCGGGTCGTGCGGGAAGGGGATGAACATGATCCGCTCGGTGCCCGTGCCGCGGGACCTGTTGGAGATCGCCGTCGAGGTGGCCCGGGACGCCGCCGCCACCGCGTACCGGATGCGGGCCGAGGGGGTCTCGGTGGCCGCGACCAAGAGCACAGCCACCGACGTGGTCACCGCCGCGGACCGGGCGGTCGAACGGCAGGTGCTGGACGTCCTGCGGGCGCGCCGCCCCGGCGACGCGGTGCTGGGCGAGGAGTACGGCGCGGGGGAGACCGGCCCGGCCGCCGACGGCGGGGTGCGCTGGATCGTCGATCCGATCGACGGCACGGTCAACTACCTCTACGGGCTGCCGTACTGCGCGGTCTCGCTCGCCGCCGAGGTGGATGGCGAGGTGGTCGCCGGGGTGGTGCGCAACGTCGTCACCGGCGAGGAGTGGACGGCCACCCGGGGTGGCGGCGCCTGGCGGAACGGGGAGCGGCTGCACTGCTCCACCGAGACCGACCTCGGGCAGGCGCTGGTCGCCACCGGTTTCGGCTACGACGCCGGCCGCCGGGCGCACCAGGCCCGGGTGGTCGCCGAGTTGATCCCGCACGTCCGGGACATCCGCCGGATGGGCGCCGCGGCGCTGGACCTCTGCCTGGCCGCGGAGGGGCGGGTGGACGCCTACTACGAGAAGGGGTTGGCCGCCTGGGACCTGGCCGCCGGCGGGCTGGTCGCCCGAGAGGCCGGGCTGCTGGTGACCGGGCTGGCGGGGCGGGCGCCCGGGCCGGATCTGGTGATCGCCGCGCCGCCGGCGCTCTTCGCGCCGCTGCACACCCGGCTCGCCGCCCTGGACGCCTCCGGCGGCCCCTGACAAGCCGGCGCCGCTCCGCCGATTCTCGCCACGCCACCGGGACGCCACTGTTTCCCGGAAAGAGTGGCCGTCCCAAGTTTTGGACGGGCGGCCACTCTTTCCCGGAAATTGTGCGGATCTTGCCTGGCCGACCGGCCGAATGGTGGACGGCTACTTGTCGTCAACCGGTGCCGGGCAGGTACCGGCCGGGGCGACCGGCGAGCCGAGGTCGCCGAGGGACTGGTTGACCTCGGTGGTGGTGGCCAACTGCTGGAAGGCGTTGCCCAGGATCACGTCGACCGTGTCGTCCTTGCGTTTCGGGTCGAACTTCTGCTCGGCGCTGTTCAGGAAGTAGGCCCGCAGCAGGTGCGCGGAGCCGACGCCCTTGGGGCCGAAGCGCAGCACCGCGACGCCGTCGACGCCCGGCTTCGCGTTGTCGACCTTCTTCACCTGGAACTTGCGGTTACGGAAGTCGTCGGCGACGCTGCCGGCCCTGCCGACCTCGTCGGTGGCGTTGAAGACGTTGATCTTGACGTCTTTGGTGTCGCGCAGGGTGACATCGGCCAGCGGCCAGCCCTTGGGGCAGCCTCCGGCGATGCCCGCCTTGCTCTGGGTGTCGCGAACCATCGCGACCACGACGAAGACCAGGGCGACGACCGCCAGCAGACCGACGACAACGAGTGCCCGCACTCGCGCAAAACTCATCTGGGCGCTCCCCGCACAGTGGTTGGGTGGCGGCGGCCGCTGGCGGTCGGGCCGCCCCGCCGGCCGTCGAGTACGCCGCTGAGGTTAACGGTTGTCCGGCCGTCGCGTGAAACAGTCCGACATGCCGGCGCGCCACCGGGGGAACGGGTAGTACTACCCCTATCTTCGTGTCGCCTGAGTCACATTGGGAACAACTTCGGGCGCAGGGGCGTACATCTCTGCCACGAGGGCGGTATACATGCCTCGCCCAATGGGGGGGTAAGGTTCCGCGCTCGCCGGGGGGTTCCTCTCTGGCGGACTCGGCCCACCGGTCGTCGGGTCGGGTGACCGACACAAATTGGTGGCCGGCCAGTGGAACCGAAGCATGTCGTCCGGCGTTACAACCGGAAGCGACCATATCGATATGGGAGAGTGAAACCGATGGCCACCGACTACGACGCCCCGCGTCGAGACGAGGTCGACCTCGGCGAGGACAGCCTGGAAGAGCTCAAGGCCCGGCGGGTCGACTCACAGTCGGGCGCCGTGGATGTCGACGAGGCCGAGGTGGCGGAGAGCTTCGAGCTGCCCGGCGCCGACCTGGCCGACGAGGAGCTCACGGTCAAGGTGCTACCGATGCAGCAGGACGAGTTCCGGTGCGCCCGCTGCTTCCTGGTCCACCACCGCAGCCAGCTGGCGGTCGAGCGCAACGGCGAGCTGATCTGCCGCGAGTGCGTCTGACCCCGACGCGTGTCACCGGCGGCGGCCTCCCCGGCGGGGCCGCCGCTGTTCGAGTCGCCGTGCGACTCGGGCGGGGAGCTGCTTGACTCGTACGGGCGGCGGCCGCGCCGCGCGGAGCACGGGAGGGCGGACGGGTGAGCGAGCGCAGTGAGCGGGCTGGGGGGCCGGGCGCCGAGGGACCGACCGACGGTGGTGGCGCCGAGCGGCTCGAACCGGCCACCCAGGATGGTGCGCCGGACCAGCTCGGCGCGACCGTCGCCGCGCTGACCGCCGACGACATCGCCCCGGCCCGGCGCCGGCAGCTGCTCGGCCGGATGGTCGGCCAGGCCCGTGCCCGTGGACTCGCCGACCTGTTCAAGCCGAAGGCCGCGATCCGCTGGGTGACCGAGACCATCGCCGAGGTGGCCCCGCACGTACCGATCCGCGACCTGGCGACCCTGCGCCGGCACTTTCCCGGCCTGGACGACGACGCGTTGGCCGACCGGCTGATCCGCAACGCCGCCCGGGCCACCGCCGGAGTCGGCGCGGCCGGGGGCGGGGTCGCCGCGGTCGAGTGGACGGTCACCCCGACGCTGCTCTCCGCGCCCGTGCTGCTGGCCGCCGAGACGGTCGCCGTGGTCGCGATCGAGCTGAAGCTGATCGGCGAGCTGCACGAGATCCACCGGATGCCGGTGCCCACCGGCGGCACCGAACGCGCCGTCGCGCTGGTGCAGGCCTGGGCCGGCCAGCGCGGCATCAACCCGATGCTCCCGGGGGTCGGGGTGAGCGCGGTGCTCGGCACCGCAGCCCGCAGGGAGCTGCGGGACAGCGTGCTGCGCCGCTTCGGCCGGAACCTGACGACCCTCGGACCGTTCCTCACCGGGGCCGCCGTCGCCGGCTACCTCAACCGCCGGGCCACCCGGACCCTCGCCGACCGGCTCCGCAAGGACCTGCGCCGCCGGGCCCGGGAGCTGCCCGCCTCCGGCCGCCCCGCTCTGCCCTGACCAATCCTCGGCGTGCGGGCTCAGGCGGCGTCACGGGCGGTGAGGATCGCCGCGGCAAGCTCCACCGGGCGCCGCGTGCTCACCACCCAGAACGGTGTCGGGTCGGCCGGGTCGTCCAGCACCACCTGCACCGCGCCGCCGATCCACGGGCGCTGCACCACGAAGGCGAGCGGGTCGGACCCGACGCCGAGCACCTCGCGCCGGCCTGCGGCGTCCAGCGGCACCACGTCGGAGACGTACCGCACCGGGAGCCGGGCATCGTCCACCCGCAGCTCCCCGTCGCGGACCGCGACCCGGATCCGCCCCAGCCAGCCGAGCACGGCCACCGTCGCCGGGAGCAGCAGGACGAACGGGAGCCAGGCCCGTACGCCCGCCGCGCCCATCCAGAGCTCGGCGGCGAGCAGCCCGGTGAAGGCGAGACCGGCCGGCCAGGCCCACCAGGGCAGTCGCAGCCGCTCCGCGTACTCGGGCGCGGCGGCCACGGACGCGGCCGGGGTGGACGAGGACGACGACAGGCTCACAGTCCGAGGGTACGGCGCACGAAGGGCCGGTCAACCGGCAGGATGGCAGGGTCACCCCCGCAAGGACCGGACGGAAGAGGAAGACCGTGACAGACGTCGTACCCGTGCCCGTGCGGCAGCTCGACCCGGGGCTGCCACTGCCGGCGTACGCCCATCCCGGCGACGCCGGCGCGGACCTGGTGGCCGCCGCGGACGTCGAGCTGCCGCCCGGCGGCCGGGCCCTGGTGCCGACCGGCGTGGCGATCGCGTTGCCGGAGGGATATGTCGGGCTGGTGCACCCCCGATCGGGGCTGGCAGCCAGGCTCGGCGTGACCGTGCTCAACGCGCCCGGTACGGTCGACGCCGGCTACCGGGGTGAGATCCTGGTCAACCTGATCAACCATGATCGGGAGTCGCCCGCGAAGATCAGCCGGGGCGACCGGATCGCGCAGCTCGTCGTCCAGCGGGTCGCGCGGGCCGAGTTCCAGCCGGTGGCGGAGCTGCCCGCGTCCCGGCGCGGGACCGGCGGGCACGGGTCGACCGGCGGACACGCCGGGCTGATCCCGGCACCGGCGGGCGGGCACACGGAAGAGGTGGCAGGGTGAGTGCGAACAGCGGAGGGTTGGCGCAGTGATCTTCTCCCGAAAGCGGGCCGACGACGCGCGGCACGCGCGTGACGAGCGGACCACCGAGGTCCTCGATCCCCAGGAGACCGGGGAGTCGAGCCCGCAGGCGCCGGCTCGGGGCCCCTACGACGTCTCCGAGGCGCCCGATACGCCCCGACTCGACCTGGGCAGCCTCCAGATCCCGGCGGTCCCCGACGTCGAGGTGCGGGTGCAGGCCGACCCGCAGGGCGTGATCCAGCAGGTCGTGCTGGTGCACGGCGACAACGCTCTGCAGCTCGGCGTCTTCGCGGCGCCCCGCTCCGACGGCATCTGGGACGAGGTGCGTGAGGAGATCCGGCAGTCGCTGTTCAACGACGGCGCCGCCGCGCAGGAGGTCGAGGGGGAGTACGGCATCGAGCTGCGGGCCCGGGTCCGCACCCCGGACGGCCTGACCGACCTGCGCTTCGTCGGCATCGACGGGCCGCGCTGGATGGTCCGCGGCGTCTACCAGGGCGACGCGGCCGGCGACCCGGACGCCGCCGGCCCGCTGGCGCTGTGCCTGAGCGGCCTCGTGGTCGACCGGGGCCAGGAGGCCAAGCCGGTCCGCGAGCCGCTGCCGCTGCGGTTGCCTCGCGAGATGGCCGAGCAGCAGGCTGCCGCTCAGCAGTCCGCGCCGGGGCAGCGCGAGGCCTGAGGCGTACCATGCCGGGCCCGGTCCCGTCGGCTTCCGTCGGCGGCGCCGGGCCCGTCGTGCCACCAGAACCGGGAGCGGTACCAGCCGGACGCCGGCTCCGCCGACGGGCCGGATCGGCGTACGCTGGCGGGACGGTTCCGGCATCCCGGAGCCGGGCCAGTGCCGGCGCGGGCCGGCCAGCGTGGAGAGGGTGACGCGGAGGTCATGACGACCGACGAGGGCCGGGTGTCGCTGCGGCGGCTCCTGCATCGGCTCACCGCGAGCGAGGCCGAGATCGAGGCGCAGGAGCTGCGCCGGGAGAGCGCCGAGTCCGGCGGCATGCCGGCCCACCAGTGCATGCGTGGCCAGGTGGTCTCGGTCGCCGGGCGGCTCCGCACGGTGGTCTACACGCCCCGGACCAACCTCCCCACCCTGGAGGCGGACCTCTACGACGGCAGCGACGTGGTCACCCTGGTCTGGCTGGGCCGGCGGCACATCGCGGGCATCGAGCCGGGCCGGCACCTCACTGCCCGCGGCCGGGTGGCCGTTCGCGACGACCGTAAGGTGATCTACAACCCGTACTACGAGCTGGAGTCGCCGAAGTGACGACCGGACAGCATCCGTCCGCCGAGCCGGAACTCGGGCCGGAGGACGACCAGCGGCTGCCCAGCCTCGCCGAGCAGATGGCCGACCAGCTCGGCGGCTGGCGGGGCCTGGTCGAGTCGAGCATCCCGGTGGTGGTCTTCGTGATCGCCAACGTGGTGGGCGAGCTGCGCCCCGCGGTGATCGCCTCGGTGGCCGTCGCGCTGCTGATCGCCGGGCTGCGGCTGGCCCAGCGCCGGCCGGTCCGGCACGCGATCAACGGCCTGTTCGGCATCGCCATCGGCGCCGCCATCGCCTGGCGCACCGGCGACGTGCGGGACTTCTACCTCCCCGGCATCCTCTACGGCATCGGCTACGGCCTGGCGCTGCTCCTGTCGGCCGCGGTGAAGCAGCCGCTGGTGGGCTGGATCTGGTCGGTGCTGGTGGCCCGGGGCCGCTCGGAGTGGCGGGACGATCCCCGGCTGGTACGCACCTTCACCCAGCTCACCGTGCTCTGGGGCGTGGTGTGGCTGGCCAAGGTGGGCGTGCAGGCCGGGCTCTACCTGGCCCACCAGGACACCGCGCTGGGCGTGGCCCGGCTCGCCCTGGGCTACCCGCCGTACGCGCTGCTGCTGCTGATCACCGTCTGGACGGTGCGCCGGGTGACCCGGGAGACCGCGCCGACGCCGTTGCCGGGCGCCTGACCGAGCCCGCCGGTGCGGGGGACCGGCCGGTGGGACGAGCGGCTCAGCCCCCCTGGTGGTTGCGCTCGACGCTGGCCGGGCCGAGGATCACCGCCCGGACCTCATCCTCCACGGCGGCCGTGCACACGAAGATCAGCTCGTCGCCGGCCTCGATCGGGTCGTCCGGGCTGGGCACCAGCACCCGCTTGCCGCGCAGGATCGCCACCAGCGCCGCGTCCCGCGGGATCGGCACCGCGTGGATCGGCTGGCCCACGTACGGTGCGCTGGGCGGCAGGGTGATCTCGACCAGGTTCGCCTCGCCCTGCCGGAAGGTCATCAGCCGGACCAGGTCGCCGACCGTGACCGCCTCCTCGACCAGGGCGGCCATGACCCGCGGCTTGCTCACCGCGACGTCCACCCCCCACTGCTCGGTGAACAGCCACTCGTTCTCCGCCCGGTTGACCCGGGCGACCACCCGGGGCACCGCGAACTCGGTCTTGGCCAGCAGCGACACCACCAGGTTGACCTTGTCGTCGCCGGTGGCGGCCACCACCACCTCGCAGCCGGCGACGTCGGCCTCCTCCAGGCTGGCCAGCTCGCACGCGTCGGCGAGCACCCACTCGGCCGCCGGCACCCGGTCGGGGCGGAGCATCTTGGGCTGCCGCTCGATCAGCATCACCTGGTGCCCGTTCTCGATCAGCTCCTGGGCGATCGACCGGCCCACGTTGCCGGCGCCGGCGATGGCGATGCGCATGGCTCAGTGCCCTCCTTCCGGCGGCGCCGCCGCCACCGAGGTGACCGACGCGATGATGTCATCGGTCACCAGCATGAAGACCTGGTCGCCCTCCTGCACCACGGTGGAGGCGGTGGCCAGGGTGCCGATCCCGAACCGGGTCAGGTACGCCACCCGGGCCCCGGCGGACTCTTCCAGCTGCCGCAGCGGCCGGCCGATCCAGTCCTTGTGCACCGGCACCTCGATGATCGACACGGTGCTGGTCGGGTCCCGGAAGATCTCGACGTTGCCCTCGGGCACCAGGTGCCGCAGCATCCGTTCGGCCGTCCACCGGACGGTGGCCACGGTGGGGATGCCGAGCCGCTCGTAGACCTGGGCGCGACGCTGGTCGTAGATGCGGGCGGCCACCCGGGAGACGCCGAAGGTCTCCCGCGCCAGCCGCGCCGAGATGATGTTGGAGTTGTCGCCGCTGGAAACGGCCGCGAAGGCGTCCGCCCGCTCGATGCCGGCCTGGCGCAGCACCTCGCCGTCGAAGCCCGCGCCGGTGACGGTGATGCCGGCGAAGTCGGGGCCGAGGCGGCGGAACGCGTCGGCGTCCTGGTCGATCACCGCCACCGAGTGGCCCCGGGACTCCAGGCTGTGGGCGAGGGTCGACCCGACCCGGCCGCAGCCCATGATCACGACATGCACGGTGTCCGCTCCTCCCACGGTGCTCCCCTGGCGGGGCCGTCGACTGCGAGCCTGCCACGTCCCCGCGGGGAGCGGGGGATCGACCGTACCCCGCGGGCGGGCGCGAGGGTGATCAGGCACCCCCACCGGAGTGGGCGGAGTGGTCGTACCCTTGGCGCTTGTGGCCAGACCCACCTCGCTGCTGAAGCGACTCCTCGTCGGTCGACCGTTCCGGTCCGACCGCCTCCAGCACACCCTGCTGCCGAAGCGCATCGCGCTGCCGGTCTTCGCCTCCGACGCGCTCTCCAGCGTCGCGTACGCGCCCGACGAGATCCTGTTGACCCTCTCGATCGCGGGCGCGTCGGCGTACTTCTACTCGCCGTGGATCGCGCTCGCGGTCGTCGTGGTGATGCTCACCGTGGTGGCGAGCTACCGGCAGAACGTGCACGCCTACCCCTCGGGCGGCGGCGACTACGAGGTGGCGACGGTCAACCTGGGCCCGCGTGCCGGCCTGGCGGTGGCCAGCGCGCTGCTGGTCGACTACGTGCTCACCGTCGCGGTCTCGATCTCCTCCGGGGTGGCCAACCTCGGCTCCGTGCTCCCGTTCGTGGCCACCCACAAGGTGCTGATCGCGGTCGTCGCGGTGACGCTGCTCACCGCGATGAACCTGCGCGGCCTGCGGGAGTCCGGCACGGCGTTCGCCATCCCGACCTACGGCTTCGTGATCGTGATCGGCGGCATGCTGCTCACCGGCCTGATCCGGATCTTCATCCTCGGTGACGAGCTGCGCGCGCCCAGCGCCGGCCTGCAGATCCAGGCGGAGCACAGCGTCACCGGGTTCGCGTTGGTCTTCCTGCTGCTACGGACCTTCTCCTCCGGCAGCGCCGCGCTCACCGGTGTGGAGGCGATCTCCAACGGGGTGCCGGCGTTCAAGGCGCCGAAGAGCCGCAACGCGGCCACCACCCTGCTGCTGCTCGGCCTGATCGCGGTGACCATGCTGTTCGGCATCATCTGGCTGGCCCGGCTGACCCGCCTGCAGTTCGTCGAGAGTGCGAGCCAGATCGTCTCCGGGCCGGACGGGTACGTGCAGAAGACGGTCACCACCCAGCTCGGCGAGGCGGTGTTCGGTCACGGGTCGGTGCTGCTCTACATCGTCGCCGGGATGACCGCGCTGATCCTGTTCCTGGCCGCCAACACGGCGTTCAACGGCTTCCCGGTGCTCGGCTCGATCCTGGCCCAGGACCGCTACCTGCCCCGGCAGCTGCACACCCGGGGCGATCGGCTGGCGTTCTCCAACGGCATCGTCTTCCTCGCCGTCTTCGCGGTGGTGCTGATCGTCGGCTTCCAGGCCGAGGTGACCCGGCTGATCCAGCTCTACATCGTCGGCGTGTTTGTCTCGTTCACCCTCTCCCAGGGGGGCATGATCCGGCACTGGAACCGGCACCTGCGCACCGAGCGGGACCCGGAGGTGCGCCGCCGGATGGTGCGGTCCCGGGCGATCAACGCCTTCGGCATGGCGCTCACCGGCACGGTCCTGGTCATCGTGCTGGTCACCAAGTTCCTACTGGGCGCCTGGATCGCGATCGCCGCGATGGCGGTGATCTACGTGCTGATGCTGGCCATCCGCCGGCACTACGACCGGGTCGCCGCCGAGCTGGAGCCGACCGAGGCCCGGGCCGTGCTGCCGGCCCGCAACCACGCCATCGTGCTGGTCAGCAAGCTGCACCAGCCGACGCTGCGGGCCATCGCGTACGCCCGGGCGACCCGGCCGGACACGCTGACCGCGGTGACCGTGAACGTGGACGAGAAGGACACCCGGGACCTGCAGGCCGACTGGGAGCGGCGCGAGCTGCCGGTGCCGCTGACCGTGATCGACTCCCCGTACCGGGAGATCACCCGGCCGATCCTGAACTTCGTCGCCTCGGTCCGCCGCGCGTCGCCCCGCGACGTGGTCACCGTCTTCATCCCCGAGTACGTGGTGGGCCGCTGGTGGGAGAACCTGCTGCACAACCAGAGCGCGCTGCGGCTGAAGGGGCGGCTGCTCTTCGAGCCGGGCGTGATGGTGACCAGCGTGCCCTGGCAGCTCGCCTCCACCGCCAGCAAGAACCTGGACCGGCTGGACGCCACGCTGAGCCGCGGGCCCAAGCGCGGGCCCCGGGTGGCGCCACGCAGCACTCTGCCTCCCACGGTCCCGCCGATCGTCCCCGCTCCGTCGGGGGAGAGCGGCCCGACCGCGGGGGAGCGCCCGTGACCGCGCCCGGCCGACGCGGCCTGGAAGAGGCCGAGCGCATCGAGCTGACCGTCGACGCGGTCGCGCCGGGCGGGCACTGCGTGGCCCGGGTGGACGGCCAGGTGGTCTTCGTCCGGCACGCCCTCCCCGGGGAACGCGTGGTGGCCGAGGTGACCGAGCTGCACCGCGGCTTCGCCCGCGCCGACGCGGTGGAGGTTCTCGTCGCCTCCCCCGACCGGGTCGAGCCGCCCTGCCCGTACGCGACGCCGGGCCGCTGCGGCGGCTGCGACCTCCAGCACGTCGCCGCCGCGGCCCAGCTCGACTGGAAGGCCACCGTGGTGCGCGAGCAGCTCACCCGCCTCGGCGGCCTCACCGACCAGCAGGTCGACGCGCTCGACGTCCGGGTCGAGGCGCTGCCCGGCGGCCCGCTGGGCTGGCGGTCCCGGGTCCGGTACGCCGTGGACGGCGCCGGCCGGGCCGGGCTGCTCAAGCACCGCTCGCACGAGGTGGTGCCGGTCGACCGCTGCCTGATCGCCCACCCGGTCATCCAGGAGCTGCCGGTGCTGGCTCCCAGCGGGGCCCGCTGGCCGGACGCGGACGCGGTGGAGACGGTCGCCTCGACCGGCGGCGACGTCAGCGTCACCGCCGTCGCCGCGGCGGTGCCCACCCCGGTGAGCGGGCCGGAGCGGGTCCGTGAGGTGGCCGCCGGCCGGGACTGGGCGCTGCCGGCGTCCGGCTTCTGGCAGGTCCACCCCGCGGCCGCGGACACCCTGGTCGACGCGGTTCTCGACCTGCTCGACCCGCGGCCCGGCGAGACCGCCTGGGACCTGTACGGCGGCGCCGGGCTCTTCGCCGCGGCCCTCGCCGGCCGGGTCGGCGGCGCGCGGATCAGCCTGGTCGAGTCCGCCGAGCAGGGCGTGGCCGCGGCCCGGGAGAACCTGGCCGACCTGCCCGCAGTGGAGGTCGTCGCGGCCCGGGTGGAGCGCGCGTTGGCCCGCCGCCGGGTCACCGGACCGGTCGACCTGGTGGTGCTCGACCCGCCCCGCTCGGGGGCCGGCGCGTCGGTGGTGCGGGACATCGTCGCCGCCGAGCCGCGCGCGGTGGCGTACGTGGCCTGCGACCCGGCGGCCTTCGCCCGCGACGTGCGCACCTTCACCGGGCAGGGCTGGCGGCTGGCCGCGCTGCGCGGCTTCGACCTCTTCCCGATGACCCAGCACGTCGAGCTGGTCGGCCTGTTCCTCCCCCCGTCCTGACCCTGCCACAGCCGGCCGGTCGGCACCCGGTGATCGGGGCGTTGAGGTGCGGAGATCCACGGTCAAGCTGCGCGGCGGTGGGCGGCCGATAGACTCTTCGGTCATGAGCGTTGAAGAGGGCACGGCCAACCACGGTCGGCTGCTGGGCACCGTCCGCGGCCCGCGGGACGTCAAGCGGATGACCGTCGAGCAGCTGAACAGCCTCGCCGCCGAGATCCGTGACTTCCTGATCGCCAAGGTGTCCCGCACCGGTGGGCACATCGGGCCCAACCTCGGCGTGGTGGAGCTGACCCTGGCCATGCACCGGGTCTTCGACTCGCCCCGCGACCGGCTCCTGTTCGACACCGGCCACCAGGCCTACGTACACAAGATCATCACTGGCCGGCAGGACGGCTTCGACAAGCTCCGCCAGCGCGGTGGCCTCTCCGGCTACCCGAGCCAGGCGGAGAGCGAGCACGACCTGATCGAGAACTCGCACGCCTCCACCGCCCTGTCGTACGCCGACGGGCTGGCCAAGGCGTACGCGCTGCGCGCCGAGAAGCGCAACGTGGTCGCCCTGGTCGGCGACGGCGCGCTGACCGGCGGCATGTGCTGGGAGGCGCTGAACAACATCGCCACCGCCGGCAACCCGCTGGTGATCGTGGTCAACGACAACGGCCGGTCGTATTCGCCGACCATCGGCGGCCTCGCCGACCACCTCTCCTCGCTGCGGCTCAACCCGGGCTACGAGAAGGTGCTCGACACCGTCAAGGAGGCCCTCGGCTCGACCCCGCTGGTCGGCAGGCCGATGTACGAGGTGCTGCACGCGGTCAAGAAGGGCATCAAGGACGCGGTCGCCCCGCAGGCGATGTTCGAGGACCTCGGCATCAAGTACGTCGGCCCGGTCGACGGCCACGACGTCGCCGCGGTCGAGTCGGCGCTGCGCGCCGCGAAGCACTTCGGCGGCCCGGTGATCGTGCACGCGGTCACCCGCAAGGGCTACGGCTACCGCCCGGCCGAGGAGGACGAGGCGGACTGCTTCCACGGCCCTGGGGCGTTCGACATCCAGACCGGCAAGCTCGTGGCTGCCCCGTCGGTGAAGTGGACCCAGGTCTTCGCCGACGAGCTGGTCAAGATCGCCGACGAGCGGCCGGACGTGGTCGGCATCACCGCCGCCATGGCCGAGCCCACCGGCATCGCCGCCCTGGCCCGCAAGTACCCGAAGCGGGTGTACGACGTGGGCATCGCCGAGCAGCACGCCGCCACCTCGGCGGCCGGCCTCGCGATGGGCGGGCTGCACCCGGTGGTGGCGGTCTACGCCACCTTCCTCAACCGCGCGTTCGACCAGGTGCTGCTGGACGTGGCGATGCACAAGCTGCCGGTCACCTTCGTGCTGGACCGGGCCGGCATCACCGGCCCGGACGGGCCGAGCCACTACGGCATCTGGGACATGTCCGTCTTCGGCGTGGTGCCGGGCCTGCGGATCGCCGCGCCCCGCGACTCCGCCAGCCTCCGCGAGGAGCTGCGCGAGGCGGTCGCCGTGGAGGACGGCCCGACCATCGTCCGCTTCCCGACCGGCACCGTCGCCGGCGACCTCCCGGCCGTCCGCCGGGTCGGCGCGGTCGACGTGCTGGCCGAGTCGGCGCGTACCGACGTGCTGCTGGTCGCGGTCGGCTCCTTCGGCCAGCTGGGCATGGAGGTGGCCGCCCGGGTCGCCGAGCAGGGCTACGGCGTGACCGTGGTCGACCCGCGCTGGGTCCGTCCGGTCCCGGCCGAGCTGGTCGAGCTGGCCGCCGCGCATCGGATGGTCGTCACCGTCGAGGACGGCGTCCGGGTCGGCGGCGTCGGCGACGCCCTCGCCCAGGCCATGCGGGACGCCGGCGTCCGGGTGCCGCTGCGCGACCTGGGCGTGCCGGCCGACTGGCACCCGCACGGCACCCGGGCGCAGATCCTGGCCGACCTCGGCCTGACCGCGCAGGACGTGGCCCGCGACGTCACCGGCTGGATCTCCGGCCTGGACGCCCAGCCCGTCGAGCCGGCCGCCGACGAGGCCGCCGCCAAGAACTGACGGACACGCCAAACGGGCGGTCCTGCCTCGAGCAGGGCCGCCCGTTCGGCGTCGAGCGCGTCGACGCGCTGGAAGGGCGACCGACGGGCGAAGCCTTGGAAGGTGCGGGGGTCAGCGACCGCTCACGGACCGGTACCAGGTCCTGTCGGCGCCCGCCAGGCTGAACGTCTGCGTGGTGTCCGGCTCCGGCACCACCACGAGCCCCGGCCGGTCCACCAGGCGCGGCGTCCCGGGAGGTGCGGCGAACGAGGCGTCCCGGCTGGTGCGCCAGCTCAGCACCGCCAGCGGCTGGCCGGGCACCGGCAGGCGGTACGCCTGCAGCGTGGTGGACCGGTCGGCCGCGGAGACGACCGGTGTCCCGCCGTCGGCCGGGCGGTAGACCACCGCGGTCATCGTGTCGGTGGCGCTCTCCCAGGTGAGTTGTTCCAGGTCGCCCAGCTCGCCGCCGCCGAGCTTCACCTCGCCGAGCGACCGGACGGCGATCTTCGCCATCGGCCAGGACTCCGGGGTGGAGCTGGCCGCCGCCCGGTCGCCGCTGCGGCGTGGGACGCTGCCGAACGGCCCGGAGGCGCCGGCGAGGACGCAGGTGTCCAGCCCGGCCAGGGCCCGCTTGCCCGAGCCGCTCTCGTCGCGGACCAGGGGATAGCGGGGGGCGGCGGTGGCCGTACCCAGGTCGAGGACGCGGTCCGCGGCCCGGCCCCGCGGTAGGGACCGGGTGGCGCGCAACGTCGCGGTCAGCTCCACCGCCTGGCAGGCGGGCACGGCGACCGGGTCGCTGACGCCGTCGGTGGTGGCCAGCGTGCGGCCGTCCGGGCCGAGCAGCCGCTCCACCCGGGCCGAGGTGAAGTAGCGACGGCTGTTCAGGACCTGGACCGGCAGCACGTCGGAGTAGACCAGGTAGCCGGGATCGGTGTACTCGGTGGCGTGGGTGACCCGCCACCGGTCGCCGTCACGGTGGAGCTGCAGCAGCCAGGAGGCGCTCTGGCCGGGCACGTCGGCGGCGACCAGGGCCAGCGGCGCCCCGGCCACTTCGCCCGAGAAGAGGATGCCGGACGAGGGCAGGTGGGCGCGGTCGCCCACCGGCGAGCGCCAGTCCCGGACGGCCGCGCTGATCTCGCCGGTCACGGCGGCGTCACCTGCCAGGCTGCCGCGCGCCGGCCAGACACCGAGCGTCCCGTCCATGCTGTCGTAGCCCACGCGCAGGTCCGCGGACTGCCGTCCGGCGACCGGCCCGCAGCCGGTCGCGAGCAGCAGGGCCAGCAGCGCGGTGGCCGTCGTGCCGCGTCGGCGGACTGCAGCCACCTGTACGCCCCCGATCGCGTGGTCGGTCGTGTTCGGAAGACATGGTACGAGATGTCCGGTCAGCCGGCCGCGCCCGGCCCCCGCCGGAATTCCACATTGGAGTCGGCGCGCTTCCTCGACCACTGTCCGGCTCCGGTAGACTCCGCCGACTGTGACGCTTGCCGAGCCCCATGGCGATTCGCCACCGGACGCTGACACCCCGACGGGCTCCGCCTCCGTCACCACCGCGACCGCGACCGCGGACGCCGATCCGGACCGGCCGGTCGTACGGCGGCGCTGGACACCCCGCCGCCAGGAGGTCGCCGTGTACGGCGCCTTCCTGCTCGCCGCGCTCTGGGTGACCAGCCGGATCTGGGTCGACCCGGCCGGTCGGGTGGCCACCCTCTACAGCAGCGACCCGGCGCAGGTGCAGTACTTCCTCGCCCACTCGGTACGCGTCGTGCTGCACGGCGACTTCCCCTTCTACACCGACCGGTTCAACTATCCGGACGGGGTGAACCTGATGGCGAACACCGCCATCCTGGCCCTCGGCATCCCGATGGTGCCGGTGACCCTCCTGTTCGGACCGGCGGTCTCCTTCGTCACGCTGGTGACGCTCGGCCTGGCCGGCACCGCCGCCGCCTGGTACCGGATGCTCTCCCGGCACGTCGTGCGTACCCGGCTGGCCGCGGCCGTGGGCGGCTGGTTCTGCGGGTTCTCGCCGGCGATGCTGGCGCACGCCAACTGGCACCCCAACATCATCTCCCAGTTCCTGCTGCCGTTCATCGTCTGGCGGGTCCTGGTGCTGACCCGCTCCACCCGCCCGGTCCGCGACGGCGCGCTGCTCGCGCTGCTGGTCACCGTGCAGGCGTTCATCAACGAGGAGATCCTGCTCTTCACCGCGCTGGCCTGCGCGGTATTCCTGCTCGCGGTGGTCGCCCAGCAGCGGCAGCGGTGGGCCGCCGCCTGGCGACCGCTCGGGACCGGGCTGGCGGTCTGCGCGCTCCTCGCCGGTGCGCTGCTGGCGTACCCGCTCTGGGTCCAGTTCGCCGGGCCGATGGCGTACCACGGTCTCAGCGACGCGGTCCGCGACTACGGCAACGACGTCGCGGCGTTCTTCGCCCCCGGCTCGCCGACCGTGGGCGGCAACGAGCGGGCGAACGTCAACCTCGCCCCGAACTACTCGGAGGAGAACGCCTTCTTCGGGTGGAGCCTGTCCCTGCTGGCCGTCGGCATCGTGATCTGGCTCCGGCGGGAGGTGGTGGTCCGGGCGCTCGCGGTGACCGGGGTGTTCTTCGCGGTGCTCTCCCTCGGCGAGCGGGTGACCTGGTGGGACCGGGACCTGTTCACCGGCCCGTGGGAGCTGCTGGTCCGGCTGCCGTTGCTCGACGCGGTGGTGCCCACCCGGTTCGGCCTGATCACCACGGTGGTCATCGGGATGCTGCTGGCCCTCGCCGTGGAGCGGGCCTGGTCGCTGCGGACCGCCGAGCGGCGGACCGTTCGTACGCTGGCCGTCGCCGGCCTGGTGCTCGCGCTGCTGCCGATCGCGCCGATGCCCCTGCAGGTCACCACCCGTCCGGCGGTGCCCAGGTTCATCACCGCCGACCGGTGGCGGCAGTACGTGGGCCCGGACCAGACCCTGGTGCCGGTGCCGGTGCCGAGCATGGGCAACACCAACCCGATGCGCTGGGCGGCCAGCACCGACCTGGACTTCAGAATTCCCGGCGGCTACTTCCTCGCCCCGCGCAACGGGGTCACCGGCGACCCGGGTCGCTTCGGCGGGCGGCGCAGCGGCGTCGGCGAGCTGCTGGCGGAGGTCGCGGCCACCGGCCGTACGCCGAAGCTGGACGACCGGCAGCGCCGGCGCTTCCTCGACGAGCTGCGGTACTGGCGGGCCGCCATCGTGGTGCTGCCGCTGAACCAGCAGAACGCCGAACCGCTGCGGCGGACCGTCGAGCAGTTGGTCGGCCCCGCACGGCAGGAGCTGGACGTGTGGTTGTGGGACGTCCGGACACTGACCAGCCACTCCGCCTGACCGCGCCGGAGGCCCCGCCAGCGGCCCGCGCACGGCGATGGCGGCCGCGTGCGGTCGACGCGCTGGTGGTGGCCGGATACCTCGGCCTGGCCCTGCTGCTCACCGCCGACCAGTGGCGGCGGCCGGAGCGGCTGTTCCACCAGGCCGGCGACCAGATGCTCTTCGAGTGGATGCTGGCCCACGCGGCCCGGGCGGTCACGGGCGGGGAGAACCCGCTGTACAGCACCGCCCTGAACGCGCCCGACGGGGTCAACCTGATGGCCAACACCTCGGTGCTCGGGCTGGGGGTGCCGCTCGCTCCGGTCACGTGGGCGTTCGGGTCCCAGGTGGCCTTCCTCGTCGCCGTGGTCGGCTGCCTCGCCGGCACCGCCACCGCCTGGTACGGGCTGCTGGCGCGCCGGCTGGTCCGGTCCCGGTCCGCCGCGGCGGTGGGCGGGTTGTTCTGCGGCTTCGCGCCCGGCGCGGTGTCGCAGGCCGGGGCGCACCTGCACGTGGCCGCCCAGTTCCTGGTCCCGGTGATCCTCGGGCTGGTGTTCCGCCCCGCCGGCGACCGGGTACGCCGGGACGGGGTGCTGCTCGGGCTGGCCGTCGCGTACCAGGTCTTCGTCGGCGAGGAGGTGCTGGTCTTCCTCGCCCTCGCCGCCGGGGTGCTCGCCGGGGCGTACACGCTGGCCGATCGGGCCGCCGCGCGTCGGCTGGCACCCGCGGTGCTGCGCCGGCTGTGCGTCGGCGCACTGGTCGCGGGGGTGCTGCTGGCGTATCCGCTGTGGTTCCAGTTCCACGGCCCGGGCCACTACACCGGGATGCCCTTCTTCGCCCAGGGCTTCCGGCTCGACGCGGCCTCGTTCACCGCGTCCGCCCGGCAGACGGTCGCCGGGGACGACCACCACTCGGGCCTGCTGTCGCCGAACCTCACCGAGGAGACCTCCTTCTTCGGCCCGTTCCTGCCGCTGCTCGCCGTGCTGGTGGTGGTACGGCTGTGGCGGCGACCCCTGGTCCGGGCCCTCGCGGTCTGCGGACTGCTGTTCGCCCTGCTCTCCCTCGGCCCCACGATCGTGGTCAACCGGCACGACACCGGGTTGCCCGGGCCGTACCGGCTGCTCGCCCGGCTGCCGCTGCTCGACCTGGTGGTGCCGGCCCGGTTGGCGCTGGTCTGCGTACCGGTGCTCGGGGTGCTGCTGGCCCTCGCCCTGGACCGGGTGCGACACCGCTCCGCCCGCACCCGGGCGCCGTGGGTCGGGGCGGTCGTCGCCGCGCTGCTCCCGCTCGCCCCGACGCCGATCCGTACCGTGCCGGTCGTGCCGGTGCCGGCCTTCGTCGCCGACGGCGGCTGGCGGGCGTACGTGCCGGCGGGGCGGACGCTGGTGCCGGTGCCCCCGGTGACCGGCGCGGCGGTGAGTCCGGCCACCTTCTGGTCGGCGCGCGGCGGGCTGGCGTTCGAAGCGCCGGGCGGCTACTTCATCGGCCCGCGCAGCGGGGACGACGCGACCGCGCGGTGGGGCGCGCCGGACCGCCCCACCTCGCTGCTGCTGCGCCGGGCGGCCGAGACCGGCCAGGTGCCGCCGGTCGGCGAAGCGGAGCGCCAGCAGGCGGTCGCGGACCTGCGGCACTGGCGGGCGGCGGTGCTGGTGCAGGCCGGCTCGTTCCCCGGCGACCCGGTCCGGACCACGGTGGACGCCCTGGTCGGCCCGGGCCGCGACGTGGCCGGCGCGTACCTCTGGGACGTCCGCCCCCTGGTCGGTTGAGTCGGTTTCCTTCGGGCCGGGCGGGTGACGACCTCTTGCGGGCTCGGGATGGGTCATCGGACGCTACGAACTTGATGACGTGAACGACTCAGCGCCGCATCGGGGAACGCTGGACCACTGTCCGCGGTCCGGTGCGGCCACCCCTCGCCCCGCGGTGAATCGCCTGCGTCATCAAGTTTGTAGGCGGAGTGGAGTCGGCCGACGGCTCGGTCCCCGCAGGACCGCCTTCAGATCCGGTCGCGGACGTCCCAGAGCCAGACGTCGTCGACCCGCTGCGGCGGCCCGAGCAGCGCGGTCATCAGCTCCCGCAGCACGGGCTCCCGCGGGTTCGCGCCGAGCACCACCACCGACGCCTTCCAGAAACGCAGGTCCGCAACGGCCTGGCGGCGGTTCTCCTCGGTGATCTCCGGGACCCGGTCCGCGTCGATGGTGGAGTAGATCAGTGTGCTGGTCGGCCGGTTCGGCGCGCCGAAGACGCCCTCGCCGTTCTCGTTCGGGCCGATGAAGTAGCCCCCGGCGATCGGGAACTCCTGCCTGGTCAGTGCGCTCCAGCGCAGCGTGGGCAGGCCGTGCACGTTGCTCGGGATCGGCACCGGCACCAGCGTCCGGCCGGCCGGCACGTAAGGCCGCCAGCCGCCCGCGGTGATGAAGTGCGGTGGCGGGTCGATCCGCTGGGCCGGCAGCGGGCGCGGGAACAGCGGCAGCAGGGCGGCCACGATCGCCGCGTACCCCATGCCGTGCAGCCAGCGGCGCCGCCGCGCGACGGGTGCCGGCACCGCCGCGGTGTCCCCGGCGCGTGGCGCCGGCACCGGCGGGCGACCACCTCCGGCCAGGGCGTTCCAGGCCAGCGCGAGCAGCACGCCGACCGCGCCGGCCACCACCAGGGTCAGCCGGGTCGGCATCATCATCTCGACCAGCGGCAGGTCGTCGGGCACGTACGCCCAGGGGCCGTCGACGGTGGTCTCCACCCCGTCGAAGCGCACCTTCGGGCCGATCGCGGCGACGGTGAAGACCACCACCAGCACGGCGACGATCCGGGCCGGCAGCGACCGGCGCACCAGCAGCACCAGGGCGACCAGCGCGACGAGCACCAGCGGCCAGCCGAACCAGGAGTTCTGCTCGGTCATCCCGATGGTCTTCTCGACCGCCTCGTCACCGGCCAGCGTGTCCCGGGCGAAGGTGACGAAGGCCATCAGGTCCTCGCCCCAGCTGTGGAAGACCCCGCCCTGCAGGCCCCGGTAGGACTGCGGCCCGTTGAACTGGAACCAGATCGGGTACGCGGCCAGCAGCACGGCCAGCCCGCCGCCCACGCCGATCGCGGCGAGGAAGGTGCCGGCGCGCTCGCGGGCGGCGCGCGGCCGTTGCACCGCGTACGCGACTACGATGACCAGGCAGGCCAGCGCGGTCAGCAGCAGCATCTCCTCGTTGATGAAGATCTGGTACGCCACCAGCAGGCCCAGCACGATCCCGTCGCGCCGCCAGCGGCCCGGCTCGCCGAGGCGCAGCACCCGGACCACGATCAGCGGAAGCAGGAAGTTGGAGACGAAGTTCGGCTGCCCGTTGGCGTGGTGCACGATGCCGGGGGCGAAGCCGAGGAACGCGCCGCCGACGAAGGCGGCCGCGCGGGAACGCACCAGGTGTCGGGAGAGCATCCAGTACGAGGTGGCCGCCGTCGCGGACAGGGCCGCGCCCAGGTAGAGCGCGTACACCACCTGTGGACCGAACAGCAGGGTGAGCGGCGCCAGCGGCAGGGTAACCCCGAGCAGCGAGGTGTTCGCCATCATGTTCACCCCGTCCGGGGCGTTCTGCCGGGTGGTGAACAGCGGGTTCTCCAAGTGGCGAACCGAGTGGGCGCCGTGCGCGAAGAGCCATTCGAACCAGCTGTGGTCCGTCGGCAGGTGGGACGAGACCCGGTGCTGCACGTCCCCCCAGTAGTTGAGGCACACGAGAACGCCGAGCAACGCATAGGCTCCGATGGCCAGCATGTCGGCGCGGGCCGGCCGGCGCCGGGGCCGGGGCGGCGCATCCACCACGACGGGCTCGGCCGCGACGGGCGAGGAGTTCAGCGAGGGGTCTACCACCGGCACAGCCACGACGGGCCATCGTACCGGCCGGCCCGGTGTCGCTCCGGCCACCCGGTACGTCCCGTGCTAGGGATGGCCGATGCGTCCGGCGGCGGCATGGAGAGGGGTGGTCGTGGCGGTCATCGATCTGGGTGAGCTCCGTGCCGATGACCCGCCCGACCCGCCGGCCCGACCGCCGCGGGCCGCCGGCCGCCCGTTCCGGTCCGTTGTGGTGCTGCTGGCGGCGTTGGTCACCCTCGCCGGCGCGGCGCCCGCACCCCGCCGGGTCGCCGCCACCGTGCCGGGCGGTCCCGGTGCCGCGGTGTTCGTCGTCGCCGACCGGGTTTACGTGGTGGAGCCCCCCGACCCGGAGCGCGGCGTCGGCCGGCAGTTGGTCGCGTACCGTGCGACGGCGGGTCGGCCGCAGACAGTGTGGCGTGTCCCGCTGCCCGGCGACGGCGACGCCGCCATGGCGTCGGGGGTGGACAGTTGGCTGCTGCTGGCCTGTCGGGCCGTCACCAACAATGCCGGGTGGGAGACACTGGCGCTCGACGCCGCGACCGGACGGCTCGGCTGGCGGCGGCCTGGTGTGGCCTTCCGGGCGGGCGACGCCGTGCTCCTGCACACCAGCGAGGGTGAGGGCGCGGACGAGACCCGCCGGTTGGAAGTCGGCACCGGACGGACACTGTGGTCGCTGCCGACGCCGTCGAATGAGCTGAGCCTGAGCTACGGGCCCAGCGGGATAGAGCGGCTGGTGTTGATGCACGACTCGGACACGGCGGAGGTCTTCGACGCCACCTCCGGCGTCCGGCTGGTCGCCCGCGACCTGGGTTCCGGTGCGCCGCCCGGTCGGCGGTTCGTCATGACGGCCGTCGGCCTGCTGTTGGTGATTCAGGATGTCAGCGGCACGGTGACCGGCTACGACCTGGACACCCTCGACAGGCGCTGGTCGGTGTCACTGCCCCGGGTCAGCTACGTCGATCGCTGCGGCCGGTCGCTGTGCGCGTATCGGCAGGACGGCGGGGTGGGGGTGCTCGACCCGGCGACCGGCGCGACCCGGTGGACCGACCGCCGGTGGCTGGCGGCGCCGGCGGCGGCGGATGGGCGGCTCCTGGTCGAACAGCCGACGGCCACCACTTCCACGCTGGCGGTGGTCGAGGAGGCCACCGGCCGGCTCGTCGCCGACCTCGGCAAGTGGCAGGTGGTCCCGGGTGCCGACCGGGACGATCCGGTGATCGGCGTACGGCTCGGCGGCGACGGCCGCCTGATCATCGCCGAGCTTGACCCGGTGGCCGGACACGCCCGGATCCGCGACGCCCTGCGGGGCGCTGTCGGGGACTGCAGCTTCGGCGGGGCGCTGCTGGTCTGCCGCCGGATCGACGGTCGCTTCGCGCTGTGGTGGAACCGGTGAGCCGGGTGATCGAGCTGGGGGAGCTGCGGCACGGCGACGAGCCCGAGCCACCGCCACAGGGGCGCCGGCCTCCGTCCCGGGCGGCTCGGGTGGTGGCGCTCTGCTGCGCCGCGCTGCTCACCCTGGCCGGCGCGGCACCGGCGCCGCGCCGGCCGCCCGGCGTCACCGTGCCCGCCGCGCAGGCCGCCGGCTTCCTGGTCGTCGCCGACCGGCTGGTGGTGGCCGACGGGCCGGTCCCGAGAGGCCCTGGCGGCCGGCTGGTCACCGGGCACCGGCTGCCCGACGGCGCCCCCATGTGGCGGTTCACCCTGCCCGTCGATCACCAGGTGGCCGGCTTGAACGTGGTGGCCGGGGTGCTGCTGGTGACGAGCATCCCGGTCGGGGGCGACAGCGTTTCCACCGCGCTCGACCCCCGTGACGGCGCGGTGCGCTGGCAGCGGCCCGGCTACCCCTTGCCGACCCAGCCGGGCGGGCTGCTCTTCGAGACGTCCACTGCCGACGGGACGGGCACGATCGGGGCGGTCGACCCGGCGACCGGCGCGGAGCGCTGGTCGCTGCCGGTGCCCAACACCGGGCTGGTGTACCAGTTCGGTGATCGAGGCATGACGGACATCGTGCTGCTCACCGACGACGGGCGGGTCGCGGTGCACGACGTGGGCTTCGGCGCGCTGCGGCGGTCCGGCCGCGTGCCGCCGGCCGCCGACGGGATGCCGTACCGGTTGACCCAGGCGGTGGCCGACCTGCTGCTGATCGACGACGGGAGGGGCACGGCCACCGCGTACGGGCTGGACCGATTCGACCGGCGGTGGACCATGCCGGTGCAGCCGGAGAGTCGCGCGTCCTGGTTCCTCGACTGTGCCCCGGTGATCTGTCTGGGGCAGGAGGAGGCCGGGATACGGACGTATGACCCGGCCACCGGCCGCCCGCTCTGGAGTGACGAGCACCGGTTCCTGGTAGGGCGGGTGGGCGATCGTCTGCTCGCCTTCGCCGGGGCTCCCGGGCAGGAGGTGGAGCTGGTGGTGCTCGACCCGTGGACCGGCCGGGTCCTCGCCCGGTTGGGCCGCTGGCGGATGGGCGGCGGCGACCCGTACACGCACCGGCTGCTCGGCTACCACCGGCTCCCCGGCGACCGCACGCTGGTCGCGGAGTTGGACGTGCCGACCGGGCAGGTCCGGATCCGGGCGGTGCTGCCCGGTGCCTGGAACGAGTGCGCCGACGGCGGCGACGTGCTGGTCTGCCAGCAGCATTCCCGCGGGCTGGTGATCTGGCCGACCGGCACGTGAGTCACCAGTTCGCCTGCGCGGGTGGCGGGGGCAGTGGCACCGACGGGGGCCGGACCACGTACGCGACGCCGCCGCTGCCCGCCTGCCAGGCCGCCTCGAACGGCGCCCGCGGCACGGTCCGGCGCACCCCCTCGTCGTCCGGGGCGTACGGGTCGTTGAGCACCGGATCGCCGCCGGCGGTGAAGCCGACCAGCACCATCAGGTGTCCCCGGGTGTCGTAGTCCAGCCCGGGCACCTGCCCTGCCGTGAAGGCGGCCGACAGGATCAGCGGGATGCCGGCGGTCACGAACCGCTCCGCCTCGGCCAGGCCGCGCAGCCGGGTGACGAAGGCGTCCACCCCGTGCCGGCCCGCGTACGCGGTGTTGAACGCCCAGTTCCCGGCCCCCGCGTACGCGTGGTCGTAGCAGTGCCGGGCGGCGTGCACCACCACCGGCCGAGGGCCGGGCGGGTCGACCCAGGCGTACCGGTCGGGGGTGGGGCCGGCGCCCCAGAAGTCCAGCACCATCGAGACGCAGGTGGGGCTGCACCAGGAGTCCCCGCCGCCACCCCAGCGGGTCTCCCCGCCGGCGTGCAGCCGCTGCGCGTACCGGGGCACGTCGAGGACCCGCCCCCGGGCGCCGGCCCCCGCCGGAGCGTCGTCCACGCCGGCCGTCTCGGTGGTCAGGTCGGCCGGCGCGTCGGCCGAGGCGACCGCCCCGACGGCACGCAGCACCGGGCCGGCCGCGGCGTCGGTCCGGCGGAACAGGGTGATGCGGACCTGCCAGCCGGTGACCTCCGCGGCTCCGACGCGCAGCGTGTCGACCGTCACCCGCGCGTCGTCGCCGGCCTGCCCCGGCACCGAGCTGCGGTGGATGGTGGCGTCGTCGGCGGCCCAGTGGCCCAGCACGTACCAGTCGGTGGACGGTGCCACCTCGTGCCAGCCGCGCACCTCCACCCGGAGCCAGCAGCCCGCCGGGGTGTCGGCGGTCCACGACGGCACGATCTCGTCCACGGCGAAGCCCGCCCCGACCACCGGGGAAGTCCAGACGGCCTGCTCGTACCCGGCGGTGACGCCGGTGTGCGGGTCGGTGTGGTCGACCCGGCCGGCGGGGGCCCCGACCACCAGGCCGTCCGGGCCGGCGCTCACCCCGTCGGCCGTCCCCAGGCCCAGGTCCTCCGGGAAACGGAAGCGGTGGTACGCCACGTCGCGCCGTGCGGGCGTTCCGGTCATCGGCAGCTCCTTGTTTCCGGGTGCCGGGAAGCATGGCGTACCTGGAAGGTTTTGTGCAACGACGGCGAGGGACGCTGGTTTGGTGGCCGGCACTAGGTTGTCGGAAGGTCGCGAGGCGGGAGGCCGGGATGCGGGTACTGGTGGTCGAGGACGAGCGGAACCTCGCCGACGCGATCGCGCGCGGGCTGCGCAAGCGCGGTATGGCCGTGGACGTCGCCTACGACGGCGACGCCGGGCACGAGGCCGCCTTCGTCACCCGGTACGACGTGGTGATCCTGGACCGGGACCTGCCCGGCGTGCACGGCGACCGGATCTGCGCCGACCTGGCCGCCTCCGGCACCCTGACCCGGGTGCTGATGCTGACCGCGAGCGGCACGGTCGCCGACAAGGTCGAGGGGCTGCGGCTCGGCGCCGACGACTACCTGCCCAAGCCGTTCGCCTTCGACGAGCTGGTCGCCCGGGTGCAGGCGCTCGGCCGACGGGCCACCCCGGCCGCCCCGCCGGTGCTCGCGCTCGCCGACCTGGTGCTCGACCCGGCCCGCCGGGTGGTCACCCGCGGCGGCGTGCCGGTCGACCTCACCAACAAGGAGTTCGGGGTGCTGGCCGAGCTGCTCAAGGCGCGCGGGGCGGTGGTGTCCAGCGAGCAGCTGCTGGAACGGGTCTGGGACGCGAACACCGACCCGTTCACCACGATCGTCCGGGTCACCGTCATGACGCTGCGCAAGAAGCTCGGCGACCCGCCGCTGATCGAGACGGTGGTGGGCGCCGGCTACCGCACCGCCGAGCTGCCGGCATGAGGGCGAGGAGCGCGCCCCGCCGGCTGCGGCTGCGCCCCACCCTGCGGCTGCGGCTCACCCTGCTCAACGGGGTGCTGCTGGTCGGGGCCGGGGCGATCCTGGTGCTGCTGGCCTGGCTGCTGGTCCGCGACGCGCTGCGTCCCACCGATGAGCTGCTGCCCGGCACCACGGTGGTGCTGGCCGACGGCCGCACTCTCGACGCCGGGCACTGGCAGCGTCAGCTGGTCGACGCGGCCTCGCGGGAGCTGCTGCTCAAGGGTCTGGTGGCGCTGCTGGCGATCAGCGTGGTCGGGGTCGCCGGAGCGTACGTGGTGGCCGGGCGGGCGCTGCGCCCCCTGCACCAGGTCACCGCCACCGCCCGGCGACTCGGCGAGGCCACCCTGGACCAACGCATCGGCTGGTCCGGCGCGGACGACGAGGTGGCCGAGCTGGCCGAGACCTTCGACGCGATGCTGGACCGGATCGCCGCCGCGTTCGAGGCGCAGAAGCGCTTCGTGGCCAACGCCTCGCACGAGCTTCGGACCCCCCTCGCCGTGATGCGGACCGAGATCGACGTGACGCTCAGCGACGACGAGGCGGACATCGCCGAGTACCGCCGGATGGCCACGGTGGTCCGGGACGCCTCGGAGCGGGCCAACGGCCTGGTCGACGCGTTGCTGGTGCTGGCCCGCAGCGAGGCCCAGGCCGGGCGCCGGCTGGCCCGCCGCGCCGAGTGCGACCTCGCCGTGGGTGCCGCCAACGCGCTCAACGCGATGGCCCACGAGGTGGAGCGGATCGGCCTGAAGGTGCAGACCTCGCTGCGCCCGGCGCCGGTGGTCGGCGATCCGGGGCTGCTCGATCGGCTGGCCGGCAACCTGGTGGAGAACGCCGTCCGCTACAACCACCTGCACGGCCGGCTGTGGGTCCGCACCGGCACCGATGGGCAGCGGTCCTGGCTGATGGTGGGGAACACCGGCTTCGAGGTCGCTCCGGCCGACGTGCCGGGGCTGTTCGAGCCGTTCCGCCGGGGCGGCCAGGAGCGGACCGGCGCTCGCGGCTCCGGCCTGGGGCTCTCCATCGTCCGTGCGGTCTGCGACGCGCACGGCGGCACGGTCAAGGCGGTCGCCCAGCCGGGCGGCGGCTTGGAGGTGACCGTCATCCTGCCGGCCGACGCCCCCGCCGCCTGACCGGTCCGGCGGCGGGGAGGCCGCCTTGCACACGAGGCGGGAGCGGTGACATGATCTTCCGAGTCAGCCGACGCGAGGAAGGGGGTGTGGTCGATGTCCACCGTGAACAGTCCCGCGCCCCGCAGCCGCCGCTGACGTCATCCACTTCCGCGGGGCGCACTCCGACCAGGAGGAAGCACCGTGAGTGCACAGATCCATTGCGTCACCGTCGAGTCCGACGACCCGTACACCCTGGCGAGCTGGTGGGCCGAGGCGCTCGACCGGAAACTGCACGACGACGACCACCCCGGTGACCCCGAGGCGGTTCTCGTCGCGCCCGACGGCCACGGTCCCGACCTGCTCTTCGTAGCGGTGGGGGAGCGGCACGGCAAGGGCGCGTTCCACCTCGACCTGCACGCGGCCGAGGGCACCCGGGACACCGAGGTCGAGCGACTGCTCGGCCTCGGGGCCAGCCTGGTCGCCGACCGGCGCCGGCCGGACGGCACCGGCTGGGTGGTGCTGGCCGACCCGGAGGGCAACGAGTTCTGTGTCTGCCGCAGCCCGGCGGAACGGGCCGCGGTGGTCTGACCCGGAAACGGAACCGGGCCCCCGCCGGCGGCGGGGGCCCGGTTCACCGGTCAATCGGAAGGGTCAGCCCTTCTTCTCGATCTCGCCCCGCATGGCGACGAACTCCGACTGGAGCGCCGACACGGGCTTGAAGTACATGGCGATCATGCCGAAGCTGCCCCGGTCCGTCCAGAAGCAGACCCCCATCTTGAGGCCCCCGACCTTGCCCTCGCCGCACCGGGCCTCGCCGCCCAGCGGGCCGGCGTCGACCGTCTTGAACTTTGCCACCCCGAGGGTGGGGCCGAGCTTGGTGGTGGCGTCCTCCATCTCCTTCTTCGGATCCGCCAGCAGGGCGGACGCGCCGCCGATCAGGACCACGTCCTGCTTCTCCAGGTTGCCGTAGACGCCACCGACGGCGCTGGTGGCCCCCGGGACCGACTTCTGGATTTCGGCCTTCATCTCCTCGGCGACGCTCATGAGCTGCGGGTCGTTCACCTTGGGCCGGCCGGCCAGCGTCTCGGGCTCGACCAGGCGGGTCTTGGTGGCGCCGACCACGTCATCCACAGTGGGCTTCAGGGCGAAGTAGATGGCCGTGCCGCCGCCCACGCAGAGCACCACCACGACGGCCAGGATGATCAGCAGGATCTTGCCGACGCCGGACTTCTTCTTCGGCGGGGGGCCGGCGGGGGCGCCGTAGCTGGGCTGGCCGGTCTCGAGGTATCCGCCGTACTGCTGGTCCGGCTGCTGCGGTGCCGACGGGTAGCCGCCGCCGTACTGCTGGCCGGTCTCCGGGTATCCGCCGTACGGCTGGCCCGGCTGCTGCGGCGCCGGCGGGTAGCCACCGCCGTACTGCGGACCGGGCTGCTGCGGTGCGGGCGGGTAGCCGCCGCCGTACTGAGGCTGCTGCGGTGCCGGCGGGTAGCCGCCGGGCTGCTGCGGGGGCGGGGGGTAGGAACCGGGGTATGGATTGGACGGCGGCTGCGACATGATTTGGTCAGCTCCTGATAGAAATCCGGACGGGTGATCGTATCGAGCCCCACCGACAGAGCACGGTCGGTCCCAGGCGGGTGTGACAAAACCGGAACCGGCTCGTGACCAGGCGGGCTGCCGGGTGACGCTGAAGCCAGCGCTGGGTGGTCGGGAGATTACCGGGCGGTGCGCCGGTGCGGGTTGCCCAGGGGCGGCTGGGGGCATCGCCCATTGGTGCCGGAACCCGGCGGTCCCGTCGTGGGCCGCAAACGGCGATCGCGGCGGCCGGACCGTCCGGGAGAGACGGTCGGCCACCGCGATCGTCGGGGAGTGGCGGTGGATCAGGCTGACGGCCGAGCTGGGGTTGTCACCGCAGGCTGGCCACCCCGCGCGGCAGGAACCGCTGGCCGGTGACCTGCTCGGAGGTGCCGGTCCGGTCGAGGTACGGCGTGACGCCACCCAGGTGGAACGGCCAGCCGGCACCGAGGATCAGGCACAGGTCGACGTCCTGCGCCTCGGCGACGACGCCCTCGTCGAGCATCAGCCGGATCTCCTGCGCCAGCGCCTCCAGCGCGCTCCGGCGGACCTGCTCGGCGGTCAGCGGCTGGTCGCCGACCACGAGCAGCTTGGCGACCTCTTCGTTGACCTGGTCGTCGACCACGATCGGCTGGCCGGAGTCGGCGATCCGCTTGAGGTTCTCGCTGACCCCGAAGCGGTCCGGGAAGGCGGCGTGCAGCGTGCCGCCCACGTGGTACGCCACCGCCGGGCCGACCAGCTGGAGCAGGGCCAGCGGACGCATCGGCAGACCCAGCGGGTCCAGCGCGCTGTTCGCCACCTCCAGCGGGGTGCCCTGGTCGACGGCGGCGAAGACGGCGCCGAGGAAGCGGGTCAGCAGCCGGTTGACCACGAACGCCGGGGCGTCCTTGACCAGCACCGACGACTTCTTCAGCTGCTTGCCGACGGCGAACGCGGTGGCCAGGGTGGCGTCGTCGGTCCGCTCGCCCCGGACGATCTCCAGCAGCGGCAGCACGGCGACGGGATTGAAGAAGTGGAAGCCGACCACCCGCTCCGGGTGTGCCAGGTCCTCGGCCATGGCGGTCACCGAGAGCGACGAGGTGTTCGTCGCCAGCACCGCCTCCGGGGAGACGATCTTCTCCAGCTCGGCCCAGACCTGCTTCTTGACGGCCAGGTCCTCGAAGACCGCCTCGATGACGAAGTCGGCATCCGCGAAGACACCCTTGTCGACGGAGCCGCTGACCAGGCCGTACAGCTTGGCGGCGGTGCGCTTGTCCATCCGGCCCTTGCTGACCTGCTTCTCGATCTGGGTGTGCACGTAACCCACGCCCTTGTCCACCCGGGCCTGGTCCAGATCGGTCAGCACCACCGGCACCTGGAGGCGGCGGGCGAAGAGCAGGGCGAGCTGGCTGGCCATCAGGCCGGCGCCGACGATGCCCACCTTGGTCACCGGCCGGGCCAGGCTCTTGTCCGGCGCGCCGGCCGGCCGCTTGGCCCGCCGCTGCACCAGGTCGAAGGCGTACAGGCCGCTGCGCAGCTCCTCGGAGAAGACCAGGTCGGCCAGGGCCTCGTCCTCGGCGGCGGTGCCGGCGGCGAAGTCGGCGTCCTTCGCGGTCTCCAGCAGGTCCAGCGCCCGGTACGCGGCCGGGACCGCGCCGTGCAGCCGCTGGTCCAGGGTCTGCCGGGCGAAGTAGAGCACGCCCGCCCACATGTCCTTGTCGACCTCGGGCCGGGTCACGGTGACCTCGCCCCGTACCACGCCGGCGGCCCACTCGAGGGAGCGCTCCAGAAAGTCGGCCGGCTCCAGCAGCACGTCCGCGATGCCCATCTCCGCCGCCTGCTTCGGCTTGAGCATCCGGTTCTGCATCAGCGGGTTCTGGAGGATCACCTGGGTGGCGGCCGGGATGCCGATCAGGTTCGGCAGCAGCTGGGTGCCGCCCCAGCCGGGGACCAGGCCGAGCGAGACCTCGGGCAGGGCGAGGGCCGCCGCGCCCGCCGACAGTGTCCGGTAGTGGCAGTGCAGGGCGAGCTCCAGGCCGCCGCCCATCGCCGCGCCGTTGACGAAGGCGAACGTCGGGATCGCGCTGTCCTTGAGCCGCGCGAAGACCCGGTGGCCGAGCCGGCCGATCTCCAGCGCCTGCTCGCGGTCGGCCAGCAGCGGCAGGCTGGTGATGTCCGCGCCCACGCAGAAGATGTACGGCTTGCCGGTGACCGCGACGAAGGCCGGGTCGGCCGCCAGCGCGGCGGTGATCGCCTCGTCCAGGCTGGTCAGGCCGGCCGGGCCGAAGGTGTTCGGCTTGGTGTGGTCGAAGCCGTTGTCCAGGGTGATCAGGGCGGCGGGGCGGTCCAGCCCCGGTACGTTCACCTGGCGTAGCAGCGCCCTGGTGACGACCTCGTTCGGTGCGGCGAGCGCGCTCACTTGTTCCCCTCCCAGTCGGGGTTCTCCCAGATGACCGTGCCGCCCATGCCGATGCCGATGCACATGGCGGTGAGGCCGTAGCGGACCTCGGGGTGCTCGGCGAACTGCCGGGCGAGCTGGGTCATCAGCCGTACGCCCGAGGAGGCGAGCGGGTGACCGACGGCGATCGCGCCGCCCCACGGGTTGACCCGCGGGTCGTCGTCGGCGATGCCGAAGTGGTCGAGGAAGGCGAGCACCTGCACGGCGAACGCCTCGTTCAGCTCGAACAGGCCGATGTCGTCGATGGTCAGGCCGGCGATGCGCAGCGCCTTCTCGGTGGACGGGATCGGGCCGACGCCCATCACCTCGGGCTCGACGCCGACGAAGCCGTACGACACCAGTCGCATGGCGATCGGCAGGCCCAGCTCGCGCGCGGTCTCCTCGGCGGCGAGCAGGCTCGCGGTGGCGCCGTCGTTCAGGCCGGCCGCGTTGCCCGCGGTGACCTTGCCGTGCGGGCGGAACGGGGTCTTCAGGGTGGCCAGCTTCTCCATCGAGGTGTCCCGGGGAGCCTCGTCCACCGTGGCCAGACCCCAGCCGGTCTCCGGGTCGCGCACCGCGACCGGCACCAGGTCTTCCTGGAGCTTGCCGTTGGCGTACGCCTTGGCGGTCTTCTGCTGGGAGGCGAGCGCGAACGCGTCGGTGCGCTCCTTGGTGATGTGCGGCACCAGGTCGTGCAGGTTCTCCGCGGTGGCGCCCATGACCAGGGCGGACGGGTCGACCAGCTTTTCCGCGATGATCCGCGGGTTGGGGTCGACACCCTCACCCATCGGGTGGTGGCCCATGTGCTCGACGCCGCCGGCGATGGCGATGTCGTACGCGCCCATGGCGATACCGCCGGCGACGGTGGTGACGGCGGTCATCGCGCCGGCGCACATCCGGTCGATGGCGAAGCCCGGCACCGTCTTGGGCAGGCCGGCCAGCAGGGCGGCGGTGCGGCCGATGGTCAGGCCCTGGTCGCCGATCTGGGTGGTGGCCGCGATGGCGACCTCCTCGACCCGCTCCGGCGGCAGCTGCGGATTGCGCCGCATCAGCTCGCGGATGCAGCGGATCACCAGATCGTCGGCGCGGGTGTTGGCGTACATGCCACCCGCCTTGCCGAACGGGGTGCGGACGCCGTCGACGAAGACGACATCCCGAACTTCACGGGGCACTTTGAGCCTCCCTTTTCGACCGTGATTCGGCCGGCGCCGACAGGTGGCGCCACAGACCGAACGACGGTCGCCGGCACTGGCGTTTCCCCGGATGCTACTCGCCGGTAACCAAACGCCGTCACCGTCCCCCGTGTGGCCCACCCCACACTCCGCGCCGGCCCCGCGTCCGGTCGCCGACCCGAGGGCTCAGGCCACCGGGAGCGTGAGGGCCTGGGTGAGGGCGGGGAGCAGGAGGCCGACCTGCCACTCTCGCGCGCCGAAGCCGCGCAGGGTTTCCGCCACCGTGTCGTCGGTGATCTCCTCCGGCGGCTGCCAGGCCAGGCGGCGGACGGAGTCCGGCGCGATCAGGTTCTCCGGCGGGAGGGTGTGCGCGCCCGCGGTGCCGACCACCACCTCCCGGCAGCGGGCCAGCCGGGCGGCCGCCACCGGGTCGCGCTCCGCCCACCGGTGCGGTGGGGGCGGGCCCTCCACGACCGGGGTCACCGGCAGCGCGTCGTCGGGCAGCTGGCGGGCGTCGTCCAGGGCCGCCAGCCAGGTACGGGCCAGCCGGCGCACCGAACGACCGCCGAAGCCGGGCAGGGTGAGCAGGGTCTTCTCGTCCTTCGGGTCCAGCTCGGCGGCGGCCACGATGGCCGAGTCCGGCAGCACCCGCCCCGGGGCCGCGTCCCGCCGCGCCGCGATCTGGTCACGGGCGTACCAGAGGGAGCGCACCCGGGCCTGGGCCCGGGCGCCACGCACCCGGTGGATGCCGGAGGTGCGCCGCCACGGCTCGGCCCGGACCCGGGGCGGACGGGCGCCGTTGCGGACCAGCGCGGCGAACTCCTCCGCCGCCCACTCCGACTTGCCCTGCCGACACAGCTCCTCGTCGAGGGCGTCGCGCAGGTCGACCAGCATCTCCACGTCCAGCGCCGCGTACGTCAACCAGGACTCCGGCAGCGGCCGGCTGGACCAGTCCGCCGCCGAGTGGTGCTTCTCCAGCGTGTAGCCGAGCAGTTGTTCGGTCAGTGCGGCGAGACCGACCCGCTCGAAACCGGCCAGCCGGGCGGCCAGCTCGGTGTCGAAGAGCCGGCGCGGGCGCAGCCCCACCTCGGCGAGGCAGGCGAGGTCCTGGCTCGCGGCGTGCAGCACCCACTCGGCCTCGGCGATCACCGCGTCGAGGGCGGAGAGGTCGGGCAGCGGCAGCGGGTCGATCAGCGCGGTGCCGGAGCCGGACCGCCGCAACTGCACCAGGTAGGCCCGCTGGCTGTAGCGGTAGCCGGAGGCACGTTCGGCGTCCAGGGCCACCGGGCCGGCGCCCGCCGCGAAGCGGGCCACGACCTCGTCGAGCTCGCTCGGCGTGGCCACCGGCGCGGGGGTGCCCTCGCGCGGTGCGGTCAGCGGTACGGGCCCGCCGGCGCCGGGTTCGGTCCCCGCGTCCGCCGGCTGCGGCGCGGCCGACGACGGATTCGGCGATGCCTCTTCCGTACGGCTTTCGGCGGCCCGACGGCGCAGGGGTGGTTCGTCGGTCACCTGACAACCCTAGTGCGCCGGCGGATCGGGTGTGCGCAGCCGGTCCGTCGTGTGTCGGCGGGATGACCGGCGGGTGTCGTGACCAGGCCGGGTTGCACCGCCATGGCAGGGTCGGACAACAGGGGAGACAAACCCCGTTCATGCAGGTACGGTCCATCGGGCCGTGGTGGGTGTCGAAGGCCCCAAGCGGCTCGCACGGAGCGTTCACGGGGAGGACGAGCATTCATGGAGGCTGGATACGGGTCCGGCGACGGGGTGCCGGGGCAGGGCGCCGACGAGGCGACCGACCGGGGATACGCCGAGCGAGCCGGGACCGACCGACCTGGGCCGCTGCCGCCGCGCCTGGTCCCGCCGTCCGGACCCGGTCACCCGGCGGCACCCGGCTGGCCCGACGGGTTCCCGGCGGCCGGTGACGGCCCCGTCGATCCGTCCGGCGCCGCAGGCTTCGCCGCCCCCGGTACCGCCGGCTTCGCCGCCCCCGGTACCGCCCGCCTCGCCACCCCGTCCGCCAACCCTGGTGCCGCCGGTCTGCCCGGTGCCGGCCTGCCGGCCGGTTCTGCCGCCGGTGCGCCGGGGCAGGCAGCCGTACCCGGGTCCCGGGCCAGCTGGCCCCCGGTCCCGAACGACGGCCGGTGGGGCGGCCCGACCGGGGCCGCCGCCGGCCCGCGCGGCCAGGGGTGGCCGCCGGCCCAGCCGACCGACGCCGAGCCGACGGTCCCGGGCCTCGTCGCCGGCCCGCCCACCGCCACGCCGGCCCACCCGGGCCTCGTCGCCGGCCCGGCCACCGCCACGCCCGCCCAGCCGGCATCCGGGTCCGCCTATCCAGGCCAGCCCCAATACGGGTCCGCCTATCCAGGCCAGCCGACCTCGGGCTTCGCCGCTGCGGGGCAGCCCGCCCCGGGTCCCGCTTTTCCGGGCCAGCCGGTCCCGGGGCCGGCGCTCGCGGCCCCGCCCGTCTCCCCACCCACCCACCCGAGCCAGCCGACCTTTGGGGCCGCCTTTCCGGGCCAGCCGACCTCCGGGCCCGCCATTCCGGGCCAGCCCGCCGCAGCGCCGACGTATCCGGGCGGGGCGGCGACCGGGTCCGGCCGGCGGCGCCGGCTGCCGGTGGTGGCGCTCGCGCTGGCCGGGGTGCTGGCCGTGGTTGCCGGCGTGCAGGCGTACCAGATCTACCGGCTGAACGACCGGCTCACCGCTACCGACCGGCGGTTGGCCGAGGCCCAGGGCGCGGACGGGCACCGGCTGGACGGCCTGGAGCAGCGGGCGGAGGCCCTGGAGAAGCAGGCCGGCGCCGCCTTCAACCCGGAGGCCGTGGCGAGCGCGGTGCTGCCCAGCGTGTTCCGGGTCCGCGCCGGCCAGTTCACCGGTACAGCCTTCGCGATCGGCAAGCCACCGGCCGAGGGCGGCACCACGCTGCTCACCAACTTCCACGTCGTGGAGGCGGTCTACGACTCCGGCGGCCGGAAGGTCTTCCTGGAGCGGACCAGCCAGCGCTTCGAGGCCACCGTCGTCAAGGTCGACAAGGACAAGGACCTCGCCCAACTGCGAACCACCGCCCGGTTCACCGGGCTGGTCGCGGCCGCCGCGCCGGTGAAGTCCGGGCAGCAGATCGTCGTGGTCGGCGCCCCGCTGGGTCTGCAGGACAGTGTGACCACCGGGGTGGTGAGCGCGTTCCGCAAGGACGAGGACGGCTCGGGCCCGGTGATCCAGTTCGACGCGCCGATCAACCCCGGCAACTCGGGCGGGCCGGTGATCAACGGGTCCAAGGAGGAGGTCGTCGGTATCGCCACCGCCAAGGCCCGGGACGCCGAGGGGATCGGTCTCGCGGTGCCGATCAAGACCGCCTGCGACACGTTCAAGCTCTGCTGACCGGCCCGGCGCCGGTCGCCTTGACCGCACCCCGCACCGTCGAGGTGTGGCCCCGGCCACCTCGACCCGCAGATTCCGGCCCGAAGAGGCCACCCCACGGGGGACCAGCAACCTGGAGGAAGTGACATGTCCCAGCCACCGACCGGAGCGGAGGGCTACCCGCCCCAGCCGCCGCCCGGCACCACGTACGGCGCCGGCCAGCCGGTGCCCCAGCAGTACGGCGGCAGCCCGCCCGCGACCCCCCAGTACGGGGGCGGCCAGCCCGCGACCCCGCAGTACGGGTCGGCACAGCCCGAGCCGACTCTGCCCCGGCCCGTCCCGCCGATGTCCGACCCGCCGGCTCCCGGTCAGTACGCGCCGGGTTCCGCCCCGGTCTCCGCGCCCGGTTACCCGCAGCCGATGTCGGCCCCGCCGGTCTCCGGCCCCGGTTACCCACAGCCGATGTCGCCCCCGCCGGTCTCCGGGGCCGGCTACCCGCAGCCGATGTCGGCCCCGCCCGGCGCGGTCCCGCCGTACGGGGCGCCCGCGGCGGGCGCCCGCAAGGGGCGGAGCACCCTGATCCTCGCGCTCGTCGCCGGGCTGCTCTTCGTCCTCGGCGGCGTGGCGACCGGCCTTTACGTGACCACCAACGGGAAGCTGCACCGGACCGAGCAGAAGGTCAGCCAGCGAGAAGGCACCATCACCGCGAACCAGCAGGAGATCGAGAAGCTCAAGGTCGACCTCCAGGCGGCCCGGGACAAGCTCGCCGACGCCCAGCAGGACCTGACCGGCACCAAGAACGACCGGGACGAGCAGGCCCGGCAGAAGAAGGTCATCGCCAACTGCCTGGACAAGCTGATCGCGGCCAGCGAGGCGGCGGCGGCCGGCAACAAGGCGGCCTTCGACAAGGCCACCAAGGGCCTGAACAAGATCTGCGACGAGGCCGAGAACTACCTCTGACACGCGCCCTGCCGTACGGGTCGCTCCGAGCACCGGGGCGGCCCGTCGTCGTGCTCCGGCCGCTCAGGCGGCGCCGGCGGGGCGCCGGGAGGGCAGCGCCGTCACGCCGGGCGGCGGCAGCCCGGCCGTCGAGGCGAGCAGGGCGCACCAGCCGGACAGGTGCGGGGCCAGGTCGACGCCGAGCGGTGTCCAGGAGGCGCGGATCTCGATGTCCCCGGCGGCGGGCGGCCCGGCCAGCTCGCCGAACCGGGTGGAGAGCGTCTGCGTGACCGTGCCGCCGATCGCCCGATACCGGGCCTCCTGCGCGTCCAGCGCGTCGGTCAGCCAGGTCCAGCCCACCCCCGGCAGCAGCGGGTCGCTGGCCAGGTCCACCTCCAGCTCGGCGGTCACGTAGGTGACCAGCCGCAGGGTGCCCTGCCACGCCTCGTGCCCGGCCGGGTCGTGCAGCAGGATCAGCCGCCCGGTGGCCACCTCGTCGCCGTCCCGGAGCACCGCCGCGGAGAGCGCGAACGCGTAGGGGGCCAGGCGCTGGGGGGCACCGACCTCCTCCAGCACGATCTCCGACCGGGGTGTCACCGATCGCAACCCCGCGACCGCGCGAGCGAAGGTTTCCGGGAGCGCGATCGGGGGGCCATGCCGGCAGCCTATGCCGCCGCCCGCCGCACGGGGCGACGGCACGCCGAGTGATCCGCGTTGAGCCGGGTGCCCGCTCTGCCGCCGAAGTCAAGCGGGTCCTTCCACGTCACAAAAGGTGACGGGGGCGGCGGCCCGGACCGGGCGGCGTGGCACGATTGCCGCGATGACCACCGACACCACGGGCACCGCCGCCCGAGACGGACAGCCCCGCCACGGCGGGCCCGCCCACTCGCCTTTCGTCCGCGCCTGCCGGCGCGAGCCGGGGCCGCACACCCCGGTCTGGTTCATGCGCCAGGCCGGTCGGTCGCTGCCGGAGTACCGCGAGATCCGGGCCAACGTGCCGATGCTGGAGTCGTGCCGCCGCCCCGAGCTGGTCACCGAGATCACCCTCCAGCCGGTCCGCCGGCACGGGGTCGACGCGGCGATCCTGTTCAGCGACATCGTGGTGCCGGTGGCCGCCGCCGGGGTCGACCTGGACATCGTGCCCGGCACCGGGCCGGTGGTGGCCGAGCCCGTCCGCACCGCCGCCGACGTGGACCGGATCCGCCCGATCACCCGCGATGACGTGTCGTACGTGGACGAGGCCGTGCGGCTGCTCGTGGCCGAGCTGGGCGACACCCCGCTGATCGGCTTCGCCGGCGCCCCGTTCACCCTGGCCAGCTACCTGGTCGAGGGCGGCCCGTCGCGTACCCACGCCAAGACCAAGGCGCTGATGTACGGCGACCCGGACCTCTGGCACGCGCTCTGCGCCCGGCTCGCCGAGGTGACGCTGTCGTTCCTGCGGGTGCAGGTCGACGCCGGGGTCTCGGCCGTCCAGCTCTTCGACTCCTGGGCCGGCGCGTTGTCCGAGGCCGACTACCGCCGCTACGTGATGCCGCACTCCGTCCGCGTGCTCGGCGGCCTGGCCGACGCCGGGGTGCCCCGGATCCACTTCGGGGTGGGCACCGCCGAGCTGCTCGGCGCCATGGGCGAGGCCGGCGCCGACGTCGTCGGCGTGGACTGGCGTACGCCGCTGGACGTGGCGACCCGCCGGATCGGCCCGGACAAGGCCGTGCAGGGCAACCTCGACCCGTGCGTGCTGCTCGCCCCGTGGCCGGTGGTGGAGGCCGAGGTACGCCGGATCCTCGACCAGGGGCGGGCCGCCCCCGGTCACGTGTTCAACCTCGGCCACGGCGTGCTGCCGGAGACCGACCCCGACGTGCTGACCCGGGTGGTCGCGCTGGTGCACGAGCTCAGCGCGCGGCCGGTCGAGTAGAGGAGGGACCGTGGCGCGACCGCGTCGGGTGGCGATCGTCGGTGGCGGGATCGCCGGGCTGGCCGCCGCCGTCCGGTTGCGCGACCAGGCCCCCACCGGCACCGAGATCACCGTGTACGAGCAGTCCGGCCGCCTCGGCGGCAAGCTGCGCACCGGTGAGCTGGCCGGGCAGGCCGTCGAGTTCGGCGCCGAGTCGTTCCTGATGCGTGACCCGGCCGGCGGGGAGTCGGCGGCGGTGACCCTGGTCCGCCGGCTCGGCCTGGCGGACCGGATCGTGCACCCGACCGTCGGGCAGGCCGCGCTCGTCGTCGACGGCGGGCTGCGCCCGGTCCCGGGCGGCACCCTGGTGGGCGTACCCGGGGATCTGGCGAAGGTGACGGCGGTGGCCCGGCCGGCGGCGGGCGCGGATTCCGACGGCGGTGCTCCGCTGCTCGGTCCGGACGAGGACCTGCCGGTCGGTGCGCTGGTCCGCGCGCGCTTCGGCGACGAGGTGGTGGACCGGCTGGTCGACCCGATGCTCGGCGGCGTCTACGCCGGTCGCGCCGACGACCTCTCCCTGGTCACCACCATGCCGGCGCTGGCCCGGGCGGCCCGGGCCGAGCGCACCCTGGTCGGAGCGGTCCGCGCCGCGCAGGCCGCCGCGCCCCGCGCCCCCGGCGCGCCGGTCTTCGGCACCCTGGCCGGCGGGCTGAGCACCCTGGTCGACGCGGCGGCGGTGGCGAGCGGCGCGACCGTCCGCCGGGACGCCGCGGTCCGCGAGCTGCACCGCACCGCCACCGGCTGGCGGCTGGTGGTCGGCCCGACCCGCGACCCCCAGTCGGTCGAGGTCGACGCGGTGGTGCTCGCCGTACCGGCCCGCCCGGCCGCCCGGCTGCTCGCCGGCCCGGCGCCCGAGGTGGCCACCACCGTCGCTGGGCTGGACTACGCCAGCGTCGCCCTGGTCACCATGGCCCTGCCGGAGCCGGAGCTGCCGGAGCTCTCCGGGTTCCTGGTGCCTGCCACCGAGGGGCTGTTGATCAAGGCGTCGACGTTCTTCACCACCAAGTGGGGCCACCTGCGCCGGGCGGACGGGCTCGCCCTGCTCCGCGCCTCGGTCGGCCGGTACGGCGACGAGACGTCGCTGCAGCTCACCGACGACGACCTGGTCGCCACTGTGCACCGGGAGGTGTCGAAGGTGCTCGGCGTTCCGCTGCCCGCCCCGGTCGGCCGGCACGTGCAGCGGTGGGGCGGGGCGCTGCCGCAGTACACCCCCGGCCACCTCGGCCGGGTGGCGGCGGCCCGGGCGATGCTGCGTGCCGCCCACCCGACGCTGGCCCTGGCCGGGGCCGGCTACGACGGCGTCGGCATTCCGGTCTGCATCCGTTCGGGGGAGACCGCGGCCGAAGAGATCATCACAGCACTGGGAGGATCGGCAGCATGACCGAGCAGACCAACGCGGCCCGGCTGCGGGAGCTCAACGAGACCGTCCGCTACACCATGTGGTCGGTGTACCGGGCCACCAGCCCGCTCCCGTCGCTGCGCGAGAACGTCGTCGACGAGGTCGAGTCCCTCTTCGAGGAACTGGCCGGCAAGGACGTGACCATCCGGGGCACGTACGACCTGGCGGGCCTGCGCGCCGACGCGGATCTGATGATCTGGTGGCATGCCTCGTCCAGCGACGACCTGCAGGACGCCTACCTGCGGTTCCGCCGGACCACGCTGGGCCGGGCACTCACCCCGGTCTGGTCGCAGATGGCGCTGCACCGGCCGGCCGAGTTCAACAAGAGCCACATCCCGGCGTTCCTGGCCGGCGAGGAGGCACGGGCCTACATCTGTGTCTACCCGTTCGTCCGGTCGTACGAGTGGTACCTGCTGCCGGACGCCGAGCGGCGCGAGATGCTGGCCGAGCACGGCCGGATGGCCCGCGGCTACCCGGACGTCCGGGCCAACACGGTGGCCTCCTTCGCCCTCGGCGACTACGAGTGGATGCTCGCCTTCGAGGCCGACGAACTGCACCGGATCGTCGACCTGATGCGTGACCTGCGGGCCTCCCGGGCCCGCCGGCACGTCCGCGAGGAGGTCCCTTTCTACACCGGCCGCCGCCGGCCCATCGCCGACATCGTCACCTGCCTGGTCTGAGCCGCATCGGGGTGTGCGGGATGCCGTCCTCGACGTAGCCGGGGCCGCTGACCGCGAAGCCATGGCCGGCGTAGAAGTCGACCAGGTGGGTCTGCGCCTCCAGCACGCACGGGCCAGCGCCGACCACGGCCAGCGCCTCGGTCATCAGCCGGCCGGCCAGGCCCGCCCCACGGGCCGCGGGGGCCACCACCACCCGCCCGATCCGCGCCACGCCGTCGGGGTCGGCCAGGATCCGCAGGTACGCCACCACCGCGCCGTCCCGGGTCAGCCAGAGGTGCCGGGTGCCCGGTTCGACGTCCCGGCCGTCCAGCTCCGGGTACGGGCAGGTCTGCTCCACGACGAACACGTCGATGCGCAGCCGGAGCAGGTCGTGGAAGGTGCGGGCGTCCAGTTCGGCGAAGCTGGCGAGTCGGACCTCGGTCGTCGGTGGCACCCTGCGATGTTAGGTCGCGTCCACCCGCTCCCCCTCGGGGGTGGTGCGGGTGGCGACCCGGCGGCGGGCCAGGGTGCCGGCGGCGGCCACCCCGACCAGCGCGGCGGCGATCGCGGCGACGGCCCACGGGCCCAGCCCGGCCAGCCAGCCGCTCGCCGTGGCCTGCACCCGGCCGGCCGCGGCGATCACCGGGTCGTCGGCGTCACCGCCGGCGAAGAGGCGCACCTCGTACCAGCCGTACCAGGCCACGTAGCCGCCGGTGAGCACGAGCAGCAGGCCGGCGAGGCGGCTGAGCAGCGGCGCGGCCCGCCGGGTGCGCCGAATCAGGGATTCCCGGGCCAGTGCCACGGCGAGGGCCGCCGCGCCGACCGCCAACCCCATGCCGAGGGCGTACGCCACGAAGAGGCCGACCCCGGCGGCCGCGCTGCCGGCCCGGAAGCCGGCGACCACGACGGCGAGGAACGGGCCGATCGTGCAGCCGAGCGAGGCCACCGCGTACGCCACGCCGAAGAGCGCCATCGATCCGAACCGCGCCCGGACCGCCGGGCCGGCCGCCGGTCGCGGGGTGAGGGCCGGCAGTTGCCGACCGGCGAGCAGCCAGCCGCCGGCCGCCACCAGCGCCACCCCGATCAGCACCGACACCCACGGCAGGCGGCGCGCGACGACGTCCGCGGCGGGCCCGGCGAGCAGGCCGAACGCGCCGAACACCGCGACGAAGCCGAGGGTCATCGCGCCGGTCAGGGCCAGGGCCCGGCCCACCGGGGCGAGCGGTCCGCGGGCCGCCGCCGAGCCCTCACCCAGTACCAGCACCGACAGGTACGCGGGCAGCAGCGCGAACCCGCACGGGTTCACCGCGGCGAGCAGGCCGGCGGCGAGGGCGAGGCCGTAGGGGGCGTCGGACATGTCAGGCCAGCTCGGCGATCCGCTGGCGCAGCTCCGCCTGGGACAGCGCCCCGGACTGCACCACCTTCCCCGCGGAGTCGAGCAGCACGTACCACTCCTGGCTGGTGACGCCGAACCGGCGCCACACCGCACCCTCGTCGTCGGCCAGGTTGGGGAAGTCCGCGATGCCGGTCTCCGTGGCGAACCGCCGCATGGCGTCGGCACCGCTGCCCAGCCCGGCCACGCCGATCAGGTTGACCCGGCCGGCGTTGTCCCGCCGCACCGCGGCCACGTCGTCGGCGACGCCCCGGCAGCGGCTGCACCAGGCCGCCCAGAACCACAGCACGGTCGGCCTGCCGGCGAGGCTGCTGCCGGCGAACGACCCGCCGTCGATGGTGCGCGCGGTGAAGTCCAGCGTGGCGGGCACCGGTGCGGTGGTGCCAGCCGGCGTGGTGGTGCCGGCCGGCGTGGCGGCGGCCGTCGCGGTGGGCGCCGGGGCCGAGGTGGCCGGGGCCGCGTCGCCGGTCGGGCGGTCGGAGCCCGCGCAACCGGCGAGGGCGAGAGCGGTGGCGAGCACCAACGGGGCAAGCTTCGATGTCGTGGCGGGCATGGCCGGATGTTAACCAGGACCGCGCGGCCCCGACCCTTACCGCCCGCTTACGGCCAGCCCGTCCACCCGCTTGTCGCGGTGCTGGCCGGGTTCAGGCAGGCCGGGCGCCGACCGCGTCGCGGATCTCCGCGCCCTGTGTGCCCTCCTCCGCGCGGGCGCAGTGCGCGCAGCAGAAGAAGCGGCCGGAGACCTCGACACCGTGGCCGACGATCTTGATTTGGCAGTGCTCGCAGATCGGCGCCATCTTGTGGATCGCGCACTCGAAGCAGTCGAAGGTGTGCGTCGCCCCGTTGACCGTGCGCACCTCGAACGCCATCCAGTAGTCGTTGCCGCAGACCTCACAGCTAGCCATACGAAACCCCCCGAAAACGGACCTGTCATCCCAGGGTCGACGAGGGGACACGGCGCGGCAACCGGAACGGGCGAACCTGGGTCGGCTCGACGGCGAGTCGCCCCCGGCGTGTCGCGCGTCGGGCCCGCTGCGGCTCCGAACTGGCCACGGACCCGCCCGGTCAGGCGGTCCTGGGCGCCAACCGGATCGAGACCGAGTTCACGCAGTGCCGGGTGTCCTTCGGGGTGAAGCCCTCACCCTCGAAGACGTGCCCCAGGTGGCTGTCGCACCGGGCACACCGGATCTCCGTACGCCGCATGCCGAGGGTGTTGTCGGGGATCTCCTTCACCGCGCCCGGGATCGCGTCGTCGAAGCTCGGCCAGCCGCAGTGCGAGTCGAACTTGTCGTCGCTGCGGAACAGTTCCGCCCCGCAGGCCCGGCAGTGGTAGACGCCGGGGGTCTTGGTGTCGACGTACTCGCCGGTCCACGGTGGCTCGGTGCCGGCCTCGCGGAGCACCCGGAACTCCTCGGGGCTCAACCGGACCCGCCACTCGTCCTCGGTGGTGGGCAGTTCACTCTCGGAAAGACTCACCGGCCAACGGTACGCCGGGCGTCGGTGGCATCGCATATCGTCGCGCAATGGCTGGCAGCAAGGCCGCAGTCGAGGAGATCGAGGTCGCCGGGCACACCGTACGACTCAGCAGCCCGGACCGGGTGATCTTCCCGCAGCGCGGCTTCACCAAGGCGGACGTCTTCCACTACTACCTGTCGGTCGGCGAGGGCATCATGCGCGCCCTGCGGGACCGACCCACCACGTTGCAGCGCTTCCCAGAGGGCGTCGAGGGGGAGATGTTCTTCCAGAAGCGGGTGCCGGCCCGGGGCGTACCCCCGTGGGTGGCGACCGCGGAGATCAGCTTCCCCAGCGGCCGGAAGGCGGCCGAGCTCTGCCCGGCCGACCTGGCCCACGTGGCCTGGGCCGCGCAGATGGGCACGGTGGTCTTCCACCCCTGGCCGGTCCGCGCCGCCGACGTCGACCGTCCCGACGAGCTGCGGATCGACCTGGACCCGCAGCCCGGCACCGACTTCACCGACGCGGTCACCGCCGCCGGCGAGCTGCGGGCGCTGCTCGACGAGTTGGGTGTCACCGGCTGGCCGAAGACCTCCGGCGGTCGGGGTGTGCACGTCTACCTGCGCATCCACCCGCGCTGGACATTCGTCGAGGTACGCCGGGCCACCATCGCGCTGGCCCGGGAGCTGGAACGCCGCCGCCCCGAGCTGGTCACCACCGCCTGGTGGAAGGAGGAGCGCGGCAGCCGGGTCTTCGTGGACTTCAATCAGATGGCTCGGGGCCGGACGATCGCCTGCGCGTACTCGCTGCGGGCCAACGCCCGGGCCACCGTCTCCACCCCGGTCGACTGGGACGAGCTGACCGAGGTGGACCCGGACGACTTCCACCTGGGCAGCGTGCCGGCCCGGCTGGCCGAGCGGGGCGATCCGCACGCCGGCATCGACGACACCCCGTGGGACATCAGCCCGCTGCTGGAGTGGGCCGAGCGGGACGCCGCCGCCGGGCAGGGCGATCTGCCGTACCCGCCCGAATATCCGAAGATGCCGGGCGAGCCGAAGCGGGTGCAGCCCTCCAAGGACCGCGACCGGCCCCGCGCCTGACCCCGGGCCTGGTAACGATCATGTAACGGGCGCGAACCTTTCCCGCCCCCTGACCGGTCTTCCTGTTCGTCGGCCCGACCGGGGCCAGGGGAGGGCCGGATGAGACTGGTTTTTAGGCGGGCCAACGCGGCGCGGGGGCTGCTGCTGGCCGCGGTGGCTGCGGCGCTGGTCGCGGTCGCTTTGGTCACCGGGCTCACCGACTACAACCGCCGGGCGGTGGAGGCCGGCCAGCGGTCGCTGCTCGCCGGAGCCCCGTTGGAGGAGCGCAGCCTGCTGCTGAGCGGCTCCGGCGGCCGGGACGCCGCCGAGTTGGCCACCCGGGACCGAGCGGTCCGCGACGGATTCGCGCACGGGCTCGGCGGTGCACCGGTCGCGGTGACGGGTGCCCGGTACGGCGGTGGCCGGGAACTGACCGGTGACCTCGGCCCGCGGGTCCGGACCGACGACGACCCCGTCTTCGCCAACCTCGCGACCCTGGACGACCTGCCCGCGCACGCCGAACTGGCCGGCGGCGCGTGGCCCTCAGCCGGGGCGAGCCCGCTTGAGGTGACGTTGCCGGAGAAGGTCGCCGGCGCGCTGGGGATGACTGTCGGCGACCGGGTGCCGCTGCTGGACCGCAGCACCGAGCGGGCGGGCGAGGTGGTGCTCGTCGGGACGTGGCGCCCGCGTGACCCGGCCGAGCCCTACTGGCGGTTGGCGCCCGGGGTCGGGGCGGACAGCGCGGTGCTGTCGGACACCTCGTACGGGCCGTTCGCGCTGGACCCGGCGGACTTCGCCGCCACCTTCCCGAAGTCGGTCACCGCGTGGTGGGTGGTCGAGCCGGACCTCGCGGCGGCGGCCCGGAACGGCCGGCTGCTCGACGTCCGCCAGGCGCTCCCCGACGCCGTCACCGAGGTGCCCGAGGCGGCCGGGCTCGGCTCCTCCGCGCAGGTCGTCACGGCGATGGACCGGCTGCTCAACCGGATCGCCCGGGCCGACCTGGTCGGGCGGTCCTCGTTGGCCACCCCGGTGCTGCTGATCGTGGTCCTCGGCGGGTACGCGCTGGTGCTGGTCGCGGCGCTGCTGCACGAGGACCGGCGGAACCAGACCGCCCTGCTACGGGCCCGGGGCGCCGCGAAGCGGCAGTTGGCCGGCCTCGCCGCCCGGGAGGCGACCCTCGTCGTCCTGCCGGCCGCCGTGCTCGGGCCGCTGCTCGCCGGCGAGGCACTGCGGCACCTGGGCGACGGTCCGGCCCCCGCACTCACCGCCGGCAGCCCCATGCTGCTCTGGGCGGCGGCGTGGATCACCGCTGCCGGCTGCCTGGTCGCGATGGTGGCCCCGACGTTGCGGGGGGCCGGAACGTACGTCGCCGACATGGCAGCCCGGTCCCGGCCTGACCGGTCCGGCTCCGTCCAGCGGGCCAGCCTCGACCTGGTCCTGGTCGGGTTCGGGGTGCTGGCCTGGACGCAGCTGCGGCAGTACTCCTCGCCGGTGACCGGCGCCGCCGGGCGGCTCGGGGTGGACCCGCTGCTGGTCGCCGCGCCGACGCTCGGCGTCCTCGCCGGCGCGGTGGTGGCGCTCCGGCTGCTCCCACCCGCAACCCGGTTCGCCGAACGCTTTGTGGTCCGGAAGCTGTGGACGGCGACCATTCTCGGCATGTGGCAGGCGGGCCGCCGCCCACACGCCGGGCCGGTGCTGCTGCTCGCCCTCGCCGTCGGCGGTAGCACCCTGGCCTGGTCGCTGGTCGCCACCGGCGAGCGGTCCCAGGTCGACCAGGCCGACCATGCCGTCGGCGCCGACCTGCGGCTCGTCGAGCGCGACGGAGTCGCCCCGATCGGCCGGGCCGGGGAGCTGGGGGCGCTGGCCGGCGTGGACCGGGCGTTGCCGGCCTGGCGGGACGAGATCAGGGTCGGCCGCGCCGACCTGCCCGCCACCGTGGTGAGCCTCGACGCGGCGAGCGCCACGCAGGTGGTACGGCTCGACCCGCGGCTGACTCATGAGCCGGTGCAGGCGCTGTTCGACCGACTGGTCCGGGCGCGGGGCGAGCCGGCCGGGGTCGAGTTGCCCGCCGGCACCCGGTCGGTCACCGGCACCGTCCGCACCCCGGTGCGTGGTGCCGTGTTCCCGCACAAGGTCGCCGTGTCGATGCTGCTGGCCCGAGCGGACGGGCTGGCCTTCCGGCTGCCGATGGGAAGCACGGGCAGCGACGGTCGTTCGGCGCCGTTCACCGTGGCGCTGCCCGACGCCGGGAGCCTGCGGCTGGTGGGATTCGAGGTCGACGGCGGTGACGTGGCCGGCCGGGCGTACCGGATGGAGGTGACCGAGCTGCGACTGGTCGGCGCCGACGGGGCGACCAGCCCGGCGCAGCTCGGCGACGGGTGGGTGGCGACCAATGGTGATCCGAATGGCAAGTTGTCCATCTCGACCACAGCCACCGGCTTGTCGGCCGAGAACCAGGTCGTCTTCCAGCCGGGCGGCCGGTTCGCGCACCAGGACCCCTCTCGCTTCGTCGTGGTGCCGACCGGCGACAGCGCGCCGGTGCCGGCGCTGATGACCCCCCGGGTACGCGAGGCGCTGAGCCTGCGCACCGGAGACACCGTCACCCTCTCGCTGTCCGGCGTGTCGCTGCCGGTCACCCTGGTCGGCGAGGTGGCCGCGGTGCCGTCGACCACCGGAGAGGGCGTGCTGCTGGACCTGCCCACGGCGACGGACTGGCTGATCCGGGACCGGGGCACGGTCCGGCCGGTGCAGCAGTGGTGGCTGGCCACCGACGAGGGTGGACACACCGCGGCTGCCCGGGCGGCGGCGGAACTGAACGGCGTCACCGTGCTGGACCGGCGGGAGGTGGCCGAACGCGCCGCGTCGGACCCGTACTGGCGGGGCGCCCGCACCGGCCTGCTCGCCGCCGCGCTCGGTGCGGTGCTGCTGGCCCTCGTCGGGTTGATCGTTGACGTCTGGGCGACGGCCCGGCACCGGTTGGGCGAGTTCGCCGTGCTGCACACGCTCGGCGCCACCCCCCGGCTGCTGGCCCGGGCCCTGCTGGCCGAGCAGACCTTTTTGGCCGGGATCGGGGTCGGGGTCGGGGTGCTGCTGGGCGCGGTGGTGGGCGTGACGATGGCCCCGCTGGTCATCCTCACCCCGTCGGCAAGCAGACCGGTGCCCGAGGCGGCCTTTGTGCTGCCCTGGACGCCGGTCGGGCTGACCGCGGTCGGCCTGTTGCTGGCGGCGCTGGCCATCAGCGCGTTCATCGCCCTCGGCATCCGGCAGCGGGTGGCGGCGGCGCAGCTGCGGATCGGGGGAGACCAGTGACCGGGTGGAGCGGAGCGACGACCACGAGCGGGGTGGCGGCGAAATGAGCATCAGCGCGGTCGCCCGCCGGATCCGGGCGTACGGTGGGCAGTTCCTGCTGCTCGGGGCGCTGACGATGGTCGTCATGCTGTTGATCAGCGCAGTGCCGCGGGTGGTGAACTGGCGCACCGATCAGGGCCTGCGGACGATGCTGGACAGCCAACCGGCCGAGCTGCGGGACGTGACGTACACGACGCCGATGCCGCTGTTCAACGCCGGAAACGACACGTCGTTGATGACCGCGTTCGAGGCCGACCTGCCGCGGAAGCAGGCCGAGATGCCGCCGGACGTGCGAAGGCTGGTCGGCCAGCGGTGGTTCACCGCGGAGACCGACCCGAGCCTGCTCACGGGCCCGGACCTGGCGGCGAAGAACCTCCTGGTCCACCTCGGTCTGCGGAGCATGGCAGGGATCGCGGAGGCCGGCAGGCTGACCGACGGCCGCTGGCCGGACAAGGGGGCGCGGGCCGGTCAGCCGGTGCAGGTGGCGCTGGCCGCCGAGGTGGCCCGCAAGCTGAACCTGCGGGTCGGCAGCCGGCTGACGCTCGCCGGCGTCGAGTCGTCGACCCCGGAGGGCGCCCCCAGCCCCGTCCGGATCTCCGTGGTGGGCGTCTTCGAGCCGGGCGACCGCGCGGACGGCATCTGGCAGGGCCTGCCCTCGATCCTGCGGGTGGTCGAGCCGGAGGGGGACGCCCAGCCGTTCATCGCGCTCGGGGTCGTCGACGGCGCCGCCTTGGACCGGCTGTCCGTCGATGGCCGGGGCTTGCGGTTCACCTGGCGCTACCGGTTGGTCGGCGACGGCATCGATGCTCGCGCGGTGCCCGGGCTCATCGACAGTCTTCAGCGGATGAGCCGGGAGGCGCAGGGCTTCGCCTTCGTTCAGGGCTTCGACATTCCGCTGCGGGAGTTCATGGCCGCGGTGGCCGCCGCCCGTACGGTCCTCGCGGTGATCGCGGCCGGCGTGCTGGCGACCCTGGCCGGGCTGGTCGTGCTGGCCGCCGGCCTGACCGTCCGCCGGCGCCGGGCCGAGTTCACCCTGCTGCGAGCCCGGGGCGGTGCGGCGACCGCCGGAGCCCGCCGTAGCCTTGCCGAGTCGCTGCTGGTGATCCTGCCTGCCGCCGCGTTCGGTTGGCTGCTCGGAAACCTGGCGCCCGGGGCGCCCGGCGACACCACGGCGGTCGCCGTGGTCGCGGCGATCCTGGTCACGCTGGTGCTGCCGGTGGCGACGCTCGCCGCGCCGACCGGTGTCGGGGGGCGGCGCGACCTGATCAAGCTGCGTCCGTCCGCGCGTCGGATCACCGTGGAGGCGAGCCTGTTGCTGCTCGCCGTGGTCGCGGTCGTGCTGCTGCGCCGCCGCGGTCTCGTCCTCGGAGAGATCGATCCGCTGCTGGTCTCGGTCCCGGTGCTGCTCGCCGTCGGCGCGGCGGTGCTGGCCGTACGGCTCTACCCGTGGCCGCTGCGGCTGCTCAGCCGGCTCGCCGCCCGGACCCGGGGCAGTATCGCCTTTCTGGGCACCGCCCGCGCCGGCCGCGCCGTTTTCACCACCCCGCTGGTGGTCGTGGTGCTGGCGATCGCGACCGCGGCGTTCTGCGCGGTCGTCGCCGCCGGCATCGAGACGAGCCGGGACGGGGCGGCCAGCCGGCAGGTGCCTGCCGACGCGTTGATCCGGGGAGAGCGGATCGCGCCGGAGACCGGCGCCGAACTGGAACGGCAGCCCGGGGTGCGGGCGGCTGCTCCGGTGCTGCAGGAGGCGGGCCTGCGCCTCGCAAGGGACAAGGCCGGCTGGGACGCCCGACTCGGCGAGGTCACCGTGGTGCTGGTCGACGGGCCGGCGATGGCCAGGGTGGTCCGAGAGTCCGGCGTCGACGTGACCGTGCCCGCGGCGCTGCTCGCCCCCGGCGCGCAGCCCGGCCCGCTGCCCGCGGTGGTCTCCCCGGCCGTGGCCGCCGAGCTGGCCGCCGCCGGACTGGACCGCTCCGCCTTCATCCCCGTGCAGGGCCAGCGGTACGAGTTCCGGGTGGCCGAGCGGGCGGACAGCTTCCCGATGCTCCGGGCGGACAGCAGCCGGTTCGTCATCCTGCCCTGGCAGGCCCTGCCCCGGCGTGACTATGCCGCCGTGCCGACCGGTTTCCTGGTCGCCGGCGATGACCTCGACGTCGAGAAGCTGCGCGCGGTGGGTAACGCTGGCCAGTCCCGCTTCCAGCAGGACGGGGCGGTCGCCGGGCGGGAGCCGCCGCGCGAGGTGGAGGTGGTCACGTGGGCGGAGACCCGCCAGCGCGTGGGCGAGGGGAGCGCGAACGGCGTGCTGGTCTTCGGCTTCGTCGCCGGCGCCGCCACCGGAACGGCGCTGGGTCTGCTCGCGATCGCCTTCGTGGTGCTGGCCGGCGCCCGGGCCCGCGGTCAGGTGCTGTCCCGGCTGCGCACCCTCGGCCTGTCCCGTCGGCAGTGGCGGGGACTGCTGCTGGTGGAGCTGAGCCCGTTGGTCGGCGCGTCGGTGCTCACCGGCGCGCTGGTCGGAGCGCTGCTGCCGCTGCTGCTCACCCCGGTGCTCGGCCTGTCGGCCTTCACCAGCGGCGCCCCCGTCCGGGTGGCGTTCGAGCCCCGCCTGGTCGCCGGGGTCGCCGTGCTCGGGGCGGTCGCCCTCGGCATTGCGGTGGCCGTCGAGGCCCTGAACAACCGCCGGCTGCGCCTCGGCGAGGTGCTCCGGCTCGGAGAGGAGAGCTGATGACCGCTACCGCACAGAACCCCGTCGTGCCGGACCTGGCCGCGATGCAGCGTCAGGCCGCCCAGCGCGCCGCCGATCGGGCCGGTGGCCAGGACCGGTTGCGCGGGCACATCGTCTGTGACGGCCTGGTCCGCATCTTCAAGACCGAGGGGGTGGAGGTGTTCGCCCTGCAGGGGCTCGACCTGGTCATCGACCGGGGTGAGCTGGTGGCGATCGTCGGCGCCTCGGGGTCCGGCAAGTCCACCCTGCTGAACATCCTCTCCGGGCTCGACACCCCGACCGCGGGCATCGCCCGGGTGGCGGACTACGACCTGCTCAAGCTCTCCGCCCGGCGGCGGCTGAGCTACCGACGGGAGATGGTCGGCTTCGTCTGGCAGCAGACCGGCCGCAACCTGCTGCCGTACCTGACCGCGTTGGAGAACGTCGAGCTGCCGATGCACCTGGCGGGCCGCGGCGGCGGTCGCCGGAACCGCCGCCAACGGGCCAAGGAACTGCTCGACCTGGTCGGGGTGGGCTACTGCGCGGACCGGCGGCCCGGCCAGATGAGCGGTGGCGAGCAGCAGCGCTGTGCGGTCGCCGTGGCCGTGGCCAACGACCCGGAGGTGCTCTTCGCCGACGAGCCGACCGGTGAGCTGGACGAGGCGACCGGGGCCGAGGTCTTCGGCGCGCTGCGGACCATCAACGCCGAGCTGGGTGTCACCATCGTGGTGGTCACCCACGACCACGCCGTGGCCAGCCAGGTCCGGCGGACCATCGCGATCCGCGACGGCCGCACCGCCTCCGAGGTACGCCGCACCGCGCGCGTCGCCGCCGACGGCAGCACCGAGCTGGTCAGCGAGGAGTACGCGGTGCTCGACCGGACCGGCCGCATGCAGCTCCCGGCGTCCTTCGTGGACGCGCTGACCCTGCGCGACCGGGTCCGGCTCAACCTGGAACCCGACCACGTCGAGGTGCGGCCCGGCGACCGGGCGCACACCGAGAAGGAGTAAGGCATGACCGAGCAGCTGTCCGTGGCGCCCGCCCGCGTCGCCACCATCGACGACGTGGTCCGCGTCGAGGCGGTGAGCCGCACCTTCGGGCGGGGTGAGCACGCGGTGCACGCCGTGCGGGACGTCTCCTTCTCCGCCCGCCGCGGTGAGCTGGTCGCGGTCCGGGGTCGCTCCGGCGCCGGCAAGACCACCCTGCTCAACCTCGTCGGTGGCCTGGACCGGCCGGACGCCGGCCGGGTGCGGGTGGCCGGGCACGACGTGACCGCCGCGAGCGAGCGGGAGCTGCTCGCGCTGCGCCGGGGCACGATCGGCTTCGTCTTCCAGACCTTCGGCCTGGTGCCGATCCTGTCGGCGGCCGAGAACGTCGGGGTGCCGCTGCGGCTGGCCAAGGTGCCGGCCGCGGAGCGGGAGCAGCGGGTGGCCGTGCTGCTGGAGCTGGTCGGGCTGGGCGGGCACGCCGCGCAGCGCCCGTACGAGCTGTCCGGCGGGCAGCAGCAGCGGGTGGCGGTGGCCCGGGCCCTGGCGAACGAGCCGGACCTGCTCATCGCCGACGAGCCGACCGGCCAGCTCGACTCGGAGACCGGACGGTCGATCATGGATCTGATCCGGGCCGTGGTGCACGCCCGGGGCATGACCGCCCTGGTCGCCACCCACGACCCGGCACTGATCGAGATGGCCGACCGCACCCTCACGCTGCGGGACGGCCGGCTGGTCGACGACTGACCGGGCCTGACCTGCCGCAGCTGGCAGCGCGGCCGGTGCGAGCCTGGCAAGGGCTGCCCTCGGGTGTGTCCTTCCGCTCACGACCGGCCGTCGGTCCCGGTGCGGTCAGTCCCGGCAGCGGCGGCGGTGGTAGGCGTAGGCGACCGTGAGCAGCAGCGGGCCCCAGAGCAGCAGCGGCAGGTAGCAGGCCAGCAGCAACGCGAAGCCGGCCGTCGTGCCACCCAGGTCGTTGCCCGCCACGAGGAGGCCCCAGGCGGCGTACCCCCAGATCAGGGTGACCGCGATGGCGCCGGCGGTGGCGACGGTGATCGCGAACGACGGCGGCACCCGTCGCCCGCCCAGCAGCGGCAGGCGGCGGGGGAACACCTCACCCCACGGACGGACCAGGCCGAGCGATAGCAGCGCCAGTGCCTCCGACACCACGCTCAGCGACACGATGTAGACGCTCTCGCCGAGCCCGAGGCGGACCGGTCCACCCTGCTCCGACATGCCGAGCGGCACTCCGGTGACCAGGGCGATCCGCCACAGGCCGGACGGGAGGGTGATCAGCGGGATGAGGTGGGCGGCGCGGATCGCCCAGGCGGGGGCGGGACGGCCGTCGCGCGGGTGGAGGGCGGCTGGTGCGGTGGCGGTGGACACGTGACTCCCCGTTCGTCGGACTGCCTGCCCAGCCTGGCCGCGCCGCCGCCGGCGGCCCTCCCGCCCGGCGGGGAGTCAGCTCCCCGGTGTGGGGGAGAGCGGTGTCAGAGCGCCAGCTTCATCCCCTCGTGGCTGGCCACGAAGCCGAGGTTGCGGTAGAAGCGGTGCGCGTCGGCGCGGGACTTGTCGGTGGTGAGCTGCACCAGCGCGCACCCCCGCTCCCGGGCCCGGTCGATGACCCAGACCATCATCTCCCGGCCCAGCCCCCGGCCGCGCAGATCGGAGCGGACCCGCACCGACTCGATCAGCGACCGTTCGGCGCCGTGCCGGCCCAGCCCCGGGATGTACGTGATCTGCAGGCAGCCCACCAGCTCACCGCCGGCCTCCGCGACGACCAGATGGTTACGCGGGTCAGCCTCGATGTCGGCGAACGCCTTCTCGTACGCGTCGTCCACCTCGGTGAAGTCGCGGGCCTTGCCGAGCTCGTCGTCGGCGAGGAGGGCGATGACGGCGGGCAGGTCGGCGCGGCGCGCCTCCCGGAAGATCACGTCGGTCATCCCGGCAGCGTGCCACAGTGGCATCCGACGATCTGCGGGCGGCGGGCGGCGGGCGCCGGCCCGGGCCGGTCACCGGGCCGGACAGCGCAGCCCCGCTCGGGGGACGGTCAGCGAGATCAGGTAGGCATCGACGGCGGTGGTGACGCAGGCGGTCTGCGGGTAGGCGGTGTGTCCCTCGCCCTCCCAGGTGAGCACCTGCCCGACGCCCAGCATCGAGGCGAGCGCGCCGGTCTGCTCGTAGGGTGTGGCCGGGTCGCCGGTGGTGCCGACCACCACGATCGGCGGCGCACCGACCGCCTTCCCGGTCGGGTACGGATCCCGCCCGCCGGGCCATTCCACACAGCCGAGCATGCCCACGGCCAGCGCCGGACCGAAGAGCGGGTACTTCTGCCGCCACTGCGACTGGAGCTGCCGGATCTGCTGCAGGCTCGGCTTCTCGGTCTCGTCCGCGCAGTTCACCGCCAGGTTGGCGTCGAACAGGTTCGAGTAGTGCCCGTCGTCGCCGCGGCCCGCGTAGGCGTCGGCGAGCTTGAACACCCCGGTCGGGTCGCCGCCCTGCAACGAGTCGATCGCCCGGGCCAGCTCCTGCCAGCCGGCCTCCGTGTAAAGGGAGGAGATGACCGCGTAGAACACCCAGCCGGCGGTGGCCTCCCGGCCGTCCCGGCCGCGGACCGGGGAAACCCTGGCCTTGTCGATGGCGGTGGTGACCGCCGCTCGGGCGTCCGGCGCGATCGGGCAGCGGCCGGCTTCGGCCGCGCACCAGCCGGCGAAGTTGTCGAAGGCCCGCTCGAAGCCCTTCGCCTGGCTCTCCGAGCCGGCGATCAGCTTCTGCTGCGGGTCGACCGCGCCGTCGAGCACCAGCGCCCGTACCCGCTGCGGGTGGAGCTGGGCGTACACCGCGCCGAGCAGGGTGCCGTACGAGTAGCCGAGGTAGGTCAGCTTGTCGTCGCCGACCGCCGCGCGCACCGCGTCCATGTCCCGGGCCGCCTGCTCGGTGCCGTAGAGCGGGAGCTGGTCGCCGTACTTGTCGCCGCAGCCGGCGCCGATCCGCCGGTTGAGCGCGACCAGCCCGTCGAAGGACGGCTGGTTCCGCGGATCCGGGTCGTAGCCGAAGCTGGCGTCCAGGTTGGCGTCGGAGATGCACTTGACCGGGCTGGACCGGGACACTCCGCGCGGATCGAAACCGACGATGTCGAAGCGGTCGGTCACCTCGGCCGGCAGCCCGCCGAACGCCGAGCCGAAGGAAAGGTAGACGGCAGTGTCCACCCCGGAAGCCCCGGGCCCACCCGGGTTGACCACCAACGACCCGATCCGGTCGCGCTGCTTCTGCGAGCGGATCCGGATCAGCGAGATCTCGAAGGTCTCCCCGGTGCCCGGCCCCGCGGTCGCGCCGGTCGCCGCGCCGTTGCCCCAGTTTCGGGGTACGAGGATGCGGGCGCACTCGTAGCGCATGCCCGCCGCACCCCGGCCGACCAGCTCGTCGGGGACCTCGGGGCAGGCACGCCAGGTCGGGGCGGTGCCCGGGGGCGCGGCCTTGCCCTGGCTCTCGGCGCGCGGGGCGAACGCCGGCAGCGTACAGCCGGCGGTGAGCACCAGCGCGGCGGCGAACCCGGCCAGGGCGGGCCGGACCCGACGGATCCGGTCGGAGAAGCGGGTCACGTGGCTGCCTTCCATGATCGTGTCCGACGGCCAGGCTACGCCTGACCGGGCGCGCCGCCCACGATCGCCGCCGGATCCCCGCGCAGCACCTGGTCCACGTCGTAGCGGATCGGGCGCTCCAGCTGGTCGTAACGGCAGGAGCGGGGATCGCGGTCGGGGCGCCAGCGGACGAACTGGGCGGTGTGCCGCAGCCGGTCGCCTTCCATCGCGTCGTACCCGACCTCGACCACCAGCTCGGGGCGCAGCGGCTCCCACTCCAGGTTCTTGGTGCCGGTCCACCGGCTCACCCCGCCGGGGATGCGCTGGCCCCGCTCGTGGTCGCCGTGCACCCACGGGTGGTCGCCGCCGACCTCGCGGTACGGCTCCAGCTCCGTCAGCAGCTCCTTGCGCCGGGCTGCGGTGAACGACGAGCTGACCCCGATGTGGTGCAGCACGCCGGCGTCGTCGTAGAGGCCGAGCAGCAGCGAGCCGACCACCGGGCCGGACTTGTGCCAGCGGAAGCCGGCCACCACCACGTCGGCGGTGCGGGCGTGCTTGACCTTGAACATCAGCCGCTTGCCCGGCTCGTACGGCAGGTCGGCCGGCTTGACGATCAGGCCGTCCAGCCCGGCCCCCTCGAACACGTCGAACCAGCGCCGGGCCGTCTCCGGGTCGGTGGTCACCTGGGTGACGTGCACCGGGGGGCGGACCTTTGCCAGCGCCTGCTCCAGCCGGGCCCGGCGCTGCGGGTAGGGCTGGTCGGTCAGCAGCTCATCGTCGAGGGCGAGCAGGTCGAAGGCGACGAAGTCGGCCGGGGTCGTCTCGGCGAGCAGCCTCACCCGGGAGGCGGCCGGGTGGATCCGCTGGGCGAGCAGCTCGAAGTCGAGCCGGGGCTGGCCCCCCGGGCCGTCGCGGCGGATCACGATCAGCTCGCCGTCGACGGCGCACCGGGGCGGAAGCTGGCGCCGCGCCTGCTCGACCACCTCCGGGAAGTAGCGGGTCATCGTCTTGCCGCCCCGGCTGGCCAGCTCGACCTCGTCGCCGTCGCGGAAGATGATGCAGCGGAAGCCGTCCCACTTCGGCTCGTACGTCAGGCCGGGGGCGGTGGGGAGTTGGGGCACGCTCTTGGCCAGCATCGGCTCGACCGGCGGATTGATCGGCAGGTCCACGGCGACCAGTCAATCAGACGCCACCGACAGTGGTGAGGCAGATCACCGGCGGTGCCGGGTGGCGCGTCCCGGTCCGGCCCGTTCGTCACCCCGGGACCGGATGGCGAAACCCCAGGTCAGCGCTACCGTTCGCCGCGTGTCGGAGTGGAGCTGCGGGTGCTGCGGGCGCTGGCGGGTCAGCGTGGAGTTGATCCGCGGGCGGTACCGGTACCGGCTGGTGCACCGCTACCGCCCGGAACACGGCGGCGGCGCCAACGTCATCGGCGAGGTCGCCTCGGTGGCCGACCTGGCGGAGCTGCTCCGCCGGTACGCCCCGGTCGGCCTGGCCGACCTCCGCGAGGCCGCGTAGCCGCGGCCGTCCCGCGGTGGGCGGGCCGCCGGCGCCCGTACGCTGGCGCTGTCCCCGTGCGAGGAGGTGCCCACTGTGCCGGAGCTGACGTACCCCGAGGTGGGGGCGACCCGCGACGGGCGGCTGCCGGCCGGTTACCACCACCTGCGCCACCGGGTCCGGCTGCCGGACGGGTGCTTCGAGAGCGCGGCGGACGCGGTGCTCGACTGGCGGCTGCACCGGGCGGCGGGGGTGGCGATGCGCACCGACGCGCCCCGCGCCGACGCGGGGGTGCGGGTAACCCCCGGCCTGGGCGTCGGCCCGCTGCGGATCTGGGGCCCGACCGAGGTGGTCTGGGCGGTGGACGAGTCGGACCGGGCCGGGTTCGGCTACGGCACCCTGCCCGGGCACCCCGAGGTCGGCGAGGAGGCGTTCCTGGTGCGCCGGGAGACCGGCGGGGTCTGGTTCGAGGTGTCCGCGTTCAGCCGCCCGGCCAGCTGGTACGTGCGCGCCGCCGGGCCCGTCGCCCGGGCCGTGCAGCACGCGTACGCCTGGCGGTTGGGGCGGACCCTGCGCCGGCTCTGCGCGCAGAGCTGACCGTTCAGTACGCGGCGAAGGACCGGATCGTGGCGCGGGGGCCGTACCTCGGCGCCTGGATGCCGGCCGCCTCCAGCAGCAGGCAGACCCGCCCCCGGTGGCCCCGGAACGGCTCCAGCAGCGTCAGCATCCGGGCATCGTCCCCGCGCGGCTCCCCGGCGAGCGCCCAGGCCACCGTGTTGGGGATGTGGTAGTCGCCGACGCTGACCGCGTCCGGGTCGCCGTACGCGATCCGCACCACCTCGGCGGCGGTCCACGGGCCGATGCCGGGGATCGCGGTGAGCCGGCGGGTGGCCTCGGCGGCGTCGGCGCAGCGCTCCAGCCGCGACGCGGCGGCGGCCGCGCGGCGCAGCGTGTCGGCCCGCCGCTGCTCCACCCCGAACGGATGGAAGACCCAGTACGGGGTGGCCGCCACCGCCGCGGGCTCGGGCGGCAGCAGCAGCGACGGCACCGGCCCGGGCGCCGGCTCGCGGAAGTGCCGGACCGTCGCCGCGTACGCCCGGTAGGCCTCCTTGCCGGTGACCTTCTGCTCCAGCACGGCCCGCAGCAGCCGGGGGAAGACCTGGCCGGTGGCCGGCATCCGCAGCCCGTGGTGCTCCCGGGCCAACCGGGCCACCAACGGGTGAGCGGCGGCGAGGTCGGCGAAGCCGGCCAGGTCGTCGTGGAGCCCGGCCACCGCGTCGGCCCGCTCGACCACCCAGTCGGCGCCGGGCCCGTATCCCTCGGCGACCAGTTCACCGGCGGCGGGGCGCAATGCGAGGGTGGCCGGCCCGGCCGGAGTGCGGGTGGCCCACCAGAAGGTGCCGGCGGCGATTCGGGCGCACGGGTCGTACGAGCTGAAGGTGAGGGCCCGGACCGAGGCGGCCAGCCGGTAGCCGGCCGGGGGGCGCAGCGTCCGGGCGGCGGCGGGGGTGCTCACCCCGCCACTCTGCCACGGGAGCGCCGCGTGACGGGCGACACACCGTGCGCCTGCAGGCCTCCGGGAGTCCCCGTGACCTCGGCCACCCACCCGGGCCGCCGGTGAGACGGAACGACCCGCCGAGCGGATCAACGGGGCACGGAGAAAATTCCGGGCGGTGGCGGGGTGGAGTCCGTGGCGTCGGCGTCGTGCACCACCGGGGCACCTCCGGCGAACCGGTCCAGGTCGTCGCCGGCCAGCACCCGGCCCGGGAACCAGTCGCCGGCGGCCCGCCGGGTCAGCTCCGGCACCGGCGGCTCGACCCGGGACGCGACGAGCACGAGGTTGCCGTAGCGCCGCCCGCGCAGCACCGCCGCGTCCCCGACCAGGCAGGCTCGGGGCAGCACGGTACGGACCGTGGCGACCTGCGCGCGGGCGTGCCGCAGCGGCGGCCCGTCGGCGATGTTCGCCAGGTAGGTCCCGCCCGGGCGGAGCACCCGGGCCACCTCGGCGGCGTACTCCGCCGAGGTCAGGTGGGCCGGGGTGCGGGCGCCGGCGAAGACGTCCGCCACCACCAGGTCGTAGCCGGCGTCCCGGCTCGACGTCAGGGTGGCCCGGGCGTCGGCCACCCGCACCCGCAGCCGGGGGTCGGCGGGCCAGGGCAGCGCCCGCCGGACCAGCTCCACCAGGGCGCCGTCCACCTCGGACACCCGCTGGGTCGACCCGGGGCGGGTGGCCGAGACGTACCGGGGCAGGGTCAGCGCGCCGCCGCCCAGGTGCAGCACCCGCAGCGGTGCGCCGGCCGGGGCGACCAGGTCGATCGCGGCGGCCAGCCGCCGGACGTACTCGAACTCCAGGTGGGTGGGGTCTGCCAGGTCGACGTGGGACTGCGGCGCGCCGTCCAGCAGCAGCGTCCACGACCCTGGCCGGTCCGGGTCCGGCACCAGCTCGGCCTGCCCGGTGTCGACCTGCTCGACCACCCGGTCCGCGCCGCGTCGGCGGCCCATCAGCGCGTGATCCCCCGGGCCGCCGCGGTCAGCACCCGGTGCAGCAGGCGGGCGTCGCCGAGCAGCCCGCGCAGCCGGCGCTCCAGGCCGGCGATCGGGATGAGGTTCTGCGGGGCCCGCGGATCCTTGTACGGGGAGGAGGCGAATCGGGGCAGGGTCACCAGGGAGAGGTCGGCCAGCTCGATCGCCTCGGCCTCGGTCAGCTCGGCCGAACACTCCATCCGGACGATGCCCGCCCAGGGCGCGCCCCCGGCCACGGGCAGGCGCAGATACCACGAGTAGCCGCCCCATGCGGTGCCCAGCCGGAACACCGGGCAGCGCTGGCCCGGGGCCAGCCCGGTGACCACCGCGGTCAGCCGGGCGTCGAGATACTGGCTGTGCTGGGTCTTGATGTAGCCGAGGGTGCGCGGCAGCTGCCGGCGGCTGCGCAGCGGGCCGTCGACCACGAGCAGGTCGCCATCGGTGCGCGCGGCATCGGAGACCGCCACTTCCAGCGCGGTCAGCGGCGCCTGCACCGCGGCCGGCAGCTTGCTCAGCTCACCGGTGCCGCCCACCCGGTGCACGGGGTAGCGGATCTGACCGGCCACCACGTCCTGGGCCGACGGGCTGGCCGTGAACAGCCCCCGGCCCACCTGTGCGCCGGCCAACTCCGCCGCGCCGCGCTCCAGGTCGCAGCGGACCACCCCGGCGGCGTACGAGGCGGCGATGCCGGGGAACGAGCCGCCGTCGTCCTCGGCCGTCCAGACGCTGGCGTCGATCCGGCGTACCCCGTCCACCAGGAGCACCACGTCCGGGGCGACCACGTCCCGCCGGACGCCGATCGCCCGCCAGTCCGCCGCCGGCAGTTCGACGTCGGCGTCGACCTGGGCGCTGCTCGGCGCGGCCGGTCCGCCCCCGCCGGCCGCCTCGAACGACGCCCCGTACGCCGGATCCCACGCGTCGACGAAGAGCCGGGGCCGACTCACCGGGCACGCCTTTCGTTCGCGACTGCGGGGCTCCGCTGCGCTGCACTCCTCGCGCTCACAGGGCCGCCTTTTCGTTCGCGACTGCGGGGCTCCGCTGCGCTGCACTCCTCGCGCTCACAGGCCGGTCCGTTCCACTCGGGCGGTGCGGGCGTCCTTGCGGACCTCGAATCGGACCGGGATCCGCTCGGCCAGGGCCGGCACGTGGGTGACCACGCCGACCATCCGGTCGCCACGGGCGGCCAGGTTCTCCAGGGTGGCCGCGACGGTGTCCAGGGTGGCCGCGTCCAGCGTGCCGAAGCCCTCGTCGAGGACGATCGACTCCAGGCTCGCCGCGGTGGTCGACATGCCTGCCAGCTGCTGCGACAGCGCCAGGGCCAGCGCCAGCGACGCCTGGAAGGTCTCTCCGCCGGAGAGGGTGCGCACCGCGCGGCGCAGCCCGGCGTCGTGGTGGTCGACCACGAAGAACTCGCCCTTGTCGTGCACCAGGTCGTACTGGCCGCCCGAGAGTTCCCGCAGGATCTGCGACGCGCCGTCGACCAGCAGGTCCAGCGCCTCGGCCAGCAGCCAGCGTTCGAAGTTGTTGGCCCGCAGGTGCCCGGCGAGGGCCCGGGCCACCCGGGACTCCCGCTCGTGGCCGGCCCGTTGCTCGCGCAGCTCGGCGGCCTGCTCCCGGCGCTCCGCCAGCCGGCGCAGCTCCGCCTCGGCGCGCTCGACCGCCACCGCGGCGTGCCGCAGCGGGTCGTCGGGCGCGTTCAGCCCGGCGGCGGTGAAGACCGCGGCGATCCGCGCCCCGACCTCGCCGGCGGTGGCCTCGGCCACGCCGACCGACTCGGCCAGCCCGCCCCGGTCGGCGCGCCGCCGGTCGGCCTGCTCGCCGGCCCAGCCCGCCAGGACCGCCCAGGCGGCGGCCACGTCGGCCCGGTCGGCGACCGGCGGGCCGAACCGGGCCAGCCCGTCCCGGGTGGCGTCGAAGTCGCGCCAGGCGCGGCGCAGCCGTTCCTCCGCGCCGTCGAGCGCGCCCCGGGCCCGGCGGGCGCCGTCCCGGCCGGCGCGCACCGCGCCCCCCGCCTCCTCCAACGCGCGGCGCAGCCGGGCGTGCTCGGCCAGGGCCTCCCGCAGCGTCTCCGGCGTGGCGGCCTCGGCGAGCTGGTCGTCCAGCTCGGTCAGCCGGGCCCGCAGCTGGTCGTGCTCGGCGCGGGCGCGCAGCAGCACCCGGTCCAGCTCCCGCGCGGCGGCGTCGCGCTCCTGCACCAGCCGCTTGGCCGCCTCGCTGGCCGTCCGGGCCGCCTTGCCGGCCGCGATCGCCCGGGCCACCGCCGACCCGGCCGGCACCCCCGGCACCCGGGGCACCACCTGCTCGCAGACCGGGCACGGGCCGCCCTCGACCAGGTGCGCCCGCAGCGCCACGGCCTGGTCGGTGGCCTTCGCCTCCTCGTGCGCCCGGAACGCCGCCTCCAGGTCCGCCTCGGCCCGCTCCGCGGCGGCCCGGGCCTCCGCCAGGGCCCCGGTCGCCGCGTCGTGCTCGGTGTGCGCCGCGGTCACCGCCGCGTGGACCGCCGCCGCCTGGCTGGTCAGCTGCTCCCGGTCGGCGTGCGCCTTGAGCAGCAGCCGCAGCGCGCTCTCGTCGCCGGCCGCGGCCAGCTCGCCGCGCAGCTTCTCCTCCCGCTCCTCGGCCAGCCCGACGGCCGTGGCGGCCTCGTCGGCCGCGACCCGCGCCGCGGTCACCGCCCGGGCCAGCTCGGCGATCCCGTCCGGTGGCCGTACCCCGGCCAGCACCGCCAGCTCCGCGTCGAGCGCGGCCAGCGTCGCCGCCACCTCCCGCGCCGTCGCCCGGGCCCGGTCCAGCTCCGGTACGGCCACCGCGACCGCCTCGGCCAGCTCGCGCATCCGGTCCACCCGCTGCCGCGCCCCGGCCAGGGTCTCGTCGTCGACGTCGGCGAGACCGCCGAGCATCTTGTCGACCGTCTCCAGCTTCGCCTCGGCCTGGCCGGCGCGCTCGGTGGCCTTCTTCTGCACGTCCTCGTAGATGCCGAGGCCGAGCAGGTTGACCAGGATCTGCTGCCGGGTGGCCGGCTTGGCGTGCAGGAAGTCGGCGAACTGCCCCTGCGGCAGCACCACGCAGCTGGTGAACTGCTCGTAGGGCAGCCCGACCGCCGCCAGCACCGCCTGTTCCATCTCGGCGGGCGTGCCGGCGACCACCTCGCCGAGGTCCTCCGGGCTGAGCCCGGTGTCGAGCTTGGTGACGTCGAACCCGGGTGGCATGAGCTGGAGCCCGGCGTTGGCGGTCTTCACCGTGCCGCGGCCGTCCCGGCGGACCACCCGGGTCGCCACGTACCGGTCCCCGGCGGACTCGAAGACCAGCCGGACCCGGGCCTCGTTCGCCGACGGCGCGAGGGCGTTCGCGAGGCCCCGGGTGCCGCCCCAGCGGGGCACGGTGCCGTAGAGGGCGAAGCAGATCGCGTCCAGCACCGTCGACTTGCCGGAGCCGGTCGGCCCGACCAGCGCGAAGAAGTCCGCGTCGGTGAAGTCGACGGTGGTCTCCTCGCGGAACACGGTGAACCCGGCCAGGTCCAGTCGCATCGGTCGCATCAGCGTTCGACCTCCTCGAGCAGCTCGTCGAAGAGTTCCTGGACGCCCTCGTCGGCGTGGCCCCGGCTGTTCAGGTAGTCGGCGAAGAGCTCCCGCGGTGAGCGGCCGGCCCGCTGCGCGGTGCGGGTGGCGCTGCCGGGGGCCGGCACCAGCTCCGGGTCGATCCGGATCTCCAGCGCCCGGGGCAGCAGCTCCTGCACCTCCTCGCGCAGCCCGGCGCGGGGCTGCTCGCGGACGTAGACCCGCAGCCAGCCGTCGGGCACGTCGAGCTCGGCGAGCTGGGCCAGGGTGCCGCGGACCGTCCGCAGCGGGGTGGCCCCGGGCACCGGCACCTCCCGGATCTGGGCGGCGGTCGTCGCGGTCACCTCGACCAGGGTCACCGAGCCGACGTTCTCCTGCTCGCCGAAGTCGACGGCGAGGGGGCTGCCGCTGTAGCGGATCGGGCAGGGGCCGATGACCCGCTGGGAGCGGTGCAGGTGGCCCAGCGCCACGTAGTGCGCGTTGCCGGGGAAGACGGTGGCCGGGACCGCGTATCCGAGGACGGTGTGGGCGTCCCGCTCACCGCCGCCGGTGCTCGCCCCGACCACGGTCAGGTGGGCGGTGACCAGGTGCACCCGGTCCGGCTCGGTGAAGCCCTCGGCCAGCCGGGCGAGGACCCGCCCGAGATGGTCGGCGTACGTCTGGTTGGCCTCGGCGGCGGTCAGCTCGTACATCTCCACGGCGCGGACGGCGTACCGCTGGGAGAGGAAGGGCAACGCGGCGAGTTGCCAGCGCTCGCCGCCGGCGGTGACCCCGTCGATGACGTGCTCGGCCGGGTTGTCGCGGACGCTGCCGCGCAGCGTGATGCCGGCGGCCTCGGCCCACGGGCGCAGCGCGTCGAGGGCCGCGCCGTTGTCATGGTTGCCGCCGATCGCCACCACGTCCGCCCCGGTGCGCCGCAGAGCGGTCAGCGCGCGGGTCACCACCCGGGTCGCCTCCGGGGTGGGCGCCGCGGTGTCGTACAGGTCGCCGGCCACGATGACCAGGTCGGGCCGCTCGGCCCGGGCGATCTCGATCACCTCGGCGAGCACCTGCTTGTGCTCGTCGGCGCGTGACTGCCCCTTGAGGACCTTGCCGACGTGCCAGTCGGAGGTGTGCAGGATCTTCATGGGTCACCGTCTCCCTAGAACGGGATGTCGTCGTCGGTGCCGCCCGAGCCGATCACCGCGAACGGGTCGGCCGCCTGGGTGATCGAACGCAGCGTCTCCGACGGCGCCCGGCCGGCCTCGGAGACCCGGGTCGCCCAGGCCGGGAACGGGAACTCCAGGCAGAGTGGCACCGGGATGTCCGGCTGGTTGACGAACATGGTGCCCGGCTTGGCCAGCAGCGCCCGTTGCCGCTGCGCGGGCGGGAGGAAACCGTATTCCGGGCGGGACGCCTCGGCCGGGTCGAGCCGGCCGACCACCCGGATCGCCGAGTTGGTGACGATCCGCCGCTCCACCTCGCTGGCGGTCTGCTGTGCGCCGACCAGGATCACCCCGAGCGAGCGGCCCCGCTCGGCGATGTCGAGCAGCACCTCCTTGATCGGGGAGGAGCCCTCGCGCGGGGCGTACTTGTTGAGCTCGTCGAGGACGACGAAGAGCAGCGGCTTGGCCGTGCCGGCCTTCTCCTTGCGTTCGAACTCGCTCTTCAGCGTCACGCCGACCACGAAGCGCTGCGCCCGGTCCGGCAGGTTGTGCAGGTCGACCACGGTGACCTGGGCGCTCTCCGCGGTGTTGATCGAGTGCGGGCGGCGGGTGGCCAGGTCGCCCCGGATCAACCGGCCCAGGTCCTTCTTGCTGCCGATCAGCCGGCGGGCGAACGCGTTCACCGTGCCCAGGCCGACCGCGCTGCCCGCCCAGTCGCCCCGGGTCTCGTCGTCGTTGAGCTGCTCGACGATGTGGTCGACCAGGTCGGCGTACGAGCCGAGCCGGACGCCGTCGATGCTCACCCCGCCGTCGGCCGGCTGGGCGTACCGGGCCAGGTGGGCGGCGACCGAGTGGACCACCATCGTGTACTGCTGCCGCTCGTCGTCGGCGTCGGCGAAGACGTACGGCAGCAGCCGGTCCGCGCAGAACTCGCTCAACGTCCAGTAGAAGCTGTCCACGCCGGTGAGCCGGCTGCTCACGTCCGGCGTGCCGGAGGAGTCGCCGACCCGGGGCGGCGCGTAGACCCGCACGTCGGGGAAGGCACCGGCGGCCAGCCCGAGCTTCGCGTAGCCGGCCCGGGTGTCGTCGTCGAGCCGGGCGTTGGGGTGGTCGAGGAAGAGCAGGTCCTCGCCCTTGACGTTGAAGATCAGCGCCTTGGCGTTGACCGCGTCGCCGCCGAGCACGCCGGAGCGGAAGACCGAGTAGAGCAAAAAGGTGGCGAAGCTGGTCTTGGTGGCCACGCCGGAGATGCCGGAGATGGAGACGTGGGCGCCCCGGGTGCCGTCGAGGAAGTCGGCGTTGAGGTAGACCGGGACGCCGTCGCGGCCCATGCCCATCGGGATGCGCCGCTCCATCCGGTCGAAGTGCAGCGCCCGGGCCCGGGCGTCGCCCTCGGCCCGGTGCACCACCGCGCCCGGGGTGGGCGGCACGTAGAACTCCGGGTCCACCCGGGTGGTGGTGACCTCGGCAGCCTCCTGCACCTGGGCCGGCAGCGTGCCGTCGGCGATGGCGAACACGTCGGAGTCGAACTGCGCACCCTCGTGCCGGGCCCGCACCTGGGTGACCACGCCGGCGATCGTCACCGGCTCCCGGTCGGGCAGCTCGCGACGGGTGACCACCACGTCGTCGAGCTGGAGGTAGCTGCCGGGGGAGACGGCGGTCCAGAAGGTGAGCGGGGTGGCGTCGGCGGTGCCGAGCACCCGGCCGACCCCGTCGCCCGGGCCGTCGAGCAGGTCGTCGGTCATGGGCGGTCTCCGGAAGGCAGGTCGTCTCGGTCGCGGCGCACGAGGTGCATCCTGCCCGAGGGATGCGACAGGTTGCCACGCGACGCGGCGGATGCCACGCGGCGCCGTGTCGATGCTGACGGTACGGGCTCGTGTCGTCACCTGGCGTCATCGAATTCGGCCGCCGCCGGGGAAGCCGACCCGACGGCGGCCGCCGGCGGTGGCGCGGGCGGTCAGGCGGCGGGCGCGGAACCGGCGGGTGGGACATCCCCCGGGTCGCGTGCGTAGCGCAGCATCAGCACCCCGTCCTCGGCGGCCAGCACGTGGCGCAGCGGCAGCCGGCGCGGCGGGCTGGCGTCGCCGGCGGTGATCCGGCCCGGGCCGGCGCCGGCGAGCAACGGCGCCACGGTCAGGCAGAGCTCGTCCACCAGGTCGGCGGCGGTCAGCGCACCGAAGAGGTACGGGCCGCCCTCGCAGAGCAACTGGTCCAGCCCGCGGCGGCGCAGTTCGGCGAGGCCGGCGGCGAGGTCGACCCGCTCGGCGCCGCAGCGGACGAGGTCGGCCACCGTGGTCAGCCCGGGCGGCGGCTCGACCCCGGCGCGGGTGAGCACCAGCGGCCGGACCGGCGCGTCGGCGAAGCACGCCTGGGCCGGATCCAGGTCCAGCGAGCCGGAGACGACCACCAGGGTCGGGTATTCGGTCAGGCCGTGCTCGCGCCGCCAGGCACGGCGGTCCTCGCTCAGCCGGACCGCGCGGTAGCCCTCGTGACGCAGGGTGCCGGCGGCCACCACCAGGCCGTCGCAGAGCATCCGGAGCAGGCCGAAGACGCGCTTGTCCGGCGCGCCGGAGAGCCCGGCGGAGTAGCCGTCCAGGGCGACCGCGCCGTCGGCGCTGGCCACGAAGTTCACCCGTAGGTGGGGCCGGCCGGGGCGACCGTAGAGCGCGGCCAGTTCGGGGTCGGTCAGTGGACCGGTCGCGGGCGTCGGCCAGACCCGCGCGATCGGGGTACCGGCGGTCATTCGCCGGCCGGACCGGTGACCGGAGGGGTCGGTTCGGGGGTACGGTGCTGGCAGTCGCACCACTTCCGGCCCGGACAGTCGTCGTGCCGTCGTTCCCGGCACGCTCGGCAGATCATGCTGGCAGCCTATGCCGAGGGGGATGGGACAGCCATGCCGCGTCAGATCTTCCAGCTCACGGTGTCGCTGGCCGGGGTCCGGCCGCCGGTGTGGCGGCGGGTGCTGGTTCCCGGCGGCTACACCCTGGACCGGCTGCACCGGGTGACGCAGCACGCGATGGGTTGGCGGGACTGCCACCTGCACTCGTTCGAGATCGACGGCCTCCAGTACGGCGAGCCCGACCCGGACGGTGAGCTGGCCCTCCGCGACGAGCTGGACGTCCGGCTGGACGCGGTGGTGGGCAAGGGCAGTCGGTTCCGCTACACCTACGACTTCGGAGACTGGTGGGAGCACGACGTGCTGGTGGAGGACGTCTGCACCGCCGACCCGGACGAGCGCTACCCGTCCTGCCTGCAGGGGGAGCGGGCCTGCCCGCCGGAGGCCGTCGGCGGCCCGGCCGGATACGCGGTCCTGCTCGCCGCGCTCGCCGATCCGCATCACCCGGAGCGCCGGGTGATGCGGGACTGGGCCGGCGCCGGCTTCGACCCGGGTGCCTTCGACGCCGCCCGCGCCACCACCCTGCTGCGCCGCTTCTGCTGACCGCGTCCGGGGGCGCTCCGAGAGCGGGGCGGTAACGATCTGGGAACGCTCCCATAGGTCTATTGACACCCCCGACACCTGCCGGCAATCTCATGGGAGCGCTCCCGTGAGTGGTGTAGATCTCCTTCCTGCCCGCTCTCGGGTCGCCGCCCGCGGCCCCTCGGTCGGTGGTGGCGAGCGGCGCGGCAAGCACCCCCCACCACACGACACAGCCTCACCACCGAAAGAGGGGTCTCGGATGAGCGTCCCATTCCGCCGCCGTCGGCTCGCGGCCATCGCAGTCGCGTCCGTGGCGGTGCTTCTCACCGCCACCGCGTGCGGCGACGACAAGTCGGGCAGCAGCAGTGACGGCCCGATCACCCTGGTCGTCGACGTCTTCGGCGACCAGGGCTTCGGCTACGAAGAGCTCTACAAGCAGTACGAAGCGGAGCACTCGAACATCAAGATCCAGGAGCGGGGCAAGGGCCTCGGCCTCGGGGACTACAACACCCGGCTGACCCAGCAGATCACCGCCGGATCCGGTGCCGGCGACGTGGTGGCCCTGGAAGAGGGCACCATCGTGCAGTACTACGCGCAGACCGACAAGTTCGTGAACCTGGCCGACCACGGCGCGAACGACCTCAAGGGCAACTTCCTGCCGTGGAAGTGGGAGCAGGGCACCACCCCCGACGGCAAGGTGCTCGGCCTCGGCACCGACGTCGGCTCGATGGCGCTCTGCTACCGCAGCGACCTGTTCAAGGCCGCCGGCCTGCCCACCGACCGGGAGCAGGTCGGCGCCCTCTGGCCCACCTGGGACGAGTTCATCGCCGCGGGCCAGAAGTTCGCCACCGTCGACAAGAAGCACAAGTTCGTCGACTCGGCGACCAACTTCTACAACGTGGTGCTGATGCAGAAGGCGGGCGCCGGCACCGGCTACACCTACTACGACAAGAGCAGCAAGCTGGTCATCGGCGAGAACCCGGACATCAAGGCGGCGTACGACCTCACCACCAAGATGATCGCCGCGGGCCTGTCGAACAACCTCCAGTCGTTCTCCAACGAGTGGAACGCCGGCTTCAAGAACGGCACCTTCGCCACCATCGCCTGCCCGGCCTGGATGACCGGTGTGATCAAGGGTCAGGCCGGTGACGCGGCGGCCGGCAAGTGGGACGTGGCCAAGGCCCCCGGCAGCGGCGGCAACTGGGGCGGCTCCTTCCTGGCCGTGCCGAAGTCGAGCAAGCACCCCAAGGAGGCCGCCGAGCTGGCCAAGTTCCTGACCAGCGCCAAGGGCCAGATCGAGGCGTTCAAGAAGGTCGGCAACCTGCCGTCCTCGCCGCAGGCGCTGGCCGATCCGGCCGTCGCCGACTCGACCAACGACTACTTCAGCGACGCCCCGACCGGCAAGATCTTCGCGGCCGGCGCCAGCGAGCTGAAGCCGGTCTACCTCGGCCCGAAGAACAACGCGGTGCGCACCGAGGTGGAGAACACCCTGCGCGCCGTCGAGCAGGGCAAGTCCGCGGACGAGCAGTGGCAGGCGGCGCTGAAGAACGGCGAGGCCGCCGGTAAGTGACCCGGCCGGACCGACCGCGGGTGGCGCCGACAGTACGGCTGTCGGCGCCACCCGCGGTGCCCGGAGAGCCCCGGCGTCGCCCGTGTGGGTGGGTGACGCCGGCCGAGGATAAGGACCGTCGATGAGCCTCGACCTGCACGCCGCGGCACCCCTTGACCGCGGCCCCACCCGACCCGCCCGCCCCGCGTACCGCCGCCCCGCCTCGTTCAACCGGCTGGACCTGAAGTACTCGCCCTACCTCTACGTCCTGCCGTTCTTCGTGATCTTCGCGGTGTTCAGCCTGTACCCGATCGTGTACACGGTCTGGATCGCGCTGACCGACCGGTCGCCGCTGAACCCGACGATCTCCTTCGTCGGCCTGGACAACTTCGTCGAGCTGCTCACCGACGACCCGAAGTTCTGGAACGCGGTGGTCAACACCTTCGGCATGTTCGTGCTCTCCACCGTGCCGCAGCTACTGCTGGCCCTGGTGCTGGCCAACGCGTTGAACCGGAAGCTGCGCGGGCAGACCTTATTCCGGATGGCCATCGCGATGCCGGTCATCACCTCGACCGCGGTGGTCGCGCTGATCTTCTCCATGATCTACGCGAAGGAATTCGGCCTGATCAACTGGCTGCTCGACGCCGTCGGTCTGGACAAGATCGACTGGCGGGCCAACCGATTCGCCTCCTGGTTCGCCATCTCGACCATGGTCGACTGGCGGTGGGTCGGCTACAACGCCCTGATCTACCTGGCCGCCATGCAGTCCATCAACAGGGACATGTACGAGGCGGCGGCGCTGGACGGCGCCTCCCGCCGCCGTCAGTTCTGGTCGATCACCATCCCGCAGCTCCGCCCGACGATCATCTTCACGTTGATCATCTCGACCATCGGCGGGTTGCAGCTCTTCACCGAGCCGCTGCTGTTCACCAGCGGCGCCGGCGGCATCTCCGGCGGCTCGCAGGGGCAGTTCCAGACCATCACCATGTACCTGCTCGACGTGATGAACCAGCGCTTCCGGTGGGGGTACGCCGGCGCGGTCGCGCTCGTGCTCTTCGTGCTCATCGCGCTGATGTCGACGGTGAACTACCTGCTGGCCCGCCGCATCGGCTCCGACAAGTGAGGTGACGAGATGACGACCACCACGCTCCGCCCACCCGCGCGGCCGGCCAGCCCGCCGCGCGCCAGCCACCAGGCCGCGCGGCTCTGGAGGGCCAGCCCGCTCACCTGGTTCGGGCTGGTCCTCGGGGTGATCCTGTCGCTCTTCCCGTTCTACTGGATGATCGTGATCGCCTCGCGGACCAACGACGCGGCCAATTCCTGGCCGCCGCCGTTCCTGCCCGGCGGCAAGCTCGGCGACAACATCCAGCGGGTGCTCGACAACGGTGACGCCAACATCGTCAAGGGCCTGCTGAACTCGTTCCTGGTCTCCGGCACGATCACGGTCGCCACGGTCTTCTTCGGCTCGCTGGCCGGCTTCGCCTTCGCCAAGCTCCGGTTCCGGGGCAAGAACGCGTTGCTGCTGATCATCCTGGCCTCGATGATGGTGCCGATCCAGCTCGGCGTGCTGCCGCTGTACATCCTGATGGCGAAGCTCGAGTGGCTGAACACCATGCCCTCGGTGACCGTGCCGTTCCTCATCGGCGGCTTCGGGATCTTCATGATGCGCCAGTACGCCGAGCAGGCCGTCCCGAACGAGCTGATCGAGGCGGCCCGGGTGGACGGCTGCTCCACCTGGAAGGTGTACTGGCACGTGGTGATGCCGGCCCTGCGTCCGGCCGCCGCGGTGCTCGGCCTGCTCACCTTCATGGAGCAGTGGAACCAGTTCTTCTGGCCGTTCGTGGTGCTGGCGGACCCGGCCAACCCGACCGTCCAGATCTCCCTGCGCAGCCTCAACACCGCCTACTTCGCCGACAACTCGCAGATCTTCGCCGGTACGTTGATCGCGACCCTGCCCCTGTTCATCGTGTTCGTCCTGTTCGGCCGCCAGATCATCGGCGGAATCATGGAAGGCGCCGTCAAATCGTGAGCGTGAGGAGTGAGCCGGGTTTGCGAGCCCCGCAGTCGCGAACGAAGGGTGGTCCGATGAGCAACCCAGCCAGCCCGCCCGCCGTCGGCGTCCTCGACCAGGGACCGGAACTGACCTTCCCGCCCGGCTTCCGCTGGGGCGCGGCGACGGCCGCGTACCAGATCGAGGGCGCGGCGACCGAGGGCGGCCGGACCCCCTCGATCTGGGACACCTTCAGCCACCTGGAGGGCCGGACGGTGGCCGGGCACACCGGCGACGTGGCCTGCGACCACTACCACCGGATGCCCGACGACGTGCGGCTGATGGCGGACCTGGGGCTGAACTCCTACCGCTTCTCGGTCTCCTGGCCCCGCGTGCAGCCCGGCGGCGCCGGGGCGGCCAACCAGGAGGGGCTGGACTTCTACCGACGGCTGGTCGACGAGCTGCTGGCCCACGGCATCGAGCCGTGGCTGACCCTCTACCACTGGGACCTGCCCCAGCCGTTGGAGGACGCCGGCGGCTGGCCGGCCCGGGACACCGCCGGCCGGTTCGCCGACTACGCCCAGCTCGTCGCCGACGCTCTCGGTGACCGCGTGCCATCCTTCACCACGTTGAACGAGCCCTGGTGCTCGGCCTTCCTCGGCTACGGATCCGGCGTGCACGCGCCGGGCCGATCCGACCGGGCGGACGCGGTGCGGGCCGGGCACCACCTCATGCTCGGGCACGGGCTGGCCGTCCAGGCGCTGCGGGCGTCCCGGCCGCAGGCGCAGCTCGGCATCACGCTCAACCTCTACCCGGTCACCCCGGCCACCCGCTCGCCCGCGGACGCCGAGGCCGCCCGCCGCATCGACGCCCTGGCCAACCGGTTCTTCCTCGACCCGGTGCTGCGCGGGGCGTACCCGGCGGACCTGAAGGCCGACCTGCGTCAGGTCACCGACTTCGGGCACGTCCGCGACGGGGACCTGGCGGTCATCTCAACCCCGCTGGACATGGTGGGCATCAACTACTACAGCCGGCACGTGGTCGCCGCGCCGGTCGAGGGGGCGGAGCCGGAGGCCTACTGGCGGGCGCCGTCGTCCTGGCCGGGCAGCGAGGACGTCCGGTTCGTCACCCGGGGCGTGCCGGTGACCGACATGGACTGGGAGATCGACGCCCCCGGCCTGGTGGAGACCCTGGAACGCGTCCACCGGGACTACACCGACCTGCCGCTCTACATCACCGAGAACGGCTCCGCGTTCGTCGACGCGGTGGTCGGCGGCCGGGTCGACGACCCCGACCGGCTGGCGTACTTCGACGCGCACCTGCGCGCCGCCCACGCCGCGATCCGGGCCGGGGTGCCGCTGCGGGGGTACTTCGCCTGGTCGCTGATGGACAACTTCGAGTGGGCCTGGGGCTACACCAAGCGTTTCGGGATGGTGTACGTCGACTACGACAGCCAGACCCGGATCCCCAAGTCGAGCGCCAGGTGGTTCGCCGAGGTGATCCGACGTAACGGTCTGGCCGCACAATAGGCTGGGTCAGCAGTAACGGGCGGTCCGGCACCGACGCCATAGCAGGTGCCGGGCCCGTTCGACGTCGGAGGAGCACAGGATGACAACGCAGCGCACGCGGTCGCTCGGGCGCCCGACCCTTGACGCGGTCGCCGCCCGCGCCGGCGTGGGGCGCGGCACGGTCTCCCGCGTGGTCAACGGCTCGCCCCAGGTCAGCCCCGAGGCCCGGGCCGCCGTCCAACAGGCGATCGCCGAGCTGGGGTACGTGCCCAACCGGGCCGCCCGGGCACTGGTGACCCAGCGGACCGACTCGGTGGCGCTGGTGGTCTCCGAGTCTGGGGAGCGGGTCTTCACCGAGCCGTTCTTCGCCGCCATCGTCCGGGGCGTCAGCTCCGGGCTGCTGGAGACGCCGATGCAGCTCTGGCTGGCCATGGTGCAGTCGCCGATCGAGCGGGAACGTGTCGAGCACCACCTGACCAACCAGCACGTGGACGGGGTGTTGCTGCTCTCGCTGCACGACGCCGACCCGCTGCCCACCCTGCTGGAGGAGCGCGGACTGCCCGCCGTGCTCGGCGGCCGGCCGGCCCGGATGCTGCACCCCGACGCCCAGGCCGCCTGGTTCGTCGACGTGGACAACGTCGGCGGCGCCCGGCAGGCGGTGGAGCACCTGTTCGCCCGCGGCCGGCGGCGGATCGCCACCATCGCCGGCCCGCAGGACATGGGCGCCGGCCTGGCCCGGTTGTCCGGCTACAAGGCGGCGGTCCGGGCCGCGGGCGGCACGGTCCAGGACGACCTGATCGCGTACGGGGACTTCAGCGAGGGCAGCGGCACGGCCTGCATGCGGCGGCTGTTGGAGGTCTGCCCCGACCTGGACGCCGTCTTCGTCGCCTCCGACCTGATGGCCTTCGGCGCCCTGCGTGCGCTCCGTGAGGCCGGCCGCCGGGTGCCGGAGGACGTGGCGGTGGTCGGCTTCGACGACGCCCCGATCGCCCGGCAGGCCGAGCCGCCGCTGACCACGGTATTCCAGCCGGTGGAGGAGATGGGCCGCCAGATGGCCCGCCTCCTGGTCTCCCGCATCCGCGGCGAGGAGGTCCCGACACCCCACGTCATCCTCGACACCAAACTCATCCACCGCGCCTCCGCCTGATCCGGGCCCCGCAATGCGGGTCAGGACCAGCGGCGGAGTTCGCGCCTGGCGAGGGACGCCTTGTGGACCTCGTCGGGGCCGTCGGCCAGGCGGAGGGTGCGGGCCTGCGCCCAGAGGGCGGCGAGCGGGGTGTCCTGGCTGACGCCGGCCCCGCCGTACGCCTGGACGGCCTTGTCGATCACCCACTCGGCCATGACCGGCGTGGCGATCTTGATGGCCTGGATCTCGGTGTGCGCGCCCTTGTTGCCGACGGTGTCCATCAGCCAGGCGGTCTTGAGCACCAGCAGCCGGGCCTGCTCGATACGCACCCGGGACTCGGCGATCCACTCCCGGACCACGCCCTGCTCGGCCAGCGGCCGGCCGAACGCGACCCGGTCCAGGGCGCGCCGGCAGAGCAGCTCCAGGGCCCGCTCGGCCATCCCGATCAGCCGCATGCAGTGGTGGATCCGCCCCGGGCCGAGCCGGGCCTGGGCGATCGCGAAGCCGCCACCCTCGGCGCCGACCAGGTTCTCGGCCGGCACCCGGACGTCGTGGAAGTCGATCTCGGCGTGCCCGCCGTGCGGGGCGTCGGTGTAGCCGAAGACGGTCATGCCCCGTCGTACGGTGACGCCCGGCGTGTTCCGGGGGACCAGGAGCATGCTCTGCTGCCGGTGCCGGTCGGCGTCCGGGTCGGTCTTGCCCATCACGATGAAGATCTCGCAGCGCGGGTCCATCGCCCCGGACGACCACCACTTGCGGCCGTTGACCACGTACGAGTCGCCGTCGCGGGTGATCCGGGTGGCGATGTTGGTGGCGTCGGAGGAGGCCACCTCCGGCTCCGTCATGCAGAACGCGGAGCGGATCTCCCCCGCCAGCAGAGGCGTCAGCCAGCGGTCCCGCTGCGCCGCGGACCCGAACTCGGCGAGCAGTTCCATGTTGCCGGTGTCCGGGGCGGCGCAGTTCAACGCCTCCGGGGCCAGGTGCGGGCTGCGCCCGGTCAGCTCGGCGAGCGGGGCGTACTGGAGGTTGGTCAGGCCGGCGCCGTAGCGGGAGTCGGGGAGGAAGAGGTTCCACAGGCCGCGAGCCCGGGCCTCGGCCTTCAGCTCGTCCAGCACCGGCGGGCGGGCCCACGGGTCGCCGGCGGCGGCCACCTGCTCGGCGTGCACCGGTTCGGCCGGGTACACGCACTCGGTGAGGAACGCCGCCAGCCGCTCGCGCAGCTCGACCGTACGGGCGTCGTACCCGAAGTCCATCACCGCTCCCTGACCGCGTGCAGACCGTGCTCGACCAGCGGCGCCACCAGCTCGCCGATCCGGTCGAAGCCCCCGCCGAGCGTCTGCCCGAGGGTGTGTCGGTAGTGGATTCCCTCGCAGATCACCGCGAGTTTGAAGCAGCCGAGCGCCACGTGCCAGTGCAGCGGGCCGACGTCGACGTCGCTGCGGCCCGCGTACCGGTCGATCAGCTCGGCGCCGGCGGGAAAACCGGCCCGGGGGCCGAGGCCGTCGGCGACCGGGTTGCCCTCGGCGAGCTCGCTGTCGCCGAGCACACTCCAGTAGGTCAGCAGCAGCCCGAGATCGGCCAGCGGGTCGCCGAGAGTGGCCATCTCCCAGTCGAGCACCGCCCGGACCGCGACCGGGTCGACCGAGACGAGCAGGTTGTCCAGCCGGTAGTCGCCGTGCACGATCCGCCCCGCGTTCGCGCCCTCCGGCACGCTGCCGGCGAGCGCGTCGCGCAGCTCGTCGATGCCGGGCAGCGGGCGGCTGCGGGAGCGGTCGAGCTGGCCGGCCCAGCGGCGCACCTGCCGGGCCAGGTAGCCGACGGGGCGACCGAAGTCGGCCAGCCCGACCGCGGCCGGCTCGACCAGGTGCAGCGCGGCGAGGGTGTCCATCATCGCCATGGCCAGGTCGTGCCGCTGCCCGGCGCTGAGCGGGTCGGTCTGCGAGCGGCTCCGGCAGACCTCGCCGTCGACCTTCTCCATCAGGTAGAACGGTGCGCCGATCACGTCGTCGGCGGGGCAGAGCAGCAGCGTGGCGGGGACCGGGACGTCGGTGGCGGCGAGCGCGGAGATCACCCGGTGCTCGCGGGCCATGTCGTGCGCGGTGGCCAGCACGTGCCCGAGCGGCGGCCGGCGCAGCACCACCTCGCGGTCGCCGCTGCGCAGCAGGTAGGTCAGGTTGGACTTGCCGCCGGCGATCAGCCGCGCCGACAGCGGCCCGGCGGCCAGCTCGGGCCGGTGCGCGGCCAGGTACGCGGCGAGCCGGTCGAGATCGAGCCCGCGGGGAGCCGAACCGGTCGTGGTCTGCGGCGCCGCGACGGCCGGATCGGTCATCCGGTTAGTTGATGGCAGCTCAACCTTCTTGTCAAGGCAGGATTTTCCCGGCGGGACATGCCGCGGCAACAGGGGCGAAATGGTCAACCGGCAGGCTGGGGCCCAGCCTGCCGGCCGCCACGGCCGGCCCGCCACGGGAGGGGGACCAGAGATGCTGCTGAGAGTTCGGGTGACCCTGCCGGACCGACCCGGCACGCTCGGGCAGGTGGCCCGGACACTCGGTGTCGCCGGCGCCGACATCGTCCAGGTGGTCGTGCTGGAGCGACTCGGCGGCCGGGCGGTGGACGACTTCACCGTGGTGTGGCCGGGCGCGACGCGGATGGAACGCCTGATGGCCGGCCTGGCCGCCATCCCCGGCGTACGGCTGGACGGGGTGTGGCGGGCGATCGGCGCGCCCACCACCACGGGTCAGGACGCGGAGCTGCTCGCCCAGATCGCCGCGAACCCGACCGAGGGGGTCGCCACCCTGGTCGACGCGGTGCCCGGGCTGCTCGCCGCGGACTGGGCGGTGGCCGCGGTGGTGCCCGTGGACTGGGCCGCACACCGCGGCGGCGGGGGCGAGGCCACCGTCGGGCACGCGAGCTGGCGGGCTCCGGTCCCGCCCCGGCTGCCGGAGGTGACCCCGCTGCGGGCCCGGGCGATGACCGGCCCGGACTTGCGCCACTACGCGGTCGCGCCGTTCGGCCGCGCCGGCCTGGTGCTGGTGGTGGCGCGGGACCGCGCCGAGCCCCTCGCGGCCGCCGCGTTCCACTCCACCGAGGTGGACCGGCTCTCCCAGTTGGTCCGGGCCAGCGCGGTGATCCTCGGCGACCGGTTGGACCTGGTCGGCGCGCCGCCCGTGACGACCATCACCTGACCGGTTCCCACCCCGTCACCGCCGGGCAACGGCGGCGCAACAGCCGGGCGGCAGGGTCTGGGGTGAGGAAGGGAGCGAAACATGGCGCTGTGGCGGATCCGAGCCACCGTGGACGACCGGCCGGGCTACCTGTCGGTGCTCACGGCGAGCCTCGCGTTGCGCGGGGTCAACATCCTCACCGTGCAGGTGCACACCACCGAGGTGGGGGCCGTCGACGACTTCCTCGTCGACGCACCCGAGCAGCTCACCGAGGCGGACCTGCGGGCCGCCGTCGAGCGGGGACGGGGACGGGACTGCTGGGTCGCGCGCAGCGAGGCGCGCGGCCTGGCCGACCAGCCCACCCGGGTGCTCGGCCTGGCCACCCGGCTGGCCCGCGATCCGGAGGCGGCCGGCGAGGCGCTGCGTGCGCTGCTCGGCGCGGACACGGTCACCTGGCGGCCGGCGCCGGCCGGCCAGCTCGGCGGGGTGGGCGCCCACACGATGCTGCTCGCCGATCCGTCCGGCGGCTGGTACGAGCTGCGCCGCGGGGAGCCGACGTTCACCCCGGCCGAGTACGCCCGGGCGCAGGCCCTGGTCGAGCTGGCCGCGGCCGTTGCCCGCCGGGACGCCGACCGGGCCACCCTGGTGCTGCCCGACTCGGCCGAGGTGCTGGTCCGGCCGGCGACCGAGGACGACCTGCCCGGCGTGGTGCGGCTGCACGAGATCTGCTCGGACCGGAGCCGGCAGCGGCGGTACCTGGGCGGGTCGGCCCTGCCGTCCCCGGTCCGGCTGCGCCGGCTGCTGGAGCCGGCCCGGGGGCTCACCCTCGTCGCCATGCCCGGCTCCGGCGGGGAGGCGGAGGCCGTCGTGGCGATGGCCAACCTGGTCGGCGAGGGGGACGAGGCGGAGGTGGCCCTGCTGGTCCGGGACGACTGGCAGCGGCGCGGCCTCGGCTCGGCCCTGCTGCGGCGGCTGCTCGGGCACGCCGACCGGGCCGGCTACGCCGCCGTGCTGCTGCACGTGGCGGCCGCGAACACGCCGATGCTGCGCACCGTACGCCGGCTGGGTCGGCCGACGTCGGTGCAGCGGGACGGCGAGGTGCTGGCCGTGACTGTGCCGCTGGACGCCACTGCCCTCCGCGCCGACGTGCCCCGGCCCGCCGGCGTGACCGTACCCACGCGACGGTCGTACTGACTCCCGGCAGGGCCCCCGGTGCGGAGGCCCTGCTCGGGTCTGGCTCAGGTGGTCGGGTAGCTGCTGTAGTCGGGGAAGTTGCCGTAGAGCCGCCCGCCGCCCACCGTGACCGCCTGCACCAGCAGGTCACCGCCGACGAAGGCACCCTTCCAGGATGCGCCGCGGCCGCCGAACGGCTCCTGCCGGTCGCCCCGGGAGCGGGGCTTGTTGATGCCCACCTTGAACGCCTGGAGGTCGACCGCCAGCTTGCCGGCATGTTCCTCGTCGTCGCAGGCCAGGGACGCGACCAGCGCGCCGTTGGAGGCGTTCATCTGGGCCAGCAGCTCGTCGGTGGTGTCCACCACGACGATGGTGTCCACCGGGCCGAACGGCTCGGCGTGCATCAGCCGGGACCGCCCGGGCGGGGCGAGCAGCACCGCCGGCGCCGCGTACGCGGAGGTGTCCTGCCCCTCGAGGAAGGGCGCGCGGTCGAGCTTGCCCCGGTGCAGCGGCACCGCGCCGCCGCGTACCGCCTCGTCGACCTTGCGGCGCAGCTCCTCGGCCTTGGCCGCGCTGATCAGCGGGCCGAAGTCCAGCTCGGGCAGCGGGTCACCGGCCGACCAGTCGTCGTCGACGGCGAGCGGGTGTCCGAATCGGATCGAGCGAACCACCGGCAGGTAGATGTCGAGGAACTCGTCGACCAGGTCGCGCTGGACCACGAACCGCGGGTACGCGGTGCAGCGCTGCTTGCCGTATTCGAAGCCCTTCTTCAAATGGGTGGCGAGCAGGTCCCACTGGGAGAAGTTCCAGATCCCCCAGGCGTTGAGGCCTTCCTGCTCGATGAAGTGTCGCTTGTCGGAGTCGAGCAGCGCCGCGGCCACCTTGCCGCCGTTGGAGCGGCCGCCGACGAACGCCACCGCGCCGATCTCCGGGGCGCGCACCAGGACCTCGGAGAGCTCCTCGCCGCCGCCGGACAGCAGGGTGGCGGGCAGTCCCGCGCGACGCAGCAGCGCGTGCGCCACGGTGAGGCAGGCCGCGCCGCCCTGCGACGGGGTCTTGGCGATCACCGCGTTGCCGGCGAGCAGCTGCACCAGCTCGGCGTGGACCAGGACGCTCATCGGGTAGTTCCAGGAGGCGATGTTGCTGACCGGCCCGGGCAGCGGCTCACGGCCGTCGGCGAGCATCCGGTCGATCTCCCGCACGTACCAGCGCACGCCGTCCAGGGCCCGGCCGACGTCGGCGCAGGCCAGCCGCCACGGCTTGCCGATCTCCCAGACCAGCAGCATGGCGAGCAGGTCGCGGTGGGCGGTGAGTGCGTCGAGGGCCTCGGTGACCCGGGCCTTCCGCTCGGCGAGCGGGGTCCGCGCCCAGTCCCGGTGGTCGGCGGCGGCATGGGCGACCGCCCCGCGCGCCGCGTCGGCGTCGAGGCGGGCCAGGTGCAACAGGACGGTGTTGTCGACCGGGGTGCGCACCGGGGTCGGGGCGCCGACCGCCCGCCACTCGCCCTCGATCAGGTTGTGCAGGACGGCGCCGCCGCCGGGCGCCGTGCCGAAGGCCTCCGGTGCGGCGGCCACCGCGCGGGCGAGAGTGTCGGACCAGGAGGTGCCGTCGGCGATTCTGAGAGCCATCGCGATCTCCTCAGGGTTATCCGGGGAGCGGCGGCGTCGATGGCACCGCTGGTGTCGCGTACTGTCCCGCGTCGCCGAGCGCGCGGGCAACCGTACGCTCGTATACCAGGACACCGGCCCCGCCGGTCGGCTCCGCCCGCGGAACATCGCGGCCCTCGTCCCCGGGCTCCTACCTGGGGATACGCCGACAGGCTGTCGATGTCTGTCGATGATGTGATCCAGCTCAGGTGGCGTCGGCCGGATCGCCCATCGGTGCGGATCATCGCCTCGGCCGGTTCGGCCGGGAAGGGCTGCCTCGGATACGCGGAACCGGCCGCCGGAGCGAGTCCGACGGCCGGTTCCCGGGCTGGCGCGTACGTCAGCTGGTGAAGGTGATCTTGTCCCGGCGGCGACGCAGGACGGTCAGGGCGACCCCGCCACCGATGAGGGCGACGCCGGTGAGCGCCATGCTGGTCGCGGCCACACCGGTCAGCGGCAGGCCGCCGCCGGTGTTGCTGCCGCCACCGCCGCCGGTCGAGTCGCCCGGCGAGGGCGGGGTGTCGGACGGGTTCCCCGAGTCGCCCGGCGTCGGGTTCTCCGAGTCGCCCGGGGTGGGTGTCGGCGACTCCTCGCCCGGAGTGGACGGCGTCGGGGTCGGCGACTCCTCGCCCGGGGTGGACGGTGACGGTGACGGCGACTCGGACGACTCGCACGGGCTCAGCCAGAAGACCTTGGACTTGCCGTTGGCCGACTTGCCGCCGATCAGGTTCACGTCGAGCTTGAGGTGGTAGCCCTGCTTCGGGTGCAGCTTCAGGCCCGTCAGGTCGAGGTCGTTCGCGGAGAGCCTGATGACCTCGTCGTGGTCGTTCTCCGCGCCGGAGGCCGGGTCGTCGCTGATCAGCACGTCCTTCTGCGACCAGACGACCTTGTCCCTCGGGGTGGCGGACGGCGCCTGCGCCCAGAGCGTGATGTCCGCCCGCTGGTCCTGGTCGAAGTTGAAGAACTCCAGCTCGAACTCGCAGGTGACGTGCGGCTGGTTGTCCACCTTGTCGGTGAACGGCATTCCGTCGATCTTGACGGTGCCGTTGTCGCCCGGCGGGTTGTGCGGGTTGCCGGCGGCCCAGGCCGGGACGGCGAGCCCGAGCAGGGCCGTGGCCGCGGCTGCGGCGAGGGCCGTGCGCGCCACGTGCCGACGCTGTGGCATGAGGAATCCTCCATGATCGGGAGAGGGGACGGCCCATGATCGCATGCCACCCCCGCACCGAGGACATCGGACGATCGGGCTGACCGGTCGGGCGGGTCGTCTTCCCAAACCGGCGCCGCGGTCATTACATTGTCGTCTATCCATGGGAGCGCTCCCGCGCCTCGTGGTCCACCCCACCACCGCCCCGCACGGCGGCGCCGGCCACCGGCCCCGTCCGGCCGATCGGGCCGCCGTGCGGCGCCACCCACAGGAGCTCGCCATGTCCCGACTGATCCCGCCGCCACGTGCCCGGTCCCGGCTCCGCCGCCTGCTCGCCGCCGGCGCCGCACTGGCCGCCGGCCTCGCCGCCGCCGTCACCGCCCCGCTCCCGGCCTCCGCCGCGCCCACCTTCAACTACGCCGAAGCGTTGCAGAAGTCGCTGTTCTTCTACGAGGCGCAGCAGTCCGGGAAGAAGCCGACCTGGAACCGGGTCTCCTGGCGGGGCGACTCGGCACTCACCGACGGCGCCGACGTCGGTCTCGACCTCACCGGCGGCTGGTACGACGCCGGCGACCACGTGAAGTTCGGCTTCCCGATGGCGTTCAGCGCCACCATGCTGGCCTGGGGCGCGGTCGAGTACCGCGCCGGCTACGCCGCCTCCGGCCAGCTGCCGCACCTGCTCAACAACCTGCGCTGGGTCAACGACTACTTCGTGAAGGCGCACCCCGCGCCGAACGTCCTCTACGGACAGATCGGCAAGGGCGACGACGACCACCGGTGGTGGGGGCCGGCCGAGGTGCTGCCGATGGCGCGGCCCGCGTACAAGATCGACGCGAGCTGCGGTGGCGCGGACCTGGCGGGGGAGACGGCGGCCGCGATGGCCGCCTCGTCGATGGTCTTCCGCCCGACCGACGCCGCCTACGCCGACAAGCTGCTCGGGCACGCCAAGCAGCTCTACACCTTCGCCGACACGGTGCGGAAGAGCTACCACGAGTGCATCACCGACGCGACCAGCTTCTACCGGTCGTGGAGCGGCTACCAGGACGAGCTGGTCAGGGGGGCGATCTGGCTCCACCGGGCCACCGGTGACGCCACCTACCTGGCCAAGGCGGAGAGCGAGTACGACAAGCTCGGCACGGAGCCGCAGTCCACCACCCGCTCCTACAAGTGGACCATCGCCTGGGACAACAAGCAGTTCGGGGCGTACGTGCTGCTGGCCAACCTGACCGGCAAGCAGAAGTACGTCGACGACGCCAACCGGTGGCTCGACTGGTGGACCGTCGGCGTCAACGGCTCGCGGGTGAACTACTCGCCCGGCGGGGAGGCGGTGCTCGACTCCTGGGGATCGCTGCGCTACGCCGCCAACACCGCCTTCGCGGCGCTGGTCTACAGCGACAGGACCACCGACGCGACCCGCAAGGCGCGCTACCACGACTTCGCCGTCCGGCAGATCAACTACGCGCTCGGCGACAACCCGCGCAACTCCAGCTACGTCATCGGCTTCGGGACCAACGCCCCGAAGAACCCGCACCACCGCACCGCGCACGGCTCCTGGTGGGACAGCCAGACCGTGCCCACCGAGACCCGGCACGTGCTCTACGGCGCGCTGGTCGGCGGCCCGTCGTCGGCCAACGACGCCTACACCGACAGCCGGTCGGATTACGTGATGAACGAGGTCGCCACCGACTACAACGCCGGCTTCACCTCCGCCCTGGCCCGGCTGGTGACGGAGTACGGCGGCAACCCGCTCGCCGGCTTCCCGACCGCCGAGCAGCCGGACCTGGACGAGCTGACCGTGGAGACCACGGTGATGCAGGCCGAGCCCCGGGGCACCGGACTCAAGGTGATGATCTACAACAAGTCGGCCTTCCCGGCGCGGGCGCTGACCACCGGGAAGTTCCGCTACTACTTCCGCCCCGACGGCGCCGGTCCGGTGCAGGTCACTCCCGGCTACACCCAGGGCTGCCCGTCGCCGACCACGGCTCGTCAGCTGTCCGGTGACATCTGGTACGTCGAGGTCGACTGCACCGGCTACACCATCGCGCCGGCCGGGCAGTCGCAGCACCGGATGGAGGTCCAGTTCAAGGTCGGCGTGCCGGAGGGCGGCACCTGGGATCCGACCAACGACCCGTCGTACCAGGCCACCGCCGGGCCGAACCGGAAGGTGCCGCTCTACTCCGCCGGCGTCTGGGTCTGGGGCGAGGAGCCGGGGCCGGGCACCCCGGACACCACCCCGCCCACCGTGCCCGGCACCCCGGTCGCGTCCGGGCTCACCTCCACCTCCGTCACGCTGACCTGGGCCGCTTCCACCGACAGCGGGGGCAGTGGCCTGGCCGGCTACGACGTGAGCCACGAAACGGTCGGCAGCGACGTGGTGGTGAAGTACCCGACCAGCACCAACACCCTGACCGTCAGCTCGCTCCAGCCGGCCCGGACGTACCGGTTCCGGGTGAGCGCTCGCGACAACGCCGGCAACCAGTCGGCGTCCTCGCCCGCGGTGCAGGTGACCACCCCAGGCGGGAGCGGCTCGGACACCACCCCGCCGACGTCGCCCGGCGCCCCGACCGCCTCGGCGGTCGGCCCGAACGGGTTCACCCTCACCTGGGGCCCAGCCACCGACAACGTCGGCGTCACCGGCTACCGGGTCTACCGGCAGACCTGGCCCGCCGACACCCTCGTCACCACGGTCACCGGCACCACGTACGCCGCCACCGGGCTGACCCCCGCCACCACCTACGTCTACTACGTGGTCGCGGTGGATGCCGCCGGCAACGCCTCGGCCCCGTCGCCCACGGTCACGGTGACCACGGCGCCGGCCCAGAGCACCGCGCCGTGCAAGGTCGACTACGTGACCAACGACTGGGACACCGGGTTCACCGCGAACATCACGCTCACCAACACCGGTACGACCTCGATCAACGGCTGGGCCCTCGCCTTCACCTTTCCGAACACCGGGCAGAAGGTGGGCCAGGGCTGGTCGGCCAACTACACCCAGACCGGCGCCGCGGTGACCGCGACGAACCTGTCGTACAACGGGATGCTCGCGCCGGGGACGTCGACCAGCTTCGGCTTCAACGGCACCCACACCGGCACCAACCCGAAGCCCACCAGCTTCACCCTCAACGGCACCCCCTGCACCGTCTCCTGACGGCCTGCCCTCGAGATCTTGGACAGTTGCCGTTCGCCCGGAACGGCAACTGTCCAAGGTTCACTCCTCGGGACGCCAGCCGGCGGCGAGGAGAGCGCGGCGGAGCGACTCGGCGACCTCGTCGGGGTGGGCGCGGACCAACCACGCGGGGAAGCGGAGGATCCGATCGCCGGTCGTCCAGACGTCGTTCTGCCGGCGCATGTCGTCGGCCCAGTGCCGGACGTCCATGTGGTGATCTCGTCGGGCAGCACCAGACGCTGCTGGCACGCCGACGGGCAGGGTGCGCAGCAGCCGGCCCGCTCGTCGGTCCGCCGGCACGAGCACGTGCAGCGGCTTCCGCCGCAGCCCCGTACGCCGGCCTCGGCAGCGGCGGTCGGGCCAGCCAGCACGGCACGCGGGCCGGCGGCCAGTACTGCCGCCCAGAGCTCCTGGTCCCGGGTGAGGCGACCGTTGTTCGTGAGCAGGAGTCCCCGGCAGATCGACCGCCAGCGCCCGGAGCGGACCAGGCCCCGTACCGTGCCCGCGGTCAGCAGACGGGTCGCCTGGGCAGTGGTCAGTACACCGGCCTGCTCGAACGCCAGCCACTCCAGCGCGCCCGCCTCGTCAGGGGGAAGAGCTCTCACCACCCGCCCGAGTCTGCGCGCGGGACGGTGCTTCCGCCGTCCCGTCCGCAACCGCCCGCGGATCTTGGACATTTGCCGTTCGGTGTGAACGGTAAGTGTCCAAGAATCCGGGCAAGCTGGCCTGGTGGAGCGGGCGTTGCTGACCGTGGGGCACGGGGCGGCCGATCGGGAGCGGCTGGGAGAGCTGTTGGGCGGGGCCGGGGTGGCGCTGGTGGTGGACGTGCGGCGGTACCCGGCCAGCCGGACCAACCCGGACGTCCGGAGCGAGGCGCTCGAACACTGGCTGCCGGAGCGGGGCATCGACTACCGCTGGGAGCCCCGCCTCGGCGGTCGCCGGCACGTGCGCGCCGGGGAACCGGAGCCGGACACCTGGTGGCGGGTCGCGGCGTTCCGGGCGTACGCCGCGTACACCCGGACGCCCGAGTTCGACGCGGCGCTGGAAGAGGTGCTCGCCGACGCGGCGCACCGGACCACCGCGGTGATGTGCAGCGAGAGCGTCTGGTGGCGCTGCCACCGACGCCTGATCGCCGACGTGGCGGCGCTCGGTCACCGGGTGCCGGTGCGGCACCTCATGCCGGACGGGCGGCTCAGCCCGCACCGGCCGGCCGAGGGCGCCCGCCGCCTCCCCGACGGCCACCTGATCTGGGACCGCTGACCCGGTCGGGCCTCGGCTGGGATCGGTGACCCGGGTTGCCCGTGGTTCCGCAGGCGCTCGGGTCCCGCGGAAAGCGGTGGCCTCGGCCGGCCACGGGCCGCTAGCGTCCGCGCATGGTCGAGCTGATCGCCCCCACCGCCCGCCTGCACCGGTCCTGGCTCGCCGCCCGGGACGACTGGGGCCGCGGCGTCCACCAGGACGGCGCCGGGCTGGGCCCGACCGACGAGGTGGACTCGCCGGAGGGCTTCGCGACCTGGGTGAGCGGGCTGCGGGACGGCACGGACGAATCCCGGGTGCCGGAGGGGCGGGTCCCCGCGATCTACTGGTGGATCGTCGAGGGCGACGAGGTGCTCGGCGCGATCTCCCTGCGGCTGCGACTCAACGACTTCCTGCTGCGTGCCGGCGGCCACATCGGCTACGGCGTGCGCCCCGCCGCCCGGCGCCGGGGCGTGGCGACCTTCGCCCTCGGCGCAGCGCTCACCGAGGCGGCATGGCGGGGCATCGACCCGGTCCTGATCACCTGTGACGAGCACAACGAAGCCTCGGCCCGCACCATCGAACGGCACGGGGGAGTGCTCGAGGACGTCCGGGACACCGAACTCGGGCGCCTCCGACGCTACTGGATCCGGACCGCCTGACCGCAGTCAGTCGGACAACTCGTCGGCGAGCAGGTCCATCAGCAGGCCGTCGTGCCAGCGGCCGTCCGCGCCGCGCTCGTAGCGGCGCATGATGCCCACCGGGCGGAAGCCCACCTTCGCGTACGCCCGGATCGCCGCGGTGTTCGCCGCCGCCGGGTCGATGGTGAACCGGTGGTGCCCGTGCTCGTCGATCAGGTGCCGGAGCAGGGTGCGGATGGCATCCCCGCCCAGGCCCGCGCCGCGTACCGCGGGGTCGAGGAAGAGGTCGAGGCTGGCGTGCCGGTAGTCGGGCTCGGTCTCGGCGGACCACTGGATCGCGCCGACCACCCGGCCGTCGTGCTCGACGGCGTAGACGGTCAGCTCGTCGTCGGCCAGGTCGGCGCGGATCTCCCCGGCCAGGTCGTCGCCGCCGCGCCACCAGCGTCGGACCTCCGGGGTGGCCCGGATCGCCGCGAGGGCGGGCACGTCCTCGTCCGTCGCCGGTCACAGCGTCACCACCCGCCCCCGCAGCACCGGTCAGCTCCGGATCTCGCCGTGTTCGACGCAGGCCGCCGCCCAGCCGGCCGGCAGCACCTGCACCTTCATCCGGCGGCGACAGTGGGCGCAGTAGCGCGGCGGCTCCAACGCCCGGGCCGCCGCACACGCCTCGTGCCCGCCGACCGCGGCGTCCTCACCGCAACGGTCACACCACGACTGGCTCACGGTCACCTCTGTCTCACAGGGTCGCGGAGAGCGCCTTGACCGGCATCTTCAGGTCGTCCAGCAGCTTCAGGTCGTCGGTCGCCGACCGGCCCAGCGTGGTCAGGTAGTTGCCGACGATGACCGCGTTGATGCCGCCGAGCAGGCCGTCCCGGGTGCCCAGGTCGCCGAGGGTGAGCTCCCGGCCGCCCGCGTACCGGAGGATGGTGCGCGGCATGGCCAGCCGGAACGCGGCGATGGCCCGCAGCGCGTCCTTGCCCTCCACCACGGGGCGGTCGCCCAGCGGGGTGCCCGGGCGCGGGTTGAGGAAGTTCAGCGGGACCTCGTGCGGGTCCAGCTCGGCGAGCTGCGCGGCGAACTCGGCGCGCTGCTCCACCGACTCGCCCAGGCCGAGGATGCCGCCGCAGCAGACCTCCATGCCGGACTCGCGGACCATCTTCAGGGTCTCCCAGCGCTCCTCCCACGAGTGCGTGGTGACCACGTTCGGGAAGTAGGAGCGGCAGGTCTCCAGGTTGTGGTTGTAGCGGTGCACGCCCATGTCGACCAGCTCGTCGACCTGCTCCTGGGTGAGCATGCCCAGCGAGGCGGCGACCTGGATGTCGACCTCCGCCTTGATGGCGGCCACGCCCTCGCGCATCTGCTTCATCAGCCGGGCGTCGGGGCCACGCACGGCGGCCACGATGCAGAACTCGGTGGCCCCGGTCGCGGCGGTCTGCTTCGCCGCCTCGACCAGCGAGGGGATGTCCAGCCAGACCGAGCGGACCGGCGAGGTGAACAGGCCGGACTGCGAGCAGAAGTGGCAGTCCTCCGGGCAGCCGCCGGTCTTCAGCGAGACGATGCCCTCGACCTCGACCTCCGGGCCGCACCACCGCATCCGTACCTCGTGGGCGAGCTGGAGGGCGGCGGGCAGGTGCTCGTCGGGCAGGTTGAGTACGGCGAGGACACCGGCCTCGTCGAGGCCGACGCCGTTCTCCAGCACCTGGGTCCGGGCCTGGTCGAGGATCTCTGGCATGGCTCGTACCCTACAAGGCTGCCGGACGGCGATGAACGGGCTCCGGGCGCTGGTCGGGGAGGTTGTCGGCCAGCAGTGCCCGGGCCGGCGGTGGCGCGGCCGGGTCGCAGGAGTGGATCCGCCGGAGGGCGGCGGGCGGGTGGTAACTTCGCCCCGCGGAAGCGGGTCGACGGCAGGGGAGTGACGGTGGCGGACTGGCTGGCGGCGCTGCACCGCCGCGCCGAGCTGCGGGCGAAGGCGGGCCTCACCCGCCGGCTGTATCCGCGCGCCGCCGGCGACGCGGTGGTCGACCTGGCCGGCAACGACTACCTCGGCCTGGCCGCCCACCCGGAGGTCACCGCCGCGGCGGCGGAGGCGCTGACCGCGTACGGGCTGGGCGCCACCGGGTCACGGCTGGTGCGCGGCTCGACCGACGTCCACCATGCGCTGGAGAACGCCCTCGCGGAGTGGCTCGGCACCGACCGGGCGCTGGTCTTCTCCTCCGGCTACCTGGCGAACCTCGCCGCCGTCCGAGGCCTGGTGCAGCCGCGTACGCTGCTCGTCTCCGACGCCCACAACCACGCCTCGCTGATCGACGGCTGCCGGATCTCCGGCGCGGAGACCGTGGTCACCCCGCACGCGGACGTGGCCGCGGTGGAGGCGGCGTTGGCTGCGGCGCCGGGCCGACCGGCGGTGGTGGTCACCGAGTCGGTCTTCTCCGTCGACGGCGACCTGGCACCGCTGGCGGCGCTGCACGCGGTGGCCCGCCGGCACGGCGCGCTGCTGCTGGTCGACGACGCGCACGCGCTCGGCGTCACCGGCCCGGCCGGGGCCGGCGGGGTGGCCGCGGCGGGGCTGGCCGGCGAGCCGGACGTGGTGGTGACCGCGACCCTGTCCAAGGCGCTCGGCGGGGCCGGCGGCGTGGTGGCCGGCCCGGCGGAGTTCGTCCGGCACCTGGTGGAGACCGGGCGGACGTTCATCTTCGACACGGCGCTGCCCCCGGCGGTGGCCGCCGGGGTCTTCGCCGCGGTCCGGTTGGCCCGAGCCGGCGACGACCTGCGCGCCGAGCTGGCGGAGCGGGCGGCCCTCGCGGTGCGCCGGCTGGGCGCGGCCGGGCTGGAGGTCTCCGCCCCCGACGCGGCGGTGGTGTCGGTGACCGCGCCCGGTCCGGAGGCGGCGACCGCGTGGGCGGCCGACTGCCGGGACCGGGGCGTCGCGGTGGGCTGCTTCCGGCCGCCGTCCACCCCGGACAGCCGTTCCCGGCTCCGGCTGACCATCAGCGCCGGGGCGACCCGGGCGGACTTCGCCCGGGCCCTGGACGTCATCGTGGAGTGTGCACCGTGAGCGCGAGGAGTGAGCCGGTGTTGCGAGCCCCGCAGTCGCG